>JAFAHS010000247.1 GCA_019237115.1 Deltaproteobacteria bacterium
CGAAGCGAAGGCGCGCGAAATGGGCAGGGTCGCGGTCGAGCGCTCCACGCTCTACAAGAAGCTGCACGGAAGGAAGGCGCCGAATGGTGCGCGGCCGATCTCCACTTCCCCCATCCAGGCAGATAGTCACGCTTGCGGGGGGAGTGGGTGCAGCTAAGTTCATCCGCGGCCTGGTTCGCCGGATCGCCCCGCACCGCGTGACCGTCGTCGTCAACACCGGAGACGATGAGACCTTCTATGGACTGCACGTTTCCCCAGACCTCGACACGGTCACCTACACGCTGGCCAATCTGGTCAACCGCCGGCAGGGATGGGGACGGGTGGACGAATCATTTACCACCCTCGGGGAACTGGCGCGCTTTTATGGAAAACCCTGGTTCGCCCTGGGCGATCGCGATTTCGCGACCCACCTTTACCGGACCGACCGCCTTCGCATGGGGGCGCGGCTGTCCGAGGTGACCAACGAAATCGCGCGCGCTCTCGGCGTGAAATCGCAGGTCCTGCCGATGAGCGATGATCCGCTGCGGACCTTCGTGAAGATTCGCGGCAGCCGCGCGCTGCCATTCCAGGAATATTTCGTGCGCGGCCGGGCCCGCGGCGCGGTCGAGCGCATCGAACTGCGCGGCGCCCGGCGCGCCCGGGCGCTGCCGGCGGTGCTCCACGCTCTGCGCACGGCGGCGGCAACCATTCTCGCTCCTTCCAACCCCTTCGTCTCGCTGGGGCCGATTCTGGCCCTCGCCGGGGTCCGCGAGACGCTCGCACCTTCGCGCCGGCGGGTTGCGGCGATCAGTCCGATCGTGGGTGGACGGACCATCAAGGGTCCGGCGGACCGGATGCTGCGTGGACTGGGGATGGCGGTATCGCCGCTGAGCGTTGCAAGGCTGTACCGGGATATCGTCGGGGTATTCGTGGTGGACGAGATTGACCGCCGGTACGCCGGCTTGATCGAGAAGCTGGAGATGGAGGCGGTGGTGACGGATACCATCATGACGACGCCATCCAAGGCCGCGCGGCTGGCGGAAGTAGTCCTGCGTGCCCTTGAAGTGTAGGCTTAGTGGTTAATGCGCTCAATTACGCTCAGCGCGATCGAAGGAATTCCACCGGTCAACCAGGGCGATGACCTTGCCCGGTTAATCGCGGGCGGAATCGAAAAAACCGGCCTCAGGTTACAAGCCGGCGACATCGTGGTCGTCTGCCAGAAGGTGGTCTCCAAGGCCGAGGGGCGGGTGGTTGATCTGAAGACCATTGCGCCATCCGAATTCGCAAACATCCTGGCGAAACGATGGGAGAAAGATCCGCGGGCGGTGGAGCTGGTGCTCAGGCAGACCAACCGGATTGTCAGGAACGATCGCGGCGTGATCATTGTTGAAACCGGGCAGGGATGGGTGTGCGCGAACGCGGGCGTCGACGAATCCAACACCCTGACCGACGATAGCGCGATCCTGTTGCCAGAGGATCCCGATGCATCGGCGGCGCGAATTCGCGCCGGGCTCAAAAACCTGTGCGGACTCGAACTCGCGGTCCTGGTCACCGATACCTTCGGGCGGCCATGGCGGGATGGACTCACCGAGATCTGTCTTGGAATAGCGGGGATGAACCCGATCCTCGATCTGCGCGGGACCACGGATCTGGGCGGCCGCGAACTTCATCACACGGTCGTGGCGATCGCGGACGAACTGGCCGCCGCCGCCGGCCTGCTGATGGAAAAGGCCGCCGCCGTTCCGGCGGTTCTGGTGCGCGGCTATGGCTACCAGCCCTTTGACGGAAGTGCCAAAGTATTGATTCGACCGGCCGAAGCAGATTTATTCCGCTAGCCCGTGAAGAAAGCAAAGGCAATCGAGCTGGTTCGCCCCCAGCCTGCTCCCGCACCGAATCCCGCGCGCGTGGTGGAACGCGATCTCGCCGCCGCGGAGGTCAAACTCAAGCGTCTGCTCGACTCCAATGAGTCACTGATTTCCGAGGTGTGCCACTACCTGGTCGACGGCGGCGGCAAGCGGCTGCGCCCGACCTTCGTGCTCCTGGTGTATCGGGCCTGCGGCGGGGTTGACGAGAAGGTGGTCGACGCGATCGACGCGGGGATCGCGCTGGAACTGATTCACTCCGCGACACTGCTGCACGACGACATCATCGACGGCGGCAAACTCAGGCGCGGTAAACCGAGCGCGCTTGCGCGCTACGGCTTTGCGCCGACGCTCATCGCGGGAGACTTCCTGTTCTGCCGCGCGTTCGAACTGTGCGGCCGCTTCGACGAGCATCTGGTGCGAACCGCGGCCCAGGCCTGCATCGAATTGACCGAGGGCGAGGTGATGGAGGGGCGGCTCAGACATAGCGTGGTCGCCACGATTCGCGACTATCGCGCCGTTATCACCCGCAAGACCGCCTCGCTGTTTCATGCGGGGGGAAGGGTCGCCGCCGATCTTGCCGGCGCTTCGCGCTACACGATCGATGCGATGGCGAAACTCGGGCTTGCGATCGGGCTGGCCTTCCAGATGATCGATGACGTGCTGGACATCCTGGGACCGGAGGAAAAGATCGGCAAGCCGGTCGGCTCGGATCTGCGAGAAGGCATTCCCTCGCTCCCGGTGGTGCTGGCCGCGCAGCGCACCCCGGAGCTCAAGGAGTTGTTTCAGAACGGCGACGGGCTGAGCGGCGCCGCTTTCGATCGCGCGCTGGAAATCCTGCGCGATCCCGAACTGATCGCGCAGGCACGGTCGCTGGCGTCGGTGGAAGTCAGAGGAGCCCGCGAGATGCTGAACGAGCTGCGTCCGTCGCCCTATCGCGACGGGCTCGCAATTCTGATCGACGAGCAAATCGACCGCGAAGTCTGACCACCCCCACCTCTCTTCATCCCTTCCGGCACACCACTTCGATGTTGTTGCCGTCGGGATCGTATACGAATGCGGCGTAGTAATTCGGATGGTATTGCGCTCGCACTCCCGGTTGTCCGTTGTCTCGGCCGCCGGCCGCCAGCGCGGCCCGGTGGAATGCATCGACAGCTGCGCGGTTAGATGCGGAGAACGCAATATGCAACGGATCGCGTGACTCACTTCCGCCTATCCAGAACGATGGAAACGCTGCATCGCCCATGCCGACGGCCGTGGGTAAATCAAAAATCACCTTGTAACCGAGCGGGGCGAGCGCGGCGACAAAAAACTGCCTGCTCCGCCCGAGCTTGGAAACTGGAATGCCGATGTGATCCAGCATCTCGTCACTCTCCCGAAAAAATTGCCCAACCATTGCCAGATGGATCGAATCGTGTCCACCGCGTCGGTGCGGCGGCCGGGGGGACGCGGCTTCCCTGTGAGCGCATCAGCGACTAGCTTGTCTTAAATGGAGGGGCCGCAACCTTACCCCAATCTGGTCGCAACCTACTCGATTGTTGCGCGCGATCCGGCCAGCGGACGGCTGGGGGTCGCGGTGCAATCGCACTATTTTTCGGTGGGTTCGGTCGTCACCTGGGCGGAGGCCGGCGTGGGAGCGGTTGCGACCCAATCGTTCGCTGATCCCAGTTACGGAAAGCTCGGGCTTGATCTCATGCGTTCGGGCCGAAATGCGCACGATACACTGACGGGTCTGGCCGCAGCGGATTCCCTGCGTGACGTGCGCCAGGTTGCGATGGTCGACGCCAATGGAAATGCCGCCGCCCATACCGGGGCGAGATGTATCGCCGAAGCGGGCCACACCCTCGGCGAGGGGTTTTCGGTTCAGGCCAACATGATGCATCACAAGAGCGTGTGGCCCGCTATGGCGGACGCGTATCGGGGAACCGGCGGCGACCTGCCCGACCGCTTGATGGCAGTGCTGGAGGCGGCAGAAGGCGAGGGCGGTGATATCCGGGGAATGCAGTCTGCGGCGATGTTGGTAGTCGATGCGACCGCGACCGGACGGCCCTGGGCGGAGCGAATCATCGATATCCGCGTAGAGGACGCCGCACAGCCGCTGGCGGAACTCAAGCGCCTGCTGGGGGTGCGGCGCGCCTACCTTTGTGGGGTAGCCGCCGAGACCGCCTTCGCGCGTCGCGATATCGAGGCGGGCAACCGCGAGTATCGGAAGGCGCAGGCACTGATGGGGGACAATCCTGAGATGCGCTTCTGGCACGCGATCGCGTTGGTGAATGCAGAGCGCCTCGAGGATGCATTGCCGCTCTTCAAGGAAGTGTTCGCCCGGGACCGACGCTGGCTGGAGTTGGCCGAACGGCTCGCTCCGATCGGACGTCTCCCCGCCGACCCGTCGCTGATGGCGAAGATCCGTTCGCTGCTACGCTGACCGCACCACCACCTGAAATCCGGTGATGCAGCCGGCTCGCATCATGCGCGGCTGGTTTGCGACCGAAAGCTTGGGCGAGTTGCTTTGGCAGAGAGCGGCGCGCCTTTCGGTTTGTTGCGATCGGCTGGCCTGGGCTATCCTCATCCAGATTTCCATGCCTCCAGGAGACCAGCGCTCATGGCTCAACCCGAAGGCGCGCGGACCGCTGCGGAGCCCGCAGCGCGAATCGAACAGGAACTTCAGCTCTACTACTGGATGAAGCTGGTTCGCGCTTTCGAAGAGCGCGTCTCACGCCTGCATCGGCAAAACAAGATTTTTGGCGGCGTCTATTCCGGCGCTGGTCAGGAGGCGATCATTGCAGGAATCTGCGCCTCGCTGCTTGACGGCGATTTCGTTGCCCCGCTCCACCGAGACCTCGGAGTCTTTCTGGTGCGGGGCGTCGATCCCGGCCGCTTGATGGCCCAGTTGATGGGCAAGGAGACCGGGCTCTCGCGCGGCAAGGACTCCTTTCTGCACGGCGGCGATCTCGAGCACGGAATCTTCGGATCGACCTCGATGCTGGGCTCCTCGCTGCCGATCGCGGTGGGCGCTGCACTCAAATTCCGGATGAAGCGCGAGAAAAACATCGCGGTAGCGTTCTTCGGTGAAGGTGCATCCTCGCGCGGCGATGTCCACGAGGCGATGAACTTCGCGGGCGTCCACAGGCTGCCGGTGCTGTTCGTGTGTGAGAACAATCGTTACGCGTACTCGACGCCGCTGGAAAAGCAGATGGCTATCGAGGACGTTGCGGACCGGGCGCAGGCCTACGGATTCAAAGGCCACGTGGTTTCCGGCAACGACTTGCTGGAAGTGCTCGAGGTAACCGAGCGGGTGGTGGCGCGAATCCGCAAGGGCGAGGGGCCGGCGCTGATCGAATGCAAAACCTATCGTTATCGCGGACACAGCGAGCACGACGCCGCGCTCTACCGCGACCAGGAAGAGCTGATCGAGTGGCAGAGCCGCGACCCGATCCCGCGTTACGAGCTGTTCCTGGAAAAAAAAGGCCACGACGTGAAACACATCCGCGAACAGATCGACGAACGCGCACAAAAGGTGGTGCAGGAAGCGGTCGATTTTGCGGAGCGCAGCGCCCTGCCTAAAGCTGAAGAAGCACTTGAAGATTTGACGGCTCCCTCGCCGACCCCGGCGCCCAAGGGCAAGTAGGAGACGCGCGGTGGAGATGACCTACGTCAAGGCGATCAACGCAGCGCTGCTCGAAGAGATGCGGCGCGACGAGAACGTGTTTGTCATGGGCGAGGACGTTGCGGAGCTCGGGGGGGCATTCAAGGCCACCGAAGGTCTGCTCGAGGCGTTCGGTGAGGAACGGGTGATCGATACCCCCATCTCCGAGGCCCTGATCGTCGGGGCCGGAATCGGCGCGGCGGTCCTCGGGATGCGCCCCGTGCTCGAAATGCAGTTTGCCGACTTCATCTCGTGTGCCTTCGACCAGATCGTGAACTCGGCCGCGACCCTCCGCTATCGTCACGGCGGTCGTGCGGCCTGCCCGATCGTCGTGCGTGCCCCGTCGGGAGCGGGAATTCATGGCGCGTTGTTCCATTCGCAGAATCCCGAAGCGTGGTTTACCCGCGTGCCCGGGCTCAAGGTGGTGACGCCGGCCACGGTATATGACGCCAAGGGGTTGCTGAAGAGCGCAATCCGCGACAACAACCCGGTCATCTATTTCGAGCACAAACGCTTGTACCGCAGTATCAAGGAGGACCTCCCGGAAGGTGATTTCACGGTGCCGATCGGCGTCGCCGAACTGCGCAGGGAAGGCACTGATCTTTCGCTCATCACTTATGGCGGAACCTTGGCGCAGTCGCTGGACGGGGCGCGGATCGTGGAGAAGGAAGATGGCCTGTCGGTGGAAGTGATCGATCTGCGGACCTTGCTGCCGCTCGATCGCGAGGCCATTCTCGCAACCGCCCGCAAAACCGGAAAAGTGCTGGTTGTGCACGAAGATCGGCTCACCGGCGGGATCGGCGGAGAAGTCGCGGCGCTGATCGGCGAGTTCGCCTTCGAGTATCTTGACGGACCGGTCCGCCGGCTCGCCGCGCTCGATACCCATACCGCCTTCAGCCCCCCGCTGGAGGAAGCAATCCTTCCGAACACCAACAAAATCGTCGAGGCAATTCGCGACCTGGCGGCGTACTGACATGGCAATCGAAGTCGCGATGCCGCAAATGGGCGAGAGCGTAGTCGAAGGAACCGTCACCAAGTGGCTGGTGAAGGAGGGTGACCTGGTCAAGGAGGATCAGCCGCTGTGCGAGATCTCGACCGATAAAGTCGACACCGAAATCCCCTCGCCCGGGACCGGGCGGATCGCGAGAATAGTTGCGCAGGAAGGCGAGACCATTGCGGTGGGAGGCCAGCTCGCGATCATCGAAGAGCGCGATGGCGAAGGGGTTCAGCAAGGCTCTCCCGGCATCCCCGTGAACCCTTCGCGGTCCGAGGCGCACCAGCCGCAGCCGCCGCCGCGCATAGCGGGAGGCGAAGCGCGCCTGGAACCCGGCCGTGGCGCAAGCTCGCCGGTTGCTGTTATCCGGTCCGCACCGCGCCAGGCGCAAGCCGCGCCTGCAGCCGACGGAGGAGCGCCGCGGCGCTACTCTCCGGTAGTACTGCGGATGGCGCAGGAACATGGGGTCGATCTCGATCTGATCTCCGGGACCGGAATCGACGGGCGGGTAACCAAGCGCGATCTCCAGCAGTACCTGGATTCGCTGCGCAGTGGGTCGGCGGCGGTGACCTCCGCGAACCCTGCGCAGCCCGGCGCCGCCGTCACCTCGTCCCCGCTGAGAGCTGTGCCCCCACCAGCCGCGGCGACCAGACCCGCGGGCGCAGCGTACTTGCCGCCTGTCTATCAGCCCCGCCAGGGTGATGTCAGCGAACCCTTCACGCGCCGGCGCAAGCTCATAGCGGAGCATATGGTCTATTCAAAGACTCATTCTCCGCACGTCGGGACCCTGGCCGAGATTGACATGACGCGCGTAACGCGCCTGCGCGAGACGCACAAGCAGGCGTTTCAGGAGCGCGAGGGGTTCGGGCTCACCTTGCTGCCCCTGGTGGCGGCTGCCACGGTGCGGGCGCTCAAGGAATTCCCGCGGATGAACGCTGCGGTGGTTGGCGATTCCCTGGTAATCAGGAAGGAGATCAACCTCGGCATCGCGATGGATACCGAGGAAGGCCTGCTGGTGCCAGTGCTAAAGCGCGCCGAGGGAATGTCGGTAGTCGGTATAGCGCGCGAAATTGAAACCTTGCGCCGCAAGATTGCCGACCGCAAAATCACCGCCGACGACCTGGCGGGTGGTAGCTTCACCCTGTCGAATCCCGGTCGCGAGGGAAATCTTTTTGGCTTCGCGATCATCAATCAGCCCCAGATGGGAATTCTGCGCATGGGCGAACTCAAGAAGCGGCCGGTGGTGATCGAGGTCGACGGCGAAGATGCCATCGCGATTCGGGTGATGATGTATCTGGCGCTGTCGTACGACCATCGGGTTATCGACGGCGTGCTGGGAAACCGTTTTCTGTATCGAACCGGAAAAATCATCGAAGAGGCCGACTTCGAACTTTGATCCCTCCCGTGTAGTACCGACCTTCGCTCAATCGGTGGAAGCGGCCGCGAGCCGGGTTTTCATCGGCACTCGGATTTCCGAGACCTGATCAAGGCCCGGGAAGCAGGCCCGCGAAACTGCAGGGTCCCGAGGCAAGCGCGGCAATTCGTTGGAGCAAAGTTGCGTAACCCTTGAAAAGACGAGTGTTCCGAAAGCTTCGAGGAGACCGAAGTCTAACGTCGGCCTCCGTGAGCGCCACCGCCGAATCGGGCGCCGCCGCCCGGCGGAGGGCCCGCAAAATGGGGAGGTTCCGGGCGGTAGAAGTGCGCGGGGTGTCCATACGCATGGTGCTCCTCCCACGGATGACGCACGATGAAATCTGGCTGGTAGCCACTGGTATAAACAGGGAAGCCATAAGAGTATGGCGCGTAGCCATACGCCGGGTATCCGTACGTCGGGCCGTATTCAGGTCCAACACACCCGCCGAGGACCGCCAGCACGCCGAGCGCAACGACGGTCAGGAATGCGCGTTCCATCAAGCAAGTCCTCCTCCGCGTAGCTTGAGGGTGGCTCCGCCCTCAGGGCGCACCCCAGGCCGGCTTGCCGTCCGGGTGGTAGAAGGCCAGGCCCGGAGTTTGCGCCGCGGGAACATCGAGGGAAGTTCGTAATCTGCCGTTTGCATCGTACAATCCAAGGCCAGGCGTTCCTTCTGGACCCAGCGCCATCGTCGCGCGCTCTTTGCCACTCGGATCGTAAAGATCCACGCCGGGTGATCCGTCCGGCGAAAGATCGATACTGATCCTGGTCGCGCCTTTGGCATCATTCAGGTTAATCCCAACCGTTCCATTCTCTCCGACGCCCATCGCACCCCTTACCGAGCCGTGGCTGTCGCGCAGCACGAATTGTTCGGCTTCGACGCTTCGGTTCTGCGGCGATGCCGGCACCTGGGCCATCAGGACCCCTGCACCCGCAAACAGCAGCAGAGCACCCATCGCCTTACGAAGCCGGCGATTGGCGCTCCTAAGCTCAATCTGCTGCTGTTCCAACCGTGTAATCCGCTCGATCAGTTCGGCCTGCGTCATCGCTCATTTCTCCGCAATTTTGTGGGATGATGGCATAAACCAGCCAAGCGCGCCCAATTCACTCTGATTCGTTGAACTTCACCGCCGCGGAAGCGATGCTTTAGCGGGCCGCGAATCCAGATTTGCGAAGAGCAAGCGTACGAACCCTGACTGCGCCGCCCAGCTTGGGCAGAAGACGGCCGGTTTGATCCGGACCTGTGGAGAGACCCGTTTATGCTCCTTAACGAACCTGCGGCCTTCGAGCCTCCACCTCGCCTCGGTCTTGCCCTATAATTAACCGGGACGAGCAACTCTTGAGAGCGATGGCGGTACATGAGCCGGCGCCCATCGAATCGGCGCCCCTGCGGGAACTCGAGACCGCCGTTCCGGATCCGGGAGCGGGCGAGATTCTCGTTCGAATTCGCACTTGCGGCGTATGCCGTACCGACCTGCACGTCGCTGAAGGCGATCTCCCGCCTCGGCTGCCCATGGTAATTCCCGGGCACGAGATCGTGGGCACCGTCGAGAAGCGCGGTATCGGCGCCGCCCGGTTTGCGCAAGGAGCGCGGGTTGGAATCGCATGGTTGCGCGAGACCTGCGGAACCTGCGTTTACTGCGCACGCGGTCGCGAGAACCTGTGTCCTAATGCGCGCTTTACGGGATGGGATCATCATGGCGGGTACGCCGAGTTCGCGGTGGTGCGCGAGAGGTTCGCATACCCCTTGCCGGATACGATCGGAGATGAAGAAGCCGCCCCGTTGCTGTGCGCCGGAATCATCGGATTTCGCGCCATCAAACGCGCCGACATCAAGCCCGGCGCCACCGTTGGTCTGTATGGATTCGGCGGCTCCGCCCATATCGCGTTGCAGGTGCTGAAGCACTGGGGATGCCGCGTGTTCGTGATGAGCCGTGGCGGAGTCCACCGCGACCTCGCATCGCAGCTCGGCGCCGAGTGGATTGGGGACGCGGACGAGTCCCCGCCGGCGTCGCTCGACGCTGCAATCCTGTTCGCCCCCGCGGGCAACCTGGTGTTGCCGGCGCTGGAAGCACTGGAACGCGGAGGGATCCTCGCGATTGCCGGTATCTACCTGAGTCCGATTCCACAACTGGACTACCAGAAGCACTTGTTTTACGAGCGCGAGATTCGAAGCGTCACGGCCAATACTCGTGCCGACGCGGAAGAGTTCCTCAAAGTCGCCGGGGAGGTTCCGGTCCGCACCCACACCGTCGCGTTCGGTCTGTCCGAGGCTAACGTCGCGCTTGGGATGCTAAAGCACGATGAGATAAAAGGCGCGGCGGTCCTGCGGGTGTCGTGACGGTCGCTTCGGGAAGTGGGCGAGCCAATCGCTCCAGTACGGTTTTTTGCCTGGTCGACTCCAACTGGGAGTCCAGTTCCGAGCACCTTAGTCCGCCGAAATCCTCCGCTTTCCGGCCGTTGATTGACCGGCGCGAGCATCGCTTGCTACCTTGAGATTCGAGGCATCAATGGCAGCCAGTGACGATGTGAAAGCGTTGTCGAAGGGTGACGAAATTCTGCTCGGCGACACCGCGATTCTGACGCGGCTGGACAAGGCGCTCGGCTGGGCACGAAAGTTTTCCATCTTTCCTTATCCTTTCGCGACCGCGTGCTGCGCGATGGAGTACATGTCGCTCTCCATGACGCCGTACGATATCGACCGGTTTGGTGCGCTGCTGCCCCGCTTTACACCGCGGCAAGCGGACCTCCTCATGGTCATTGGAACCGTGTCGGTTCGCCAGGGGCCAATCCTGCGAAGGGTCTACGAGCAGATGGGCGAGCCGAAGTGGGTAATGGCTTTCGGCGCGTGCGCCTCAACCGGCGGGTTCTATGATAACTACGCGACCCTACCCGGGATAGATCGAATCGTGCCGGTCGATGTCTACGTACCGGGATGTCCGCCGCGGCCCGAGTCGGTCCTGGACGCGTTGATGGCGTTGCAGCGCAAGATTCAGGGACAGAAGCAGAAACTCCTCGCGCTCGGCGAGAAGCATCAGGCGACTTAGTTCGGCCCGCTAAAGCCCGTTAAACGGTTCGCGATGGAACGAATTCTTACGCGCTGGCTGGATATCCCTGACATCCGACGCCTTGAGGTGTACGAAGCGAACGGCGGCTACCAGGCGCTGCGCAAGGCGCTGTTCGACATGAAGCCCGAAGAGGTTATCAACGAGGTCAAGAACTCGAATCTCCGGGGGCGGGGCGGGGCTGCGTTTCCGACCGGCACCAAGTGGAGCTTCATCCCCAAGGAATCGAAGAAACCGGTCTATGTGTGCTGCAACGCGGATGAGAGTGAGCCGGGAACCTTCGCCAATCGCTACCAGCTCGAACTCGATCCGCACCAGGTACTCGAGGGGATTCTGATCGCATGCCGCGCGGTTAACTCGCACGTTGCATATATATATTTTCGCGGCGAGTTCACGGTTCAGAAAAAAATCGTCGAAACCGCGATTGCCGAAGCCCGGGCCAAGGGCTATCTGGGCAAGAACGTGATGGGTTCCGGGTTCGACGTCGAGATCTACACCCACCGCGGCGCGGGCGCCTACATCTGCGGAGAGGAGACCGGGCTTCTGGAATCGCTCGAGGGCAAGCGCGGCTATCCTCGCAACCGTCCTCCGTTTCCGGCCATCCAGGGGGCATTCGGATCGCCCACCGTGGTCAACAACGTCGAGACGCTCTCGAACGTGCCGTGGATTATCAAGAAGGGTGCGGACTGGTATCGATCGATCGGTCCCGAGAAAAGCCCGGGACCGAAGCTGTTTTGCCTCTCGGGCCACGTCAACAAACCGGGACTCTATGAGCTGCCGATGGGATTCCCGCTGAAGGACCTGATCCACGACATCGGCGGCGGAATTACCGGCGGGCGCAAGCTCAAGGCGGTAATTCCCGGGGGGGCGTCGTTTCCACCCTTTACCGCCGCCGAAGCCGAGAAGGTGATGATGGATTTCGATTCGGTGCGCGCGGCCGGGTCGCTGATGGGCACCGCCGGGGTGATGGTGATGCACGACGACACCTGCATGGTCGACGTGCTCCGCACGGTCGCGCATTTTTTCCATCATGAGTCGTGCGGGCAGTGCACGCCGTGTCGTGAAGGGTGCGGATGGATCGAGAAGCTGATGGTGGACATGGAAGCGGGGCGCGGCAAGCCACAGGACCTCGATTTGATGCTCAACATCGCCAACAACATGGAAGGCAATACCATCTGCGTGTTGGCGGACTCGCTCTCGATGCCGACCCGCGGCTTCATTACCAAGTTCCGGTCCGAGTTCGAAGATCACGTGCGGCTGGGGCGCTGTCCGTTCCGCGACCGCGACGGACGCCTCGCGCCTCCCGCGCACAGCGCCTACCAGGAAGAGCACGCCTGATGCCGAAGCTCACCATCGACGGCAAGGAGATCGAAGTCGCAGACGGACTGAACCTGGTTCAGGCCGCAGATCAGGCGGGCATAGAAATTCCGCACTATTGCTACCACCCGGGGCTCACCATCGTGGGCAACTGCCGCATGTGCCTGGTCGAGGTGGAGAAAGCACCCAAGCTGCAGATCGCATGCAACACTCGTGCTGCGGATGGAATGGTGGTGCACACCACCAGCGATCGCACCAAGACCGCACAGAAAGCGGTGCTGGAATTTCTACTCATCAATCATCCGATCGACTGCCCGGTGTGCGATCAGGCGGGCGAGTGCAAGCTGCAAGACTACTACATGGACTATGATCAGCAGCCCTCGCGCTTTCCGCTCGGTAAGAAGAACAAGAAGGGCAAGGCGATCGATATCGGCTCGGACGTGATGCTGGACCAGGAGCGCTGCATCCTGTGTGCACGCTGTACCCGGTTCTTCGATGAAATTACCCACACCAGCGAGTTGGCGATTTTCGGCCGCGGCGATCACAACGAGATCGATCATTGGCCCGACAAACCGATCGACAACAAGTACGCCGGCAACGCGATCGATATCTGTCCGGTGGGAGCGCTGACCGAGAAGGACTTCCGCTTCCGGATGCGGGTCTGGTACCTGCATCGCACGCCTTCGGTATGCGCGGGATGCGAACGCGGATGTTCGATCGACGTTCACCACCAGCGTGGACGAATCTATCGGTATAAGCCGCGGCATAACCCCGAGGTCAACAGCTACTGGATGTGCGATGAAGGACGGCACAGCTTCAGGGCACTTCAAACCGAAACCCGACTTACTACCCCGCTGTGCCAGTCCGGGGATCGAATGGTGGCGGAGGGATGGCCCGAGGCGCTGCGCCGCGCGGCGAGCCGGATCATGGAAATCGGTGGTCAGGCGGGCGCGAATGCAATTGGTGCAGTGGTGGGAGCGCAGGCGACCAACGAGGAGGCTTTCACGCTCAAGCGCCTGCTCGCGACCACCATAGGATCGGAGCGTATCGCCGGTCTGAGCTGGTCGGCGCCGGGCAGCAGCGGCGATGATGATCTGCTGATTCGCGCCAACAAGAACCCCAACGCCCGCGGCCTGCAAGCCCTCTCCATCCCGCTGGCGGCACTCGATTCTCTGACCACCGCGATCGCGGCCGGCGAGCTGAAAATGCTGATCACGCTGCGCGCCGACCTGGTTCGGGTGCTGGGCGAGCAAGAATTCCTCAAGCGATTTGGTCCGCTGGATTACCTGCTGGTGCTGGACACCGACGCCAATCTGACCGGCCAGATGGCGAACCAGATTTGGCCGATTGCCGCCTACCCGGAAATCGACGGCAGCTTCACCAATTTCAAAGGCCGCGTGCAACGCATTCACAGCGCGTTTGCGCCGCCCGGACAGGCACTTCCCGCGGTCGAAGCAATCGCGCGGCTGGGACACGCCCTCGATAGCGTCGAGCGTCCTCATACCGCCGGAGCGGTTTTCGCGGAAATGGCGAAGGAAGAGCCGGCCTTTCGCGGGATGAGCTTCGAACTCGGCCAGCACGGCCGCGACCTATCAGGGTAAGAAATCCGCTCGCGCAGAGATGGATTGAGCAGCCCCGCGTGCAGTGCCTCACTGCGTTTGGGGCCCATGCACCTGGGCCGTCCATGCGCAGGACGCTAAGCGCCACAGCGCCCTCTCCACCCTGACCGGGAGGTGAGTGCGGCAGCCTCAAGCAGTTTTAGAGCGGGTGGGGAGGCGGGTGAGCCGGTCGAAAATCCGGGCGGCTCACCCGTCGTCGCGCTGATGCTGCCGCGAACGCTACGGTGCTGCTCTCACCATTGCGTCAGTGGTGAAGAAATCGCGTCCCACGGCGCCCATGTTGATGTACCAGCATTCCCGTTCCGGGGTGTTCTTGCCGGGCAGATAACACATGGTGGCCAACCCGGATTGCACATCGGTAGAGGCGGCGCCCACCACGAATTCGCGTTTGAACGGGTAGATCGCCACGCGCGCATCGGGAACCGGGCGGTCGCGATAGGTTAACCAGTAGATGTGGTTCTGCCAGAGTTCGCCGCGTGCATCGTATTCGTCGACGTACGGTTCGAACCACATTTCGTTATCGATATAGAGTATCGACTTGGAGTGTAGTGCCTGCCGATTGTTGGAACTCCAGCGCGGCGTGGTCTGTACGATGTACACCGGCCGCAGCTCCCAGTTCTCGGGACAGGCGCTTGCCCCACCATCGGTTGCGCAGGTTATCTCCGGCGAGTGCGCCGCGTTCACCGACGCGAGCATGGTTTTCTGTCCGAGAAACTTGTAGTCGTACTCTTCGATTTTGGCGTTGAATCCCGAGTAGTGATCGGGATCCCACGCGGTCGGATTGCCGCCCCCGGCCACCGAGTCGCTCATGATTCCTTCGTTCAGCCGGCGGACCCGGCGCGCTCCGGTGGACCACTCCCACATGTCGTCGGCCTTGTTCGGATTCTCATAGCGGTAACGGATAAACCCGCCGCCGCGCAGGTTCTCGGGTGCCAAGATTGGGTAGAGGCCGAACAGCCAGTAGCGGTTGGTTGCTTTGAAGTCGGGATCGATTGGCATCGGCTCGACCTCGGTTCGTCCAACCTCGTCATAACCGGCGTAGTGACCGATCTGGAAATAGTCCAGCACCCGGTAAGGGCGATTGCGTCCCGCGTAGATGTCTTCGCAATCGTAGAAGCGCAGGTCATAGTCATCGCTGGTGATGGGGCGGAAGGCATTGTTCCAGATGATCTTGGTTGCAATGCTGGGATCATTCGGATCCAGGAATGGAAACGGCTGCCCCGCCACGTAGTTGACCATGGTGCGGCCGTCGGGCGAGAGCCTGACCTGCTGCGAGTACTTCTCGGTCGCGTCGCGATAGGGCGGTGGCCACTCCATGTGTTCGCTGGGGACGACCTTCATCGTCATTCCCTGGGTGACTTCGTAGTAGACCCCGGGCGAAACCAGGTCCTTCACCTTGTACGAGTTGGCATAGGTGACCACGTCGCCCGGTTTTACCCCGTAAGGATTGTGCACGGTGGTCGCGGGCTGGGCTTGGGTTACGGGCGGAGGGTTGGAGCTGGTCTGTGCTAATCCTGGCAATGGCACTAAAGCGAGTGCCAGGGCGATGGCAAGCGTGAATACGGGCGCTCGCCAACGAAACGGGACGGTTTCTCTGCGCATAGGTGACCTCCTTCGGCCGGTTCGGGTGGAAACGGTCTGACCCAGATGCCGCAGCGAACCGCCACGGGCCGCGCCCGCGCGCGAAAAAGAGAACAGAGAGCCGCGTCAATCGCGGTCCCTGCGAAGGCATCTGATTTTAGCGACGAGGCGGCCTCTTGAATTGTTCAGGCCAGGGAGATGAAAAACGCCGAAAACGATTTAAGTCGATCTAATGACGGCGGCGGATGATTAGTCGTAGGTCGCGCGCAGAGCGATTTCGAAATCCTCGATCAGATCATCGCTGGTCTCCAGTCCAACCGACAGACGCACCAGGCCGTCGCGAATTCCCGCGCGCGCCCGGTCCTCGGCCGTCATGCCCAAGTGCGAGGTGGTGGCCGGGCGCGTGATCAGTGTCTCGACACCGCCGAGGCTTGGTGCGCAAATCGGGATCGTCACGTTGGCGATGAACCGGTCCGCGGCCCGTGCCTCGCCCTGCAGCTCGAAGCTGAGCACGCCGCCGAAACCATCGAACAATTCGCAGGCGCGGAGATGATTGGGGTGACTCTCCAGGCCGGGGTAGTTAACCCGGGTCACCCGCGGATGCTGTTCGAGAAACCGCGCGATCCGCAGTGCGCTTTCGTTCTGATGTCGCACCCTCACGCCCAGCGTCTTGAGGCCCCGCTGGAGCAGGAAGCAGGCGTGCGGATCCAGCGCGCCACCGAAGTGATTCAGCTTGCGGGTGATTTCTCCGATCAGCTCGCCGCGTCCAATTACCGCGCCGGCGACGATGTCGGTATGTCCGTTCAGATACTTGGTCGCGCTGTGCAGGGAGAGATCGAACCCGATTTCGGAGGGTCGGAAATTCACCGGGCTTGCGAAGGTGTTGTCAATCAGCGAGAGCAGCCCGTGCTCCGATGCGAACTCGCAGGCGGCCCGCAAATCGCCGACCTGCACCAGCGGGTTGGAAATCGCCTCAACATAAATCGCCTTGGTGTGCGAGCGTATCATTTCGCGCCACGAGGGCGGGTCGTCGGCATCGATGAAGTCGACCTCGATTCCGATCGATGGGAATTCCTGCGTGAGCAGGTCGTGGGTGCCGCCATACAGACAATCCTGCGCAAGCAGATGGCCGCCACCGCCGACCACGGTGAGCAGGGCCGCCGAAATTGCGGCCATGCCGCTACCGGCGACCAGCGCCGCATCCGCGTTTTCGAGCATCGCCAGCTTGGTGTGCAGTGCGAGATGGTTGGGCGTGTTGTTAAGCCGGATGTAGCGGAGGTCGTGGTAGCTCGTCTGGCCGCTGTATTCGTAAGTGGAGGACTGAAAGATCGGCAGCGTAACTGCTCCGCCGATCCGTTGCTCGGGTTCGCCGGCGTGAATGAGCTTGGTGTCGAGCCCCTTCATCAGCTTGGCCATGCGGATAGCCTCCCGCGCCATCTTAACCGATTGACGGGGCAGGAGCTTACGACCCCGCCGGGGCCCGGCGGGTGTTCAATGCGTGTGCGGCTGCCGCTATGCTTGTGACAGAACGATGAAAGCTCTCATAGTCGGCGGCGGCATAATCGGCGGAGCGGTTGCGTGGCGCCTTGCGCACAACGGCGTTGCGGTCAAGGTTTTCGAGCGCGGACGACTGGGCCAGGAGGCATCGTGGGCGGCGGCCGGCTTGATCGGTCCTCAGGTCGAGGCCCAGGAACCGGGAATTTTCTTTGATCTGTGCATGGCGGGAAAGAATGCGTTCGACACGATGGTCGAGCGGCTTGCCCACGAGAGCGGAATCGACCCGGAATACGATGAAGCGGGCGCCTTGTATGTCGCATTCGATGAGGAGAGCGCGGCCCGCCTGAAAAGTCGGGCGCGATGGCAGCGCGAAGTCGGTGCTCAGGCCGAGGAGCTTACGCCGGCTCAAGCGCTCCGGTTGGCACCGGCCCTGTCGCCCGATATCATCTTCGCGCTGCACCTGCCGACCAACCGCCGCACCGAAAATCGCAAACTGACGATGGCCTATATTCGTGCGGCACAGCGGGCAGGGGCGGTCTTTCAGGAGAGCACCCGAGTCGCTGAAATTTTAAGCCGCAGCGGACGTGTAAGCGGGGTGCGTCTCGATGACGGCTCGGTGGAAGAGAGCGACGTGGTCATCGACGCCGCAGGCGCATGGGCGGGAGAAATACGCGGCCTCGAGGCGGACCGGGTGCGCTTCTATCCGGTACGCGGTCAGATCATCTGCTTCGAGGGGCCGCCGGGACTGCTGGGGCCGTCGCTGTTTTCACCCGACGGAATCCTGGTGCCGCGGCGCGATGGCCGGCTCATCGCGGGCTCGATTTTCGAGGATGCGGGTTTCAACAAGAGCGTGACGCTGGCCGGAATCGCGACTATCACCAGCGCGGTCGCCGCCATGGTTCCGGGGCTGCGCGGCGCAGCTTTCCGCGAAACCTGGGCGGGGTTGCGGCCTGCGTCCGATGATCTGATGCCGGTACTCGGGGAGTCGCCCTCGGTGGCGGGGGCTTTCTACGCAGCGGGACATTTCCGCAGCGGTATCCTGCTCTCCGCCCTCACCGGCCAGGTAATCGCAGATCTCGTGTCCGGAAAAACCCCCGCTCTCGACCTCTCGCCATTTTCTCCGGCGCGTTTCAAGAATGGAGCGCTCAAGCGAGTGCCGCTGGACATGAAGCACATATGAGTGCGCGTGTGGTTCTCGGCCTGGTTCGTGACCTGTTTTTTCGCTCCAAGCTCGACGCGGTTGCGGAATCCGCCGGCGTCAACCTGTGCTACGCCTCCGACCTGGAAGCGGCCGTGCGTCAATGTCTGGACAAGCATCCTGAGCTGATTCTGGTCGACCTGTCGGACGGGGTGTTTCCTGCCGCGGCGACCGCCGAGCGGGTGCGCGCCGCGCTTCCAAATTCCCCAATCGTGGGGTTCGCGTCGCACGTCGACTTGAAACCGCTCCGTACCGCGCGCGAGGCGGGCTTCGCCTTGGCCCTGTCGCGCAGCGAGTTCACCGCCAGGCTGCCGGAGCTGCTGGGGTCGGATTCCGAGTCCGCAAAAATCCGCCGTTAGCCAGTCTGCAGCGCGCTCGGCGGGTCCGCTATGGATTGTCGGGGTTGGCGGTGCGCTGGCGGAGGAAAGCCACGCCCGCCTGATTTCGCGGCTCAACTCGCCGACAGCGCGATGCTATATTCCGCAGCATGCCGTCCGTGCTGGCCGGGTTCCATCCTGCGGTTCGCGCATGGTTTGAGGGGCGTTTTGGCGAACCCTCGCGCGCCCAACAGGTCGGGTGGCCGCTGATCGCACAGGCGCAGGGCGGCCGGGGCCACGACGTTCTTTTGTGCGCGCCCACCGGGAGCGGCAAAACGCTGGCGGCGTTCATGTGGGCCATCGATGGCCTGGTGCGGGAGGCAGAGCGCGGTGAGCTTCGCGATGAGGTCGCGGTCCTCTACGTCTCGCCGCTTAAGGCGCTTGCCAACGACATTCGACTAAACCTCGAGGAGCCACTCGCGGGCGTCCGCGAAGCCGGGCAGGCCGCTGGACTCGATCTGAGTGGCATTCGCGCCGGCTTGCGCACCGGTGATACCCCGGCGCACGAGCGCAGCGCGATGCTGCGTCGGCCCCCGCACATTCTGGTCACCACCCCGGAATCGTTTTTCCTGCTGCTCACCGCTCCGAAATTTCGTGAGAAACTCGCCTCGGTTCGCCACGTCGTGGTCGATGAACTTCACGCATTGGCGGGGAATAAGCGCGGAGCCCATCTGGCGATCACCTTGGAACGTCTCGAGCGGATGGTGCGCGCGCGGCGCGGGGTGCGGCCCGCACGGATCGGTCTCTCCGCAACCCTGAGCCCGATTGAAACGCTGGCCGAATTTCTGGCCGGGTTCGAGGTTGCCAGCGACGGCACGCGGAGTCCGCGCGAGATCCGGATCGCGCGCGCCGACGACCAGCCCCGCGCGATGGATCTTCAGATCGAAGCGCCCGGCCCCGAGCTCGGCCCGCTCGCCACCCATGAAAATTGGGACGCGATGTACGACGCGCTGGCGGAGCTCGTGAAAGCGCATCGTACCACTTTGGTATTCACCTTGAGCCGCCGATGGGCCGAGCGCGTCGCCTTGAATTTGCAGAAGCGCGTCGGTGCGAGCGCAGTGATGGCGCACCATGGGAGCCTGGCGCGCAAGGAGCGCCTGGCCGCCGAGCAGAAGCTCAAGCGCGGCGAGCTGCGCGCGATCGTGGCCACCTCCTCGCTCGAGCTCGGGATCGATGTCGGGGCCGTGGAGCTGGTCTGCCAGCTCGACTCGCCCAAAACGATTTCGGCCGCGATCCAGCGCATCGGACGATCGGGTCACAGCCTGGACGGGACTCCCAAGGGTCGTTTCTTCGCGATGACGATCGACGACCTGCTCGAGTGCGCGGCGGCGGTGCGGGCGATTCGCCACCGCCGCCTCGATGCGGTTGAAATTCCCGTCGGGTGCCTCGACGTGGCGGCACAGCAGATTATCGCGATCGCCGCCGAGGAGCAGGACATTTCGACCGGAGATCTCCTCAGGATCATTCGCGGCGCCTTTAACTTTGCCGATCTCGGGGGCCCCGCTCTAACCCGCCTCCTTGAACAGATGGCGACCGAGTTTCCCGAGCGCATCCAGGGCGCACAGCCGAAGATCCATTTCGATGCGGCCAATCGAAGGGTGCGTCCGCGCCGTGGCGCGCGGCTCGCTGCGATAATTTCCGGCGGAACCATCCCCGAAGCGGGCAACTACGACGTGGTAATCGAGTCCGAAGGGCGCAAGATCGGCGATGTGGAAGAGGACTTCGCCCAGGAATCGGTGCGCGGCGACGTGTTCTCGCTGGGTTCCATGCCGTGGCAAATCCAGCGCATCTCGCGCGGGCGACTGATGGTCGAACCCGCGCCGGGAATGGCCCCCTCGCTGCCCTTCTGGCAGACGGAAGCCGCCGGGCGCTCCTACGCGCTTTCGCGGGAAATCGCGGAGCTGCGCCGCGAGATCGCGGCCCGACTGCAACGCGAGGGAACCGAGCCCACCGCCGGATGGCTGGCCGGCGAGTGCGCCCTTTCGGAGCGCGCGGCGATCCAGGCCGTCGACTACGTGCGCAGGGGGGTGGCGGCTCTGGGCGCGATTCCCGACGAAAACACGGTGGTGGTAGAGCGCTTTTTCGACGGGCTCGGCGGCACCCAAATCGTAATCCATACGCCACACGGAATTCGGTTCAATCGCGCTCTCGGGTTGGCGCTGCGCAAGCGGCTCTGTCAGTCGTTCGACTTCGAAATTCAGGCTTCGGCGATCGATGACGGTGCGCTGCTCGCGTTGAACTCGCGCCACAGCTTTGCCCTCGAAGAGATTTTCGCGATGCTTCCGGCGCGACAGGCGCGTGGCGTGCTCGAGCAGGCCTTCCTTGCCGCGCCGATGTTCGAGGTCAGGTTCCGTCACGTCGCGTCCCGCGCGCTCGCGGTGATGCGCTCGGCGCAGGGCAAGAAGATTCCGGCCTGGATTCAGCGAATGCGATCGCAGGAACTGGTTGCGGCTCTGTTTCCAGGCCAGCAGGCCTGCCTTGAAAATCGGCCGCCGGCGATCCCCATCCCCGATCACTTCATCGTTACGGAGACCATGCGCGAATGCCTGACCGAATCCGCCGACGCGGATCGGATGGAAAAGGTGCTGGGGGGAATCGAGAACGGGTCGATGCGCGTCTTGTACGTCGACTCCGTATCGCCCTCGGTCTTTGCCCATCGGCTGCTGCTGGCGTGGGACTACTCGTTCCTCGACGATGGCGAGCGCGCCAACCGCCGCAGCCGAACCGTTACGCTCAATCGGGGCATGGCCGAAGACGTATTCCGCACCGAGGATCTTTCGGAAATGCTCGCCGCCGAAGCGGTGGAAAGTGTGGTCGCCGAAGTCTCGGGACTGGCGCCCGGACGCGCGCCGCGCAATCGCGACGAGCTTTATGAACTGATCCGGGCCCATGGTGCGCTTGAAATCGCGGCGCTGCTCGAACGGAGTGCGGAGTGTCGCGAGTTCCTCCACGAGCTTGAGGGCGAACGACGCATCGTGCGCGCGCGCCGCGCGGGAGACTCGCGAGAGATCGTCTTTGCCAAAGAGGACGAGGGATTGTTCGCCGGAGCATATCCCGACCTGGAGCCTTGCGACGCCGGCGTGAAAGCGACCCCTGCCGATGGCGACACCGCGCGGGCGGAGATAGTGCGGCGCGCGCTCAGGACCTCGGGTCCGGCGACTACCTTGGAACTTGCAAAGCGACTGGTTTTACCCGAGCGCGAGGTTGCGGAAATCCTGCCCGCGCTCGAAGCCCGCGGCGCGATCTTTCGCGGGCATTTTACCTCCGCCGCCACGATGCAATGGTGCGATCGGTACAATCTGGAACGTATTCATCGCATCACTCTGGCACGGGTTCGCGCCGAGGTCGCACCCTGCAGCGACCAGGAGTACGCCGCGTTTCGTCTCCGTTGGATGCATATCGGAGGCGCCGACCTCTTAGCCGATGCAGACGGGGTCGCACAGGTGCTCGAGCAACTCGGTGGGATGCCATTCGCACCCGATTTCTGGGAAGACTCCGTCTTGCCCGCGCGGGTATCCGGGTATCGGCGCGAGATGCTGGACCTGGTTTGCCTCGGCGGGCAAACCAGGTGGGCAGCGGTCCCCGACCAGGGTGGTTCGCGGGAGGTGCCCGCGCGGGTGACGTTCGTTCCGCGCCGTTGGGCGGCGACGTTTGGGGCCGGGATCAGTGACCCCGAAGACCCGCGCGATCGCGGCGTGCTCACCGCACTGCGCGGGTCAGGCGCTCAGTACCTCGACGAGCTTTCGGAGCGAGTGGACCTCTCCGAGCGCGACACGCTGGCAAGTCTGTGGCGGCTCGCCGCACTCGGCCTTGCGAGCAACGATAGTTTCGCCCCGCTGCGGCTCATCGCGGCTGACGGCGACGCGGTCGATGCCATCGCGAGCGCTCCGCGACGCGAGTTCACGAAACACGATGCGATGCTGCGCGCCCGCCTCAAGTCGAGCGTGTCGGGGCGATGGTCGGCGCTGGGCGCGCCGCGCAAGAATCCCGCCGAGGAGGTAGATAGCGCACGCGAGCTCGCGCTGCTGCTGCTGAACCGCAACGGCATCTTGTCCCGCGAGATGCTCGCGCTCGAATCGCTCGAAGCGTCATGGCATGAGCTTTCGTTTGCGCTGCGGCGGCTGGAATATGCCGGCACCATTCGGCGTGGATGGTTCGTACGCTCGCTCTCGGCGGAACAATACGCTCTGCCGGCGGCGGTGGAGATGCTGCGCGCGGCGCGCAATCTCGTACCGGCGCGCGAGCGGCCGCTGGCTCTGAGTGCAGGCGACCCGGCCAATCCATTTGGTGTGCTGCTGCCTGGATGCGCGGTGACGCGCGACGCGGGGAACCTCGTGGTGGTGCGTGCGGGTACGGTGGTGCTCGGGCTCGCCGGCCGGGCGTTGGTTACCGCGGGTGAAATCGATGACGAGTCATTCGCCGCTGCGATCGCAGCGATTCTTGCACTGCGTGGCAAGGTCGTGATCGACCTCATTGATGGCGCACCCGCGCTCGCATCGGCACGCGTGGGTTTGTTGGCCTCGATGCGCTTTCATTCCGACGGCCGCGCGCTGGTCTACGATGGCTTGCCCGGGCCGGTCCCGCTGCGGGCAACCCGCCGCGCATAGCCGCGCCCGGCGGGCGTCGCGCGCTGTCTTTTGCGAACAAGTTTGCGCAGGGGGCGGAACGCTTCACCGACCTGCGCCTCGACAATTTTCCGCGCACCCGGTGACGGTGGAACGATGCGCGATCTTTCAGTGCTGCGTCTTTGTACGGCGGGGCGAAGCCAGTTACTCGCTGGTGGCGAGCTTAGCGTTTGCTCGCAACCACCCGCGCGCTATTGTGGTCGCAAACGTGAATTGTATGGCGCGCGTCTCCATGATCCGAACGCGCCACCACTTCAAAAGGATCCGAGGCTCTCCCCATGGCCAACAATACCTTCGGCGCGCTCGGCACCCTGAAAGCCGGCGACCGGAACTACACCATCTGTCGGCTCGACGCGCTGGAGAAGCGCGGTTTCGCACTCGATCGCCTGCCGGTCTCGATCAAGGTGCTGATCGAAAATCTCCTCCGGCGTG
This sequence comes from Deltaproteobacteria bacterium, assembly GCA_019237115.1. Lineage (GTDB taxonomy): Bacteria > Desulfobacterota > Binatia > Binatales > Binataceae > JAFAHS01. Next base: position 23,604 of record JAFAHS010000247.1, read on the forward strand.
AAGACGGCGTGGTGGTTACCGCGGAGCAGATAGAAGCACTGGCCAGATGGGACGGAAAACCTTCGAACCGCGAGATTTCATTCATGCCGGCGCGGGTACTGTTGCAGGACTTGACGGGAGTGCCGGTTGTCGCCGACCTGGCGGCGATGCGTGATGCGATAGCCCGGCTGGGTGGTACGCCCAAGAAAATCAATCCGCTCAAGCCCGTCGATCTGGTAATCGACCACTCGGTTCAGGTCGATGCTTTCGGCACCTCCCAGGCCTTCGCGATTAACGCGCGGTTCGAGTTCGATCGCAACCAGGAACGCTACCTGTTCCTGCGCTGGGGGCAGGGCGCCTTTAACAATTTTCGTGTGGTGCCCCCCGACACCGGAATCGTACACCAGGTGAATCTCGAATACCTGGCACCGGTGGTCGTGGTCTCAGGCGAGGAAGCCTATCCCGATACCGTGATCGGGACTGATTCGCACACCACCATGATCAACGGGCTGGGGGTGGTTGGCTGGGGGGTGGGCGGGATCGAGGCGGAAGCGGCGATGCTCGGGCGATCCAGCCCCATGCTGATTCCCGAAGTGCTCGGAGTCCGGCTCCACGGTGAATTGCGGCCCGGCGCCACCGCCACAGACCTGGTCCTCACTGCGACCCAGGCGCTTCGCAAGAAGGGCGTGGTTGGAAAGTTCGTCGAATATTTCGGACCTGGCCTCGCTTCGCTCTCGGTCGCCGATCGCGCGACGTTGGGAAACATGTCGCCCGAGTACGGCGCCACCATAGGGTTTTTTCCGGTCGATCATAAAACGCTTGAGTATCTGAGATTGACGGGTCGCGCGCCCGAGCAGGTCCGCCTGGTCGAGGCGTACTGCAAGGAGCAGGGCTTGTTCCACAACGCCCAGGGGCACGAGCCGCAGTTTTCCGACGTGCTCGACCTCGACCTCGGCGCGGTCGAGGCGAGCCTTGCGGGACCGCGGCGTCCGCAGGATCGAGTCCCGTTGCGCGGATCGCGAAGCGGTTTCCGGCGCGAGTTGGCCAAGGAAGTGACCGACCATGAGGGTATCGACCCGAAACGCATCGAAACCTGGATACAAGAAAGCGGCAATGCTGCCGAGGCTCCCCACCAGCAGGTTGCGGCGGACCTGAGCAGCCTCACGCGTGTGGTGGATGTCGATCATCCGGACGGAAGGTTCGAACTGGGTCACGGCTCGATACTGATCGCTGCAATCACCAGCTGCACCAACACCTCCAATCCCTCCGTGCTCATCGGCGCGGGTTTGCTCGCAAAGAAAGCGGTGGCGCGCGGACTGACCGTGAAACCGTGGGTCAAGACGAGCCTGGCGCCCGGCTCACGAGTAGTGACGCACTACCTCAAGAGCGCGGGGCTCCTCGAACCGCTGGAGAAGCTCAAGTTCAACCTGGTCGGCTACGGATGTACCACCTGCATCGGAAACAGCGGCCCAATCGATGAAGGCATTGCAGCTGCGGTCAAGCGAGGCAACCTGGTCGCGTGCGCGATCTTAAGCGGCAATCGCAATTTCGAAGGTCGGATCAATCCCGTGGTGCGGTTCAACTACCTGGCGTCGCCGCCCCTGGTAGTCGCATACGCGCTAGCGGGCACGATGAATCTCGATGTCGAAAGCGAGCCACTGGGGCGGGGCCGCGACGGCGAGCCCGTGTATCTGCGGGATATCTGGCCGTCGTCCGCCGAGGTCGCCGAGGTGGTGGCCAAGTCGGTCACCGCCGAGATGTTCCGTTCGGAGTATGCTCAGGTATTTGACGGCGACGAGCGATGGCGTACGCTCGCGGTCCCCAAAGGCGAACTCTTCAGCTGGGACGAAAAGTCGGAGTACGTCAAGGCGCCCCCGTTTTTTGACGGTATCGGGCGCGAGCCGGGCAAGTTCTCCGATATCTCCGGCGCCTTCGCGCTTGCCGTGCTCGGCGACAGCGTCACCACCGACCACATCTCGCCCGCGGGATCGATCGGCGTGGACACCCCGGCAGGCAAGTATCTGATCGCTCACGGCATCAAGCCCGCCGATTTCAATTCGTACGGTGCGCGGCGCGGAAATCACGAAGTCATGGTGCGGGGGACGTTCGCGAATATTCGCTTGCGCAACGAGATGGTCCCCGGTGTCGAGGGCGGATTCACGACTCACCTTCCGGGGGGAAGCCAGACCACTATCTTCGAAGCATCAGAGCAATATCGAAAGGACCGCGTGCCGCTGGTCGTGATTGCGGGCAAGGAGTACGGCACGGGATCGTCGCGCGATTGGGCCGCGAAAGGACCGCTGCTGCTCGGTGTGCGAGCGGTGATCGCGGAAAGCTTCGAACGAATCCATCGAAGTAACCTGGTCGGGATGGGCGTGCTCGCGCTGGAGTTCCTGCCCGGTCAGAGTCGTAAGACCCTGGGGCTTACCGGCCGCGAGGTTTATTCAATCAGCGGGTTGGGAGCGGGGCTCAAGCGTCACCAACGGCTCACGGTGCGGGCCGAGGAACGCGGTCAGTCCAAACAGTTTGAGGTTGTCGCCCGGGTCGATACGCCCGAAGAAGTTGAGTACATCCGCCACGGGGGAATTTTGCCGTTTGTGTTGCGGGAACTGGCGCGCGCTTAGGCCGCGGCCTGGCAGGCCCTTGCGGTGCATCGACCCCAGGACTCCTCAAACTTGAGCTCGGACGAGGGGAAACAGTGCGGCCTTCCGGTTAGGCCGGAAGCGGGGCAAGGTCGAGGCGGACGCTGGCGCCGCTCTTGCGCTCCGCGTAACGCGTGAGGAGTCGGACCACGGCCGGGGTCACCTCGCCGATCGCTTCGGAGCGGAATCCGACCGTCTCCGGCCCCTGCGTCTTCATCATCCCTAGCATCGAAAGCCGCAGCAGCGCGGCGACCGCCTGGCAGTAGCGGAACCGTTCGAAATCGAGCCTCGCCATCGCGTGGTAGAGCGGAATGTAGGTCGACGCGAACGACGAACGGAGCGAATTGCCAATCAAGTTGTCGCGCATCCAACGCGGATGCTCGAAGGCGGAGGAGGAGAGGATGGCCGCCGTCATCGCCGCATCCAGATGTCGGTCGCCGACGTCGGTGTTCACCCAATCGATCACGCCGTTGACGTGTACGCCGTCCACCAGCACATTGAGCGGATGATAGTCCATGTGAACGATGGAGGGATCCGCGACGCGATACACTCCCGCGCGCCCGGCCACGCGGCGTAGTGCGTCTTTGAGCCCCGGCAAGGGTCCCTTCTCCACGCGTTCCGCGATTACCGCAAGCGCGCGATCGAGAAGCGAAGTTCCCGGTGGGGTGGCCGAGGCCTGCAGCGAACGGGGGAGGTCCCGAACCTCGTGGAGCCGCGGGTTGATTCGGTGGAGTCTCACCTGCGCTTTTACAAAGCCGAAGAACCCCAGCGCAAAGGTCTTGAATGCATGCGCGAAGCTGGTTGCGGAAAACAGCGGCCCGCCCCCAATTTTTTCCATGATTAGAAAGGGCGCGCCGAGGGCCTCGTGGGCAGGCTCATATATGTAGGGACGCGGCACCAGGTAGCGAACCGAGTAAAGTCGCTCGATGACCCGGGACTCGCGCGCGCCTTTGTCGTCGGCCAGGATGCCCTGGTAGAAGCGCAACACCAGTGGGCGCTGCGGTGGCAATTCGGGGAAACGAGCCGAGCAACTCTCCAGCGCAAACTGAAAGACCGTGGTCTCCCACCCGCTCGCCAGTATCCGCAGATGCCCGATAGGCGCGTCGATGTAGTGGCTCAGGCGATTAGCGGTTTCGGTTTCCAGCATGACGTTTGGCGCCGCGGGTGCGGCAGGTGCGAAAAACCAATATACCGCGACCTCCTGGCGAAGACGAGACTGACACCGGTGTCATGTGTCGCTCGAGGCCCAAGCCAGCTTCACTGTTGTGCGGGCGGGTTGGTTTGCGGCAGAAATTGACCGTGTTGCGATGGTTCGGTCTGCGGATTCCCGGAAGGTTGTTCCAGTTCCGGAATCGGCGCTTCTTTGAGGCTTTCGTTGGGCGTAACGGTGCCGCCGTGTTCAAAGGTTCTCTGTATCAGTGAGGCGAGGAGGGGTCCGCGGGGGTTGGAGACGTTGATGGATACTTCCACGGAGAGACCCAAACGCAGGGGTTTGTCTTCGGGAATGGCCTGGTCCAACACCACCTTGACGGGCACGCGCTGCACCACCTTGACCCAGTTTCCGGTCGCGTTTTCCGGAGGCAGCAGTGAGAAGGCCGCGCCCGTGCCCATGCTGATCGAATCGATGTGGCCGTGAAAAGTGTAGCCGGGATAGATGTCGGCTTCGATTTCGGCCCTCTGACCAACCCGCACGTCGGTAAGCTGGGTCTCCTTGAAGTTGGCGGTCACGTACAGTCGTTTTACCGGCACGATTGCCATCAGCGGCTCGCCGACCTGCACACGATGTCCCACGTGCGCGGTCTTGTGCGTTACGATCCCGTCGAACGGTGCGCCTATCTGTGTGTAGGTGAGATCGAGCTTGGCCGCGGCCAGCGCCGCCTCTGCCTGCTCTACTATGGGCCGATTGTAACGCGAGTGATCTTTGCCGACCTCCTGACCCAAAGCGGCGCGCGCCTGCTCAAGCTGATGGGCGGCCAGCGCCTTGTTCGCGACCGCTACCTTGAGCGCGGTCTGCGCCTGATCGTAAGACTCCAGCGACGCGACTCCCTGGTCCTTGAGGGTTTTCGCGCGCTCGTAGTCGATTTGCGCCTGACCGAGTTGGCTGTCAGCCAGGTGCACGCCCGCCGACGCCGCGTCGACCCCCGAGTACATTTCGTCCACTGATTGTCGAGCGCGTTCGAGTTGAGCTTCCGCTTGGGCGACACGGACCTGGAAATCGCGCGGGTCGAGCCTGAGCAGGAGCTGGCCCTGTTTGACGGTCCAGTTATCCTCCACATAAACGTCGATTACGGTCCCCGAGACGCGCGAGGAAACCAGCGCCACGGTGCCATCGACATAAGCATCATCGGTGGAAACGTGGGAGACGAAATTCCGGTAGAAGTGCAGCGCGGGTACGATTCCCGCGAGGATGACGCCGACTGCCAGCACCAACAGGGCCCGGCGGAAAAGCTGCGAACTCATTCTATGTCAGGAGACCAGGGCAAATTCAGGTTCGAGGAAACAAACCATTCGTTCAAGTGGTCCCGTCCGGCTAAGTATGCTGAACGGCGGAGGCTGTCAATCGACCACACTGGACGGCCGGTCAGCGGCGCCGAGGGCGCGCCGTGAAAAGCGCCCTAGGGCTCCTTAATAATGACGAAGGGACCCCCGCTGGCGGTCGCTATCACGCTGGTTCCCCCGACCCCGCTGGTCATCGCGAGGGAAAAGACGCCGAAGTTTTGGGTCTGTTGAAATTGTCCGTCCACGGTGCCATTGGGCCCGTCGAACAGGAATACCGCCGGGGCGCGCGTGTTGGTTACGAAGCCGACTGTCTTGTCCTCCACCAGCGCCTGAAAGCGCTGTCCGAGTGGGCCGTTGACGTAGATTCGGAGATCCGGAATCGCCTGGGGTGCAAGCGTGGCGAGCGTGCCACCGGTTTGCACCGAAACCACGCCGTAGGGAGCGGTCGTGGATTGCAGGTTGAGGATCACGCCGCCGTTGTCTATTTCGAGGCTCATCAAGCTGTTGTCGTTGGCAAGTTTGGTCGCGATCATCCGCACCGGGGTCTGGTTGTTTACGATCCACACGTTGAGCGGAATGGTGCCCGGCACGAGCCACGAGGAGTTGGCGTTGGAGATGGTCAGCGTGAACTGCGTGCCGACGTTGCCGAGTACCTTGAAACCCGTGGAGGGCGGAACCGGCGCAGTGTTGCCGACGAATCCGCCGAAACCGCCAAGGCTGTTGTTGCAGGCTGCTACGGCGACGCAGAATCCTGCCCCCAGCGACCCGAGCAGGATGCGCGCAATCTTTTTACGGACGGAATCGAGAATTCGCATGATCGTGAGCACCATCTTTATAGCGGCGCCTGGATGGTCGTGCCACACAGACCCGGACAGGTTGCATTGCCGACGTGGAAGCAGGTGGTCGGACAGGGCGAGTTGGTCGCCGTGGGAATCGCGGCGGTCGGTATGGGAGTCGGCATCACGCCGACCGGCGCCATGGTGCCCACCGGTGACCCCTGCTCCAGGCGTTGTACGAAGTAGTTGGGATCGGGCGGTGCACAGAACGAGTAGGTGTTGCCGACCGAGGGTGCCGGGGTGGCGGGACCGACCGCCGCCTGCATCAAGCGGACGCCGCCTTTCGAGAGTTCCACCGTGGTGCCGCTATCCGGATTAACCGCGGTACCCGCGATGCTGCCGTGACCCGTACAGTCCATTGGCTCCGAAAACGGTGCAACCGTCGAGGTGGCGCACGCGGTGGGAGCCGCCGGCACGCCGGACTGGGTCACGAGGGTATGTCCAGGATAGGGGTCGGGCTCACCCAGGTATTGGTCGGCTGCAATTGCGAACAGATCGAAGCTCGAAATCTTTGACGGCACGTTCAGCGAAAAATTCGCCGTACTCTGGCCGGTCTGGAACAAGAGCGGTACTGCCAAAGCGGAGACCAGATTATTAGTACCCGCCTGCTCGGCAATCACCTGCACGTCGGTGCTGTCGGACGGCGGCGGAGCTCCGGTCAGCGCGACAGTACCCGCTATGTAAGAGGTTGTCAGAGCAAAATCGCACGAGGGCGCGTCCACGTTGCTCTCGTCACACACCCCGCTGTGGGTTCCCGAGGTCGATCCCGAGGCCTGCGCCTGCACGGTCGTGCTGTCATAGCCGGACGCGCTGATCTGCACGGTGTAGTTGGTGGGTCCGCCGATGGGGACGTTGTTGAAGTAGGCCGGCTGCTGGAAGGTGCCGGGCAGCGGGTACCTTCCACCATTATCGCTGTTCGCGAAAGAGACGCTTACGCACTCTGACGGCGAGGTCGCGCAGTCTGCCGAAGATCCGTCGGGCGCCTGCAGAATCTCCAGCGTCGCGCCCGGGATTGGTTTTTTGGTGCAGATGTCGGTTACCTGTCCGCCGATGGTCCCGACAGTCTGATTGCCGATAGCGTGGTTGAAATTTAGCGGGTAGGAGTGGCCGGGGAACACCAGCCCGCCTGAGGAGCTCGGTACACCACGGGCCGCCTCATAGGTCGCCTGCCCCCCAGAAACGAAGAAATCGTACAGGCTGCCGAGATCGGCCGCTGCGGGCAGGAATAGCGAGTACTGTCCGCTGAGGTTGACGATCGAGGTTGCCACGATCGTGTTGGTCCCCGCCACCTCGGCCGAAACCTGGAGATGACGAATGGTGTTCTTGACCGTGGCATTGCTCGCGGCCGGGCCAACACTGCCGAACACATGCGCAAGAAATTGTGCCGCGCTCCCCGGGACCGGAGCGGTTGTCACCGCAACAACGTAGGACCCGTTTGGGCCAGTCGGCCTGCTGATGATCTGCAGGTTCAACTGCAGGGGCAGCTGGGTCAGGGTGTTCTCGGCGGTAACGACCTGGCTCGTCGAGACGAAGGAGATTTGGTTGCCCGGATTCTGCAATACCATGGGGTAGGCCACGCATCCTTCGATTGCACCGCCGCCCGAGGAACATATCGGAACGATAGTCCCGGGGACTGCGGTGTCGAGGACGACCTCCACCGATGAGTATCGGTTGGGTCGGATGCGCTGGGTGTTGAAGGTCTGGAACGTCCCCTGGCCGGCAATCATGTCGATTTGCAGATCGCCGGGCTTGCCATTGATTCCGACTCCTACCCCCGCCGGAACCGGAATCGCGCGCCAATTGAGATCACCCTCTGCCGGGATGCCTTGATTCGTGGCGCCCGGGTGGGGCTTGGGATTAAGCCGCACCGCGGTCACGTTGAGGAAGACGTTTTGCAGGCCCGAGGGCGGCACTCCGGTGATCGTGGTGACAAATCCGACCTGGATGTTGGCGCTGGTGGGGCCGGCCGTCGGCGTTGAACTGGCAGCTAAACTGGTGCGCCGGTACGAATGAAAAACGGAACCGAACATTAAAAACGATAGGATGACGAGCGGTGGTATGAGCGACACCGCCGCCCACGACAGAGACAGCTTTTTCACGCGGAAACCATCAGCACACGAATAAAGTCAGGGGTTTGGGATAACCTAAGCGGCACGCGAAGGCAAGAAAGTCTTTCTTTTGGATGGTTCGCTCGGCGTGAACTATTGACTGAATAAGGTCTTGATCCGGAGAATCAGTCTACCGATGAACGGGATCGCCAAACTTCCGATCGCGTCAACCCTATTGCTTGCGACGGTCGTCGCGTTCCTGTTGTCTCCCACCAGCGCACGGGCGGGTCTGCAAATCTCGATCGGCAACCCCGGACTGGAACACTTCGATTCCGACGGCGGAGTGCAGCTCGACTTTGGATTGACCGATTCCAACGGTAACCCGGTCGGTAACCTGCGACCCGACAACGTCAAGGTCTTCGAGGACGGCAAGCAGGCCAAGATTCTCGACTTTCGCGGAGTCGGGCAGGGGCGGCCGGTCGACATCGTGTTCGTGATGGACGTCACCGAATCGATGCAGCCCTACATCGACGCGGTCAAGCAGAACATCATTTCGTTCGCGCAGGATCTGGCCGCCAACAATCGCGACTATCGGCTCGGCCTGGTTACCTTCGAAGACTACGTCATCTCCAAATATCCGGACTGCAACTGTCCCTATCGCAGCGCGATGACTTCCGACGTGCACCAGTTCATCGAGTGGGTCAGCGGACTACACGCGGGCGGCGGCGGAGACATTCCGGAGGACCAGCTGGATGCGCTCGCCTATGCGGCGTCGTTTCCGTTCCGCCCCGAAGCGGAGGGAATCATAATTCTGGTTACCGATGCACCACCGCATCACGCGGGCGATGGTTCGGAATACACGCAGCACGACCAGGCCTATCACGATCATCACCCGGGCAATACCCAGGTGACCGATCTAACCGGAGAAGCTACCGCGGCCCTGCTCAAGAAGAATGGCCTCACCTTGTACGCGGTCGCGCCGCCGCCGTTCATCGCCCCCGAATATCAGAAGATCGTCGACGAGACGCACGGCCGCTCCTACAACATCATCACCGAAGAAGGGCATTTCGCGGAACTGGTACGCCAAATTGGACATTCGATCGCGACCCAGTATTCGCTGACCTATCGGACGCCGCGGCCCATCGAAGACGGCACCAACCGGTCGGTGGAACTGCAGGTCGAGTATGGTGGCCAGAGCGCGACCGCGTCGACATCCTACCAGGTGCGCGGAATCGGGGGAGCGGCGATCAATGTCCCCGAGGAGGAGGGCGCGCCGGGGCAGCAGGCGGAAGGAGTGGCGCTAAACCAGATTTCCTTCAAACTGTGGAACCTGGTGATTCCGCTCATTGCGATCTTCGGTCTGTTAGGCCTCTCGCAGTTACGCTTTGGAGTATCGCAGGAGGAACTCAAGGCGATTGTGGACGCTCAGGCCGCCCCGCCGCCGGTGGCCGCCCGGCCGCTGCCGCGCGTCGCACCTGCCGCACCACCGCCACCCACCGCGCCGCCCCCAATGGCCGGCGGGGGCGGCTTCGGGCCTCGCCTCCAGACGCTCAACCCGATCGCTCCCATCGCATCCGAATACGCCGTGCTCAAGGACGAGGTTTCGTTGGGACGCGGAGAGGACAACGACATCGTGATCCCCCACGCAAGCGTGTCGCGCATCCATGCACGCTTGCTCAAGCGCAACGGAGCCTATGAGCTGACCGATTTGAATTCGACCAACGGGAGCTTCGTCGACGATCGGCAGATTCGTGGCTCCACCGTGGTCTCGAACGGGAGCCAGCTCCGGCTCGGAGATATCCGCTTCGTGCTGCGCTACTGATCGCTTCCGGGGGCGCGCAGCGCAGTGCAGAAATCTACGCTGCCGCTGCGCGCCCTAGTCGTGCCATCAGACCCGACGACTAGCTACTTTCTGGCGCAAAAATCACTTAGTGGGAAATCGAGTAGATAGCGGACTGAGGGTGCGCGATTAAAAGCGCAAAAGGCCCACCCAAGGATCGGTGGGCCGTGAAGAAATTGCTTGGCTGGGTCAGGGGTTAGTCAGCCGTCAGGGGGTGAAGTTGTTGGGTGGGCGAGGAGGCGGCCGATATTGATGAGATTGTCCGCCATCACGCCCAGGCCAACCCAGCGTTGCATGCCAAGCTCACCTTTGTCCCGGCAGCGGTTTAGCCCGTGGCGGCGCTTGACCACACTGATGCGTCCTTCGCAGCCGGTGCGCCATTTCTGCCCCTGGCGGAACCAGGGTTTCTTTTGCGCGCGCTTGCGTTCAGCGCCTTTGGTGTTGCGATTGGGGATGCAGACGCGTTTGACTCCTTGTTGGTGTGCGGCTTGCTGATTACTGGCCGAGTAGAAGCCGGCATCCGCCGCGACCAAGCGCGGAACACGTCCGAGTTGCTTGTGGTGCAATTCGATGGCCGGAATCAACAGCGCCGAGTCGGCTGGCCGCTTGGGGTAGACTTCATAGGCAGTGATGATTTGATTCTCCGCTTCTTGGAACTTGACCAGCTTGCCGAACTCGGTGGGCTTACCTGCTTTGCCTTTGCGGATGACTTCGGTACTGGGCTCGAAGATACTGACCAGTTTGGCGGGCACCTGGGTATCCCCGCCGAAGATCCGTTTACGGGTTTGCTGCATCACCTGCTTGACTCTGGGCACCATCGTGTCGAGCTCTTTGCGCAAGCGCTCGATGACGGCTTGGCGCCCCGCGTCACGAGCGGTTTTCACGCCGGTCTCAATCTCGCGGGAGAAGCGTTTGGCCTGTCCCACTACCCGCGAGACGCTCGCCAATAATCTTTCGTACCCCTGGCGCAAATTCGCTCGGCCGCGGTCGCCCTTGCTGCGTGCCGCCCGTCCAATCTCCAGCATCCGGTACTTCACGCTCCGGCTGCGATCGCGTAGTTGAGCCCCGCCCGCACCAGCGATGGCGGCGACCCGCTTCATAGCTCGGGTCAACACCCTGACTCCATCGCCCAGCAAACTGCTGTCGGTTGGATAGTGGATGTTGGTTTCGACCACGGTCGTATCGACCCACAGCTTGCGCCCCACGACTACCTTGTGCTGTTGCGCAATGGTTACCAGCCGTTGGTGAAGCTGCTCAATGACTTGGGGTCCCAAGGCCAGCGCCCATTTGTTGATCACCGTATCGTCGGGAACCTTAGCCCCGCCGACCCGGGTAAAGCTCCGGTAGACCAGATTGGCGCGCACCTCGCGCTCCACCTCGGCATAGCTCCAGTTACGAATGTGCTTGAGCAAGAGCAAGCGTAACACCACTTCGGCCGGGGTGCCCTGCCGGCCACGGGTCCGGCTCTGGGGACGGCGTTGGGCCAGCGCTTGGCGCACCATGGAAAGTAGTTGCACGTCGTCCAGCAGCCGGTCGGCGGGGCGCATCCAATCCTCCCACAGGTCGCTGACCTCTTCGGCAATCAACCCGTCGGCGAAGCTTAGTTGGGCACGGCGGGCCTCAATCATCGGCGCCGCTCCGGGTTTTTCGCGGGGCCCCCTCGGGACGCAACAAAATGTGATTCAACTCGCAGACCGCCTCGATCTTGGCTTTCAGCTTTTGGTAGTTGCCCAGCCACCGGCGAACTTGAGCAACTTGTCCGCTGGGGATACTGAACTGCCGGGTGCGACCGCCCGCATAGCTGATGGTCAGCACGGTTTGCCGATGGCCTTCCCCGCGCGCGCACTTGGGGCAGCCGCCGCTGTGACGAGTCAGGCGCTCAATCAGCGAGCCGCGCAGCACCTCGCTCATCGGTGGAAGCCGTTTGAGCAGCCGCTCGCGAGCGGCGATGGCTTGGCGGCGTGTCATCTATATAGATGATACACTCATGCCTCAACAAGTCAAATCTTGCGCGATGAAATTCGGGCTGCGGAGCGCTTAGCCAGGCTGGCAGTGCTGAACTGTTCGACCTTTCAGTTTCAGGTCCACTCGCTCCTCAAAACACCAAACTGAGGCCTCGTATTTTTGCGCCAGAAAGTAGCTAGTGGCCCGCGTTCTCCAGCGCCACCGGTGTAAAGAAGGCGTTGTCGACCACGCCCATGTCGATGTACCAGCACTCGCGGTCCGGAGCAGTCGGACCGGGCATGTAGGCCACCGAACTGAGTTTGGTCGTCAAATCTTCATCGACGAGTCCGAGCTGGAAGATTCGCTTGTACGGGTACACGGCGACCTTCGCATCGGGCACCGGCCGGTCGCGATAGGTGTTGAAGGCAGCGACGGTTTTCCACAGGTTGCCCTGACGATCGTACTGATCGGAGGCCGTGATGAACCATCCCTCGGAATCGAGATATAGGATTCGCTTCGAAATACTGAAATTCTGACCGGGCTTGGCATCGGCCTCAACCACATAGAGGTGGCGCATCTCCCAATTCTCCGGGCATATGGTTCTGCCCCCATCGCTTTCGCACACTTTTTCCGGCGAGTTCTTGGCGTGCACGCAAGCGAGCATGTTTTTGTCGCCCAGATACTTATACGTGTAGTCTCCCTCCTTGCCGGAGAAGCCAAAGAACGAGTCGGGATCCATGGTGGTAACCAGCGCGGTGGAGCCCCCTCCGCCAGCTGCGCTGAAACCACCTGCCTGTCCGCCGCCGCCGCCGCCCCCCCCGCCGCCACCGCCGAAGCCAGCAATCATCCCGATCGCGTCAGTGAGCGTAGCGACCGACTGCCGCCTGACGCGCCTTGCGAGGGGATTGAAGACCCAGGTGTTGTCCTCCTCCTTAGGATCGATATGACGATATCGGAGCAACCCATATCCCCGCATCGAGGCGGGCTCCAGGAAAGGGTAAAAACCAAACCGGTACCTGATGCCGCTGCGGGGACCGTCGGGATCGGTGGGAATCGGAGGCACCTCGATACGTCCCACATTGTTGTAGAAAGCGAAGTGCCCGGAGGTGAAAAAGCCGATGGGCTCTCCTTTTGAATCCGGTTTGTAAGCCGCGATTTCGGGAAACCGGAGGTCGGCGTCGTCACTGTACAGAGGACGGTAAGAGAAGTCCCACATTATCTTGGTGGCCATCTGCGGGTCATTGGGATCGAGCAGGGGAAAAGGCTGTCCGGCGATGTAGTTCTGCAGCGAACCGTCGGGCAGCAACCTGACCTGCGCCTGGTACTTTTCCGTCGCCGCCGTGTATGGTGGCGGCCATTCCAGCTTCTCGCTCGGGATGATGTCCATCTCCATGCCCTGCTGGACCAGGGTATAGTTGCCAGGGCTCACCAAACCTTGGACTTTGGTGGCGTTTTTAGCGGTAATTACCTCGCCGGGTTTCACTTCGGCGCGAAGCGCCGCAGGTGCGGCGAGCACAGCACTCAATCCCAGCACACTCGCGAATCGGGCCAATCGCATCAGTTTTTTCTCCTTGCTTAAGGGCAATCGCCTGCGGGCATTGTGACAGGGGCCATTTCAGCCTGCGACCATCGGCCTCAAATTTTCGAGAGGCCCATTGATCGGGTTGCCGCTCAACTCTTAATCTTTACGATATTTGTTCTTGAAAGGTCCCTGTTTTTGTATGGGAATAACGTACAAACTACGGTGAGAAATATCAACTATGAAACAGACGTTGGCGATGGGCGCCAGATTCACGATAATCGTCGCCCTGGCGGCAATAATTGGGGCGACCGCGGCGCGCGCGCAGCTGCCTCCGATGGGTCTGCCGCTGAACACTACCCTGGTCATCGCCAAACCGGCACCGGACGAGCTATATGGCAACAAACAGGTCATCACCCTGGGAGTAGGTACCAAGGAATACAAATTCCTGCTTACAGACGCCTACGTCGACGATCCCGGCGGCCGCATCCAGTGGCCGGACATCTGGCAGCAGGTGCGAGTCCACCAGCCGAATTTCGTGATGCAGGGGCCCAACGTCAGCATGATCGAGCATCTCAACCCGGGCGACCAGGTTACGGTCAAGGGGATGTATGCCCCGCTCGATCGGACCTTTGAGGTCATGTTCATCCAGCCCGGCAAGGGTGAGTTCCAGCCGAAGAAGACGTATTAAGCGCGGTGGGAAGCGAATTTTGGTGGCCTTCGCCCGGGGCGCGTTGTGCCGCGAGTTGCGGCTGATGTACGCTGTGGAAATCGGCGCCTAGGGGTTTTTGCCCTGCAATCCACAATGAAGAAGCTGACGGGAGCACAAATCGTCATCGAAAGCCTGATCGCGGAGGGGGTCGACGTAATCTTCGGCTACCCGGGCGGCGCGATCCTGCCAACCTACGATGCGCTCCTCGATTCCAAGATCAAGCACGTCCTGGTCCGGCACGAGCAGGGCGCGACGCACATGGCCGAGGGCTTCGCCCGGGTAAGCGGGCGCCCCGGGGTGGTCATCGTCACCTCTGGCCCCGGCGCCACCAACACCGTCACCGGAATCGCCGATGCATACATGGACTCCACCCCGCTGGTGGTTCTCTCGGGGCAGGTGTCGACCTCGCTCATCGGAAATGATGCGTTCCAGGAGGCCGATTTCGTCGGGATTACGCGTCCCTGCACCAAGCACAACTACCTGGTGAAGGACGTCCGGGACGTGGCGCGCATGATCAAGGAAGCCTTCTACATTGCCGGCACCGGGCGTCCGGGTCCGGTCGTGGTCGATCTGCCCAAGGACGTTCAGCAGGCGGAGCATACCTTCAAGTACCCGGACAAAGTGGATCTGCGCAGCTACAAACCGACCATTCGAGGTAATCCGCGGCAGATCGAACGCGCCGTTGAGGCCATCGAAAAGAGCGCGCGGCCGCTGCTCTATGTAGGCGGCGGAGTGCAATGGTCGGGTGCGGCCGCCGAGCTGCGCGAGCTCGCCAAAGGTCTTGGCATTCCGGTGACCGAGACCTTGATGGGACTGGGCTCGATGCCCGCGTCCGATTCGCTGCGCCTCGGAATGCTCGGAATGCACGGTTCGTACGGCACCAACACGGCGGTCACCAACACCGACTGTCTGGTCGCAATCGGCGCTCGGTTCGATGATCGGGTTACCGGGCGCATCGCGGATTTTGCGCCCAAGGCCGAAACTATCATTCACCTCGATATTGATCCGTCTTCGATTTCGAAGAACGTGCGGGTGGACGTGCCCATTGTCGGCGACATCAAGACCGTGCTCGAGGACATGCTGCGCGCGATCAAGGGTCGCGAGAGTATCGCGCGCCGGCGGCCGGAATGGCAGAAGTGGCATCAGCAAATCCTGCAGTGGAAGCGCGAGAAGCCGCTTTACGAAAACGGCAAGGGCGGACGCAAGGACGGCTTGGTCTCGCCGGTCCAGGTAATCGACGAACTGCACACGATCACCAAGGGCGAGTGCATTATTGCGACCGATGTCGGCCAGCATCAGATGTGGGTCGCGCAGATGTTTCCGTTTGAAAACCCGCGTTCGTGGCTGACCTCGGGGGGACTGGGCACGATGGGCTACGGACTGCCTGCCGGAATCGGCGCGAAGTTCGCGGCGCCCGACAAGACCGTGGTCGTCGTTTCGGGCGACGGCTCGATCCAGATGAATATCCAGGAGCTCGGGACCGCGGTGCAGTACGGCGTGGATATCAAGGTTATCATCCTGAATAACTATTTCCTCGGGATGGTCCGCCAATGGCAGGAGAAGTTTTACCAGGAACGTTATTCGTACTCCGCCATGTCGGTGCCGAACTTCGTGAAGCTGGCCGAGGCATACGGGGCCAATGGCTTTCGGATTGAGAAGGCCGCCGATCTGCCCAGGACCATGAAGGAAGCCTTCGCGACTCCGGGCCCGGTGCTGATTGACATCGCGATTCCCAAGGATGAGGCGGTGATGCCGATGATCCCTCCCGGAGGCTCGATGTCCGAAATGCTGTTTGCCTGAGCGCGGGTGCGCCAGGCGAGGAACTCAAGC
>JAFAHS010000394.1 GCA_019237115.1 Deltaproteobacteria bacterium
ATCCCGATGCCGCCGCCCCCCGCCGCACGCACGTAGTCGTTGGCCAGGCCCACCGCCTGCGAGGTGTCCACCGCCTGCGGCGAATCCATCTGCTGCGGCGCGGTGTCCGGCATCGGCACCTCGGGCATGTCGAGATCCTGCATCTCGTTGCCCCCGCCTCCACCGCCGCCCGCTTCCAGGTTCACCATGATTAGCTCGCGTCCCCGCTGCTCGTGCACCGTGATGATCAGGAACAGCAGCGCGAGCACGTGTAAAGCCACCGAGAGCGGGAACGGGCCTATCATAAGACGCAGTGCATCGCGGATGGATTGAAGGCGCTCGACGTCGGCCTGGTCTTCTTCGCCGTGCTTTTCAGCTTCTGCTTCCCGCTTCGCCATCACGCGATACAGAATCAACGCGACGACGAAAGTTGAGATGATTAATAAAATTGCAATTAAGGCGATCATAGTAACGTGTGCTCCCCGCTCAGAACGCGCTCGAGTGCGGTCCCGGGTCGAGTTGCCGGCCTCCGTTCATTAGGCTCCTCCACCGCTCGGCGCCCCGCCACCACCACCACCCGCGGGCAGCTGTGATACTGCAATCGCGATCGCTTCGGCTCCCGCACTTTTTGCAATGTCCAGGATGCGAACCATGTCACCAAGAATTACCTTGGGGTCGCCCTGAAAGATGACGATCTTGTCGGAAGTCTGGAGTGGTGCGAGCTGCTGCGAAAGCGTGGTCTGGAGTTCGGGTTCGGTAACCGGCTTGTCGCCGACCATGATTTGCCGATCGGCGGTGTAAGTCACGATGATGCCTTTGGGCTTGTCGGTCGTCTGTGCCGCTTCCGCCTTGGGCAAATCCACATGGGCCGCCGACTCGACCGTGACGGCGGTGGTGACCATGAAAATGATGAGGAGAACGAGAAATATGTCGGTGAGCGGGGTGATGTTTATATCGGCGAAGACCCCGCCACCCCGTTCTTGTTTCTTCTTTGCCATTTGCGAATCCTCTAGGCTGCGCGCTGGTGCGTTTCCAACCTCGCCCGCCTAACCTCCCGACGCCGCGTGGTTGGCCAGCTCTGCTTCGGTAGCCCGCTTCGCCGCGATCGCGATGGTTGCCGCGCCGGCCGCCTTGGCAACATTCAGGATTCGCACCATGTCGCCCAGCAGCACCTTGCGGTCGCCCTGGAACACGACGATCTTTGCATCCACCTTGCCCAGCGCTTCGCGCAGGCTTGGCAGCAACTCGCGTTCGGGGACGTCTTTCGAGTTCACGAACAATTCGTGTTGCGCGGTGTAGGTGACAATTACGCCCTTGTTCTCGGGATTGGTGTTGGTCGCTTTGGGGAGATCCACGTGCGCCGCCGACTCGATGGTGACCGAGGTGGTCACCATGAAGATAATCAGCAGCACCAAAAATATGTCGGTCAGCGGGGTGATGTTGATGTCGGCGAAGACGCCGCCACTCTCACCGTGAGGCCCACTAATGGCCATGCGCTTGCCTCCCCTGGAGCGCGGCGTCGATCAGACGATCGGCGTTGATGTGGAGGATGGCGTTGATGTTCTCAACCTTGACCGAGAAGTAGTTGTAGAAAATAACTGCGACGATCGCGACCGCCAGGCCGAGCGCGGTGGAAATCAGCGCTTCGGAGATACCGGCTGCGACGACCGAGAAACCGCCGGTCCCCATGATCGCCATCGACTGGAACGCGACCAGAATACCGACCACGGTGCCGAACAGCCCGATGAACGGGGCGGATGCGCCGGCGGTGGCGAGCACCCAGATGTAGCGCTTGAGTTCCAGGCTTTCCTGGTAACGCCGCTCGTCATCCAGATCGGCCAGATGTTCGCGGTCCAGCGTCTGCGACGCCGAAATCAGCGTGTGATACACGCGTTCAGACGGGTTGGAACGCGCCTGGGTTGCCTGAAGCGCTTCATTGAACTTGCCTCCGCGCAACTGCGGAATCAGGGAATCCGCGGTCTTTGCGGCCCGCGGTCCGATTCCCCGCAGCGCCCACAGGCGCTCGAAAATGATTGCCAAGCATACTACGGAGATGAACAACAGCGGGTATGTCGCGTAGTAACCCTGCTGTATCATCGCTAAAATGCCAAACTGCGTCTGCATCGCCTACCCTCACAATGTGGTTAGATTTTGAGCGGCGTAACTTGGTTCCGCTCGAACCTTGCTAACAGCACCAAACTTCCTGCTACGGTTCTCCCCTGAACCGGCCGCGCTATGCCTGTCCATTCCTTTTAGACTTCGGATCCCACCAGCCGGTTAAGATCCCCTAGTAGCGGAGACGGCGCGGAGCCTTTGAATGCAATAAAGACCGATCTTTGTCAAGAGCGACCCACGCGACACCAAACAATCAACTCTTCGGCAACACCTTTGCAGGGCTATAAGACGAGGTTGTCTGGGGGTCTCGGTAGTCATGAGCTTAGTTCTGGGACTGCTACAACGCAATTGAAACTTTGCCGCTTGGGCAGAGGCGCCACATCGCCACGCCCTGCCAGCTGGTCTGCGATCAACGGCCGTGCCAACTCCGGCACCTCCCGCACCTGATGGCCAACAGGATTGTCTTGACTTCTCTTTCCTGCGAGTCTATCCACAACGTGACCGCCGGGCGGTCTTTTTTTCTGACTCGAAATCTTTCTGCAGCTCATGCCGCCACTTGAAATGACGACACACACCCCTTCAATGTTCATTCGCCTGAAGGGTTCCCGTGTGCGCCATCTCCCGCACTACCTGCTTTCGGCGTGCGCTCTCGCATTCCTGCTGGTGTCACTGGCCTCCTGCAAGTCGGCACCGCCGCCTCAGCAGACCGTTGCCGTGCCAGTGGACGCCCACAGCAATCCCGACGAGGCGAGCAAGAGCATTCCGCCCGACCTCTTCAAGGAAATGCCGATCTACCCCGGTGCGACCGTCGAACACGTCCACAAACCCAAGGGCGCGATGCGAGAAATCGCGTTTTCGACCTCTGCGCCGCTGAACGAGGTGGTCGATTTCTTTAAGGAAGGGCTTAAGAAGAACGAATTTCACGTAACTTCATCGCTGATCATGCCGGCGCGCAAGACTTGGTCGTGCGACTTTCACAAGAACGGACGACCGGCAACGATTCTGCTGTACCCCGACGATCACGACAAATCCAAAATGGTGATCGATTTGATCTACGAGATGCCGCCAAAGGTTGACCCCTCGATGGAAGAAGCGGAGGAGACTTTTGACGTTATCGGGCCGGGCGAAGTCGCCCAGCAGGCCCCTAATTCGAACGCGAACGCAAAGAGGAACTAGTACGATGGCACTATTGGACGGAAAAGTGGCGGTTATCACAGGCGCCGGCCGCGGTATCGGCCGCGAAGAGGCCCTGCTGATGGCGAAACACGGATGCAAAATCGTGGTCAACGATCTCGGCGGACATTTCGACGGGACCGGCCAGTCGCGCTCGCCTGCGGAAGACGTGGTCAAGGAAATCCGCGCGGCAGGCGGCGAAGCGGTCGCCAACTTCGAGAGCGTAACCGACTTCAAGGCCGCCAAGCGCATCATCGAATGCGCGGTCGACAACTTCGGCAAGCTCAGCATCGTGGTGAACAATGCCGGAATCCTGCGCGACCGCATGGTCTTCAACATGAACGAAGAAGACTGGGATGCCGTGGTCGGGGTCCATCTGAAGGGCAGCTTCAACGTCGCTCGCCATGCCTGCGCTTATTGGCGCGAGCAGCATAAGGGTGGCAACGTACTCAACGGCAGGCTCATCAACACCAGCTCCGACTCCGGTATTCTCGGCAACGCCGGACAGTCGAACTACGGCGCCGCCAAGGCCGCGGTGGCCGCGATGGCTGTCATCATCGACCGCGAGATGCAGCGCTATGGGGTGACCGCCAACGCGATCGCTCCAGTCGCCCGTACCCGCCTGACGGTCGACGCGACTCCGCAGACCGCCGCGGGCATGCCGACCGCCAAGGCCGGCGAGTGGGATGCGTTCACTCCCGCACACGTGGCGCCGCTGGTTGCCTGGCTCTCCAGCGACGACGCGAAGGAGGTCCACGGCGAAGTGTTCCGCGTCGGGATGGGCACCGTGTGGCTGATGCGGGGATGGCATTCGGTCGGCAAGGTTGCCAAGAAGGGCTCCATGTGGGACCCGGCGGAGCTGGGCGGCAAGCTCAAGGAAGAACTCGGCAAAGGCGCCACCGCCAAGGAGAACATGGGCCAGGTGATGGCGGGCAACGTCTGAGCGCTTGAGTCAGCACACCCACAAGACCGCAAGCGCGGCTCCTAAAGAGCCGCGCTTTCGTTCCGTCCTGATCATCTGCGCCGCCAACACCGCGCGCAGTGTCATGGCCGAGCACATCCTGAAACGCGAGCTGGCGCAGCGTGACTTGCTCGCGGTGGTGCGGGTTGCTTCCGCCGGAATCGCCGCCTACGCGCGCGACGGAGCGCTGGTGTCGCTCGACACCAGGCTCGCGCTGCGGGAGGACGGAATCCACATCGACGAGGAATCGACTTCGACCGATTTGAGACGGCACCCGGAGCTGTTGAACGAGGCCGATCTGGTGCTCGCGATGACTGACGAGCAGGCGCGCAACCTGATGGAGAAGTTTCCGTCCGCAGCCGGCCGCGCCGTGCATACCCTGCGATCGTTTGCGGGCGAACAGGGCGACATCGAAGACCCCTACGAGAAGGGCGACCAGGTGTTTGCCGCCTGCCGCGAGGAAATCAAGCGACTCATCCCGGTGATCATCGACCGGCTGTTCGAAGGGTGACGGTTGTGAGTGGGTCCGGTGGCCCATGGCCAACCGAACCGAATTGACACCCGGTGTCGGGGCAGGCAGTGAAGTAGATAGAGGTGCTTCCAATGCCGTTCGCTAACCCACCGGACTCGGAGATACGCTCGATCCTCTCCAATCCCACCACGGTCGCAGTCATCGGATGCTCGGACAACCTGTCACGAGACAGCCTGAAAATAGCGATCCTGCTGAAGTCGCGCGGGTTCCGCGTCATCCCGGTAAACCCCGCGCTCAAACCCGGCGCGCTGATGGAGGCGCTGGGCGAGCGCGTATACCCCGACCTGGCCTCGATCCCTTTCCCGGTCGAGATCGTCGACGTATTCCGCCGGCCGGAGTTCCTGCCCGAGATCGCCGAGCAGGCAATTGCGAAGGGTGCGCGCATCCTCTGGGGTCAACTCGGGGTTATCAACCTGGATGCCGCCCGACGCGCTCAAGGGGCCGGGCTAACGGTCGTGATGGATCGCTGCCCGGCGATCGAGTACGGCCGCCTGTTCTAGTCGGGAAAGCTTTCGCGTGGGGCGGAGGTCGTTGCGGCGTACCATCGGATAGAGGGAGCCGTCTTCGATGAAAGCCTGATGATCAGCTTTGCGCCCGAGACCCCGCTAGGAAGCTCCTTTAACTGCCTTCCAGCGCGAGAGAACGTCCAGCCGCGACCGTCGTCGTTCCTCCAGTAGACTGAACCATTCGTCACACATCTGCGTGAATTCGATGTAGTTACCGTCCGGATCGTGGATCGCCGTGCTTATGAAAAATCCGGTGTCCTGCGGCGGATACAGCGGTCTCACGCCCTTGCTTTCGAGCCTCTCGACCAGCGCTTTCAAGTCGAAGACATTGAGCGCCAGCTTCACCGCGCCCACGCCGTGGCGCCGATCCGGAAAAGTCTTAAGCGGATGAATGGCGAAGTGCAGGTCGCCCAGATTGCATCCGTAGTGTGCGCGGCTGGTTCCGTGCGCCTCGTCTTGCAGCGGAACTCCGACCACCTCTCGATAAAATTCGGCGAGCCGGGCCGGGTGCGGTGAAACGATCAGAACCGCGGACAGGAATTCGATTTGTTCCATCGCACTGCTCCGGCCCAAGGCATTTTCTGAGCTGATGCCTTTATGGTTTATTTGTCCCGCTAATGAAACCCCGCCGCTGGAACCTGATCGAGACCGAGATCGTCTACCGCACTCCGATTTTCGATCTTCATCGCCGTCATAGCGGCCATCCCCATCGCGGCCGGCGCGACTTCTTTGTCATCGACGCTCCCCATTGGGTGAACATCATTCCGCTCACAGACGACGGTGCGGTCGTGATGGTCAAACAGTTCCGCCACGGGATCCGCGGGTTCACGCTGGAAATTCCCGGCGGCATGGTCGATCCCGAAGATGAAACGCCGAAACACGCGGCGCGCCGCGAGATGGTGGAAGAGACCGGCTACGACTCCAGGCGCATTTCATTTCTCGGGCGAGTACATCCAAACCCCGCCATCGAAGAGAACTACTGCTACACATTTCTCGCCCGCGAGGTCCGGATGGTTGGTAAGCCTCACGCCAGCGGAGCGGAAGAGACCGACGTGGTGCTGGTGCCGCTGCGAACGATTCCCCGATTGATCGTTTCGGAAAAAATCACCCACGCTCTCGTGATCGCGGCATTTTCGTTCTTTCACGTGTACAATCCACCAGCAAATAAGCTCGGCAATCGTTAAGCCTGGGGTAGTCCGGTCCACGCCTCATTGTAAAATTTGCTACTCCGTCCGTGTAAAAGAGACCGGCAGCTCTCCAAGGCTGCGCTAATCTCATCCTAGTTTTCCCTGCGTGGGCGGCACATGGTTTGCTCTGTCGCGGGATTGTGATGCGACCTCTAACTAGGCAGAACGCGAATTCGGAGGTAACGATGCCAACCAGCCGCAATGTCCATGACGCAGCAACACCAACTGGTCTGCTGCGTGTCCCTCACCTGACGCGAGGCGGGGGTATCGGCGGGCAGGGGGGTCGGTTTTGGAACGCGGCCTCGGTTGTTGCTGGGATCCTCGGATCCGCGGTTTTGGTTTTTTCCGCCAATGGGTGCCTCGCCACCCGCAGCTGGGTTCAGCAGCAGTTGAACCCTATCGGCGACCGGCTCGGGCAACAACAAGACCAGCTAAAGCAGACGGACGCCAAGGCCGACCAGGCACTGGGCGAGTTGCAGAATCTGCGCCTCGAGCGGAAGCTGGTTTTGGATGATTCGGGTCACGGGCCGACTTTCGCGACGGGGTCCGCGGCGTTGACCCCGACCGCCAAAAGCGAGATCGATGGATTTTTGAGAGACCTAGAGGGATCGGCCAACTCCGGGTCGACCTCAGGGCGCCTCTTCGTTGTTGCGGGACATACCGACGGCGTCGGCTCGGAGAGTTCCAACTACGAGCTCGGACAGCGCCGAGCCTCCCGCGTCGCCGGATACCTGGTCACCCGACAAGGCGTCGACCCGACGCAAGTTCGGGTGGTCTCTTACGGACCGAGCAAGCCCGTTGCCGACAACAGCACGGCGAGCGGGCGGCGAAGCAACCGCCGGGTCGAAATTCTCGTCTACCAGGAGAAGATCGTCACAGGGAGCTGAACATCCGCCAATCTTCCCGGCGTTTGTCGATGGGCCAGCAGGGTTGTTGCGCGTGTACTAACCAGCTAACGGGTTAGGCCGACGGCGGCTCGTGCGCGAGCCGCGCTTCCTCACCCGCGCTTTCTTCAATGCGATAGCTGATAAACCGCGGCTCTTGACCCGCGGCCGTTTGGTCTCGGCCTCGTGGAAGGGTTCGCATTAGTCGCATGAAAGGGGTATTAAGGCACGAGTGGGGAGGGTATGAGTGCACTCTCCCAGCTTCTGGCGTCACGGTTAGGTTCTGGGGCCCCCAACCCTTTCCGTGGCGCCTGATTTTTTGTGCCCTTGTTCTTCGTTCCAGCGCTGCCGCCCCGGCCCACTGTCCGATCTCGCCCGGAGAAGTGCCAGTGCTGGCAAGCTTACGATGACGCCCGCAATCACACCTTCGGTCGTGGTTCAGACTCCGTGGCCGCAGAAGTCGGCAGATCCTGGAGCTCACAAAGCTCAATCCCGAGATCTGCTTGCGGTGCGGCTATCTGGTTATCTATCCGAGTAGTTCGAGCGCACGCGCGAACATCTGGGGCGCGGACCTCCCGGTTTGCTCCCACTCCGGATCATGTCGCTTGCCGCGCCGGTGCAGCATCAGGTTGAAGCAAGTGATTACGCCAAAGCGAAAGCCGGAAAATGCGCGAAACCACCGCACCTGTTCTTCGGCAACCGGGTAGCCGGCGTGGGCGGCGTAGAGGTCGACTAACTCATCCGCGCTGAGCGGCGCCGGCGAGCTCCGGGAGCGGTCTCCCAGAAAACTGGCCGGGTCGGCGAAAAAACAGATCCATCCGAGATCGAGCAGCGTGGGGCCGAGCAGCGAGATCTCCCAGTCGATCACCGCGACCACGCGACCATGATTGAACATGATGTTGGAGAACTGGTAGTCGCCGTGTACGATTCCAATGCGCGCATCCGGAATGCTCGCGCGCAGCTTCTCGCGCAACTCCGGGGCGCGTCCAACCGAGACCGGATCGAGAGTCGGGCGATCGAGCAGATGGTCGAGGCGCCTCATCTCCTCCGAGAGCGGGGTTGGCTCACCATTTCCGCCCCATGCCGCGCGACGCGCTTTCCAATCCACCCGATGCAGCGCGGCCAGCTTTTCGACTCCCGCACGCGCGAGCGCGCGCATCTCCTCGCGCGGCATCCGTGGAACATCGACCAGCCGAAAACCCTCCACGAACCCCGCGACGAAATACGGCCGCCCGAAAAATTCCGCCTCCTCGCCGTACCAGATGATTGGCGGCACCGGGACCTCGGTGTCGGCGAGCGATTCCATGATTCTTCCCTGTCGCACCACGTCGGCCGGGCCGGCGATGCGGGTCCCTTCTGGCGCGACCCGCAACACCAGCTTGCCGCTTACGCCCGCTGCGGTGGTACGATCGAGAAGGAAGCTGTAGCCGAAGCCCGCGTGGCCAGGTAGCGGCGAGATCTCGCGGACACTCGCGCCCGGATCGCCGGTTTTGGCGCGAACCAGCGCGGTGAGCTGGGGGGCAATCTGTTCGGTCCCGGAAGCCAAGCCAGCCCTACCCCTTCATCCCGGTCTGCGCAGATGCGGGATGCAGACTCGCCTTGGCGCTCGGACGCGCCTCGACTCGTTTGAACCACGCGTTGACATTCTTCAGCGAGGGATCGATTTTCTGCCCGACGCCGGCGCCGAAATCGAGCGCGCAGTACAGGATAATGTCGGCAACGGTAAAGCGCTTGCCGGCGATAAATTCCCTACCCTCGAGCAGGCCGTCCAGCCACTTCAGATTGTCCTGCACGGTTGCTTTCATGCCGGCGGCTCCTTCCGGGATGAGCCGCATACGGTCCTTGAAAAGCTGGGCACCTTCCGCGAAGCGGAACCCGTTATAGAGAAATTCCGTGATCTTAAGCTCGACCCGCCGCTGCCACTGGCGCGCCTCGGCGCGTTCCTCGGCCGTGGTACCGATCAGCGCCGGGGTCGGATGCTTTTCTTCGAGGTACTCCCAGATGGCAACCGTCTCGCCGAGACAGTTACCGTTATCCAGCTCGAGCGCCGGCAACTGCCCGCCGGGATTGCGGTCCGTGTAGGGGGGCCGGCGGTTTTCCGCTTTCATCAGATCGACCGGCTTTGAGGGAATCGTGATGCCTTTCTCGGCCAGGAACATCCGCATCGCGCGCGGATTGGGTCCAAACGAGTCGTACAATTGCATGGCGATCTCTCCTCGGAATTTTCAGGATCGGATTCGGTCGCGCGACTATACAATATCGCAGGTGCGAGCATACAACCCCTGCCACGCGCGTGTTGCGTGCACGAGAGAACGTCAGATAGGAATTGACGATGAAGTTCTGTCCGCAATGCGGTACGGCGCTCATGGCGGGGGCCAAATTCTGCGTGGAATGCGGTGCCGCATTGGGAGGTCCGGGTCCCGCAATGCCCTCGGCCGAACCCGGGATTAATCAAACTCTGCGCAACCTGCCTCTCACGACCGCGTTTGTCGGCGTCTTCCTCGCGATCATGATCCTGGGATTGCTCGCGGCCGGATGGGTCATGCTGCGCAAGCCGGAAACCGTCGAGACGGCGGCGCGTTCCGCTCCCGAGGGCGCGGCGGCCCCGGCGGCGAATTCGATGAGCGGCACGGTGGGCAACGCCGCGCCCGGCCAGCTGCCGCCCGGTCACCCCAAAATTCAGCTGCCTGAGGAAGCGCGGTCCTTTATCGACAAGCTGCAAAGCGATGCAGCCGCACATCCCGGGGATATCGCGAAGTGGAACCGGCTCGGCCAGGTGACCACCCGCGCCGCCATGTTCGATGAGTCGTACTTCGCAAAAGCCTCCGAAGCCTACGGACACGTTCTCAAAATCGAGCCGGACAACCTCGAAGCGCTGCGCGGAATCGGCGACGTTGACTACGACGCCGGAAAGTACGACCAGGCGATCGCCGCGTACGAACATTATTTGAAAAAACGACCCGATGATCCCGAGGTAATGACCGATCTCGGCACGATGTACCTCTATACGGGCAACCCCGATCAGGCCGTCACGCAATACCACAAGGCTCTCGGGCTAAAGCCCGACATGTTCCAGGCCTACTTCAATCTCGGTGTGGCCTATGCGCAGCAGGACAAGCCTGCGGATGCGCAGGCGGCGCTCAAGAAGGCCAACGAGCTCGCGCCAGACGAGAATGCGCGCAACCAGATCAAGGAAGTGATCGCAAAAATCTCCGGGCGCGCCACTGCGCCGAGCGCCTCGGGCGGCGAGAAAGCGCCCTCATCGACCGCGCACGCCTCCAGCTTTCAGGGCGAGGTGGAGCAAGTGGTGCGCGGGTTGCCCATCGCCGGAACCAAGGTCAGCGCGGTTCAATGGCCTGACAAGACCGTCGCCAAGGTCATGATGAACAACTTCCCGATGGACCAGATGCCGCCATTCGCAAAAGAGAAATTCATGACCGACCTGAAATCCGGCATCGACTCGGCCAAAAAAGATTACCAGGTAACGGACAAGGTGCGGGTCGATCTGGTCGACGCCGCCAGCGGCCGCGTCATGGAGACCGTAAGCGAATAATCAGCGCTCCGCCGACCCCGGAGCCTTAAAGCTCTGGAGCCGGCCTCGTTCTGCCCGGAGTTTCGCGCGCAATTCTGGCTGGTGCCGGTGGGAATGCCAGTTTGGTCGGTTTCCAGACCGACGCCTAGGGTTCGCCGGCTTCGGCCTGGCTCTTCAGACTTTCGATCCAGTTCTGATGACCACGTTTCAGCATCGGGCCGAGGTACCACCACGCCAGTCTGGGGACGATTCCATTCTGGGTTTCTTCGGTGATTACGCGGCATCCGGCGCCGTCCGGCTCGATAAGCCATCCGTGATACGCGGTGAGCAGCCCGCGCGCGTCCCAGCCAAGTTCGCGCGGCGGCTCGAACACGAGCACGCGGCTGGTGATTGTCGCGCCGAACGTCTTCCATCGAAACCGCATCCCCGGTGCAAGGTCCGGAGGATCTGCGGAGAGGAAGGTGACGTTGGAACTGTTCGTGTACCAGCGGGGCCACCGCGCCGCGCGTATCAGCCAGCGCCAGACGCGGTCCGGCGGCGCAGCAATCGCGATCTCGTTATGCGCAAAGACCGAGGATTGATCGGGCTCAAAACCCGGGGGCCATTTCATAGAAAAGATGGCTTACTGTGCATGGCCAATCCCCGGCAGCCTAGACGCGGTCGGTAAGCCAGCGCCTGTTCGGCTGACAGGCGCCCGACCATCAGCAGAGCTGCGGCCTGCTGCTCGAAACCGGTCGCGATGCCGTGATGGTCTGAGTGCGACCGTCTGTCGAACGCGGTTCGTTTCCCAGCCCCGATTAGCGAGAGGGGCGGTGTTATCACCGCCCCTCCCCGTCACCACATCCGCCACCCCACCACCACACTGTGCAACGGAGCCTGCGCCCCGTTCGTCCTTGGGTGGGCTCTGGAGGAAACTCAGCCTCCAGCTATGATCGGAACCTGCCTCAATCTGCTAGCCGCCACCGCCGCAACCGATTCCGCCCGTCCCTGCCCGGGACGCCCATCCTCCCCTTCCCCAGAGCCCCTCGGTCGTCGAGCGCCCGCTAGGCGCTCGCCACTGCCTTGTGTTCCGCCGCATGATCCAAGATCGGCGCGAATCCGCTCGATGAGGTGCCATCCCCCGTCACTGTGAAACTCGAAGGTCGCACCGCACTTCGAGCACTGTACCATTGCGCGATCCGGCTCATCGCCGTGTCCTGCGACGATCGTGAAGATGCTAAGCGCCGTCCCGCGATGCTGTTCTGCAAGAATCTCGAACGCCTCTGATTCGCACAGCTTCCTGGCCTGCTTCATAGCTTCCGCCCTCCCCGCTCATGAGCATCCGCTGGTCGCTCCGCAATTCATGCATTTGTAGCAAGCACCGTTACGTACCATTATCGAACCGCAATCGGGACACGGCGGCGCGTCGGCCTGGTTGATGAACGCCTGGCGCATCCCGCCGTCCTTGCCGTCGTGCAAACTCGCGACCGGCACGAGAGGATCCTTGCGCTCGGTCACCGGGCTGTCCTCTACTACAACTCCGACTTCGCGCTTGGCGTCCTCGTCAAGGAACTTCGACGCCATCCACCGAAACAGGTAGTCGACAATCGACTTGGCGTATGGGATCTGCGGGTTCTTGGTGAAACCGGATGGCTCGAAGCGCATGTGCGCGAACTTGTCGACCAGGAACTGCAGCGGCACGCCGTACTGCAGCGCGTACGAAATCGCGGTGGCAAATGAATCCATCAGACCGGAAATGGTCGAGCCCTGCTTCGACATCGAGACAAAGATCTCGCCCGGCGAGCCGTCCTCGTACATTCCGACCGTGATGTAGCCTTCGTGGCCCGCAATATCGAACTTGTGTGTGAGCGCCTTGCGCTCATCGGGCAGCTTGCGCCGCGACAAGCGCTCGTCGGGCCCGGCCAGCGCTGCCGCCGCGCGGAGCGCCTCACCGGCCGCGCGATCTTCTTTCTTGCCGGTGTTGAGTGGCTGCGTGCGCTTGGAGCCGTCGCGATAAATCGCGACTGCCTTGAGTCCGAGCTTCCACGCCGACACATAGGCCTCGGCGACCTCATCGACGGTCGCCTCGGACGGCATGTTGATGGTCTTGGAGATGGCGCCCGAGACGAACGGCTGCACCGCGCCCATCATCTTGAGGTGGCCGGCGTAATGAATGGTCCGCGACCCGGAGCGCGGCTTGAACGCGCAATCGAAAATCGGCAGGTGCGCGTCCGACAGATGCGGCGCTCCCTCGATGGTCTCGTGCTCGTCGAGGTACTCGACAATTTCCTGGATTTCCTTGGAGTCGTAGCCAACCCGCTTGAGGGCTCGCGGCACGGTGCCGTTGACAATCTTCAGCATCCCGCCGCCCACCAGCTTCTTGTACTTGATCAGCGCGATGTCCGGTTCAATGCCGGTGGTATCGCAATCCATCATGAACGCGATGGTGCCGGTCGGCGCGATCACCGTCGTCTGTGAATTGCGAATCCCGCTCTGCTGGCCGAGTTTGAGCGCCTCGTCCCACGCGTCGCGCGCCGCGCGCAGCAGATCGAGCGGAACGTGCGCCGGTTCCAGACGGTAGGCATGACTGCGATGCCGCTCGATAACCTTGAGCGTCGCGTCGCGATTGGCCTGGTAGCCGGCAAACGGTTTCAGGTGCCTCGCAAGCCGCGCCGATTGCAGGTAGGCCTCTCCGGTCATCAGCGCGGTCACCGCGGCGGCGTAGCTGCGGCCCTGCTCGGAGTCATACGGCATCCCCAGCGCCATCAGCAGCGCGCCCAGGTTCGCGTAGCCGAGCCCCAGCTCGCGGAACGCGTGCGCGTTGCGTTCGATCTCCTCGGTCGGATACGAGGAATTTTCCACCACGATATCCTGCGCGGTGATCATCACATCCACCGCGTGGCGGAATGCTCGCACGTCGAATTCGCCGCGATCGTCGACAAACTTCATCAGGTTGAGCGAGGCGAGGTTGCAGGCAGAGTTGTCCAGATGCATGTACTCGCTGCAGGGATTCGATGCGTTGATGCGTCCCGAGTTCGGGCAGGTGTGCCACAGGTTGATGGTGGTGTCGAACTGCATGCCGGGATCGCCGCAGGTATGTGCCGCCTCGGCGATCATGCGCAGCAGATCGCGCGCCCGGTACTCGGCGGCGACTTCGCCGTTGGTGACGAAGTGCGTCCTCCAGTTGCCGTCTTCCATCACCGCGCGCATGAAGTCATCGGTCACGCGCACCGAGTTGTTTGCGTTCTGGAAAAACACCGAGCTGTACGCGGGACCATCGAGCGAGCTGTCATAACCCGCATCGATAAGCGCCCAAGCCTTCTTTTCCTCCTCGACCTTGCACTTGATGAACTCCTCGACATCGGGATGGTCGGCGTTGAGCACCACCATCTTGGCCGC
>JAFAHS010000236.1 GCA_019237115.1 Deltaproteobacteria bacterium
AACCACGTCGATCGGTTGAAGGACGACCATGCTCATGCGCAGGTGCTGGCCGAGGCGTTCGCAGATACCGAGGGGTTCGCTCTCGAGTCCGGGCGCGTCGAGACCAACCTGGTCTGGGTTGCGGTGCATCCCGCGTTGGGGACCGCAGCCGAAGTGGCGGCCTATCTGCGCTCGCGCGGGATCCTGGTCAGCGTGCCTGCACCCCAGGTTCTCAGAGCATGTACGCATATCGATGTAACGTCTGAACAAGTCGAATACGCGGCGGGTGTCATACGGCGCATCGAGCCGGCGATGATCTCGGCAATGACACTGGTTTATTAAATTGCCTGCTCAGCAGAATCTGTGGATGCGTTCTGGCTCCGGTAGCTGCCCAAGAGCATGCAATAGGGCCAGCTTCGCGACGTCTGGCGTCCGAAAGCCGTATGATTTTCTGGTTACAAGTTTCACTTTGTTGTTGAGACCCTCGACGGCGCCAATCGAGACCTGCCCCCGAGCCCGGAACCAATTCAGAATCAACGGTCGATGATTGCGGATGCTGCGAGCGATCTTCTTCATCGGCTCCAACCGCGAACGCATAACTCGACCCGCCCACTCGTCCAGGAATTTCCCAGCCCACCATGCGCTGCTATAGTCCCAAAGCCGCTGGAACTCCTCACGAAGCAGGTACGCACGCACCGTTCGAAGGTTGTACTTCAAAATCTCGGATAGCTTCACCGTCTGCTTTTCTGTCAGGTTTTCCGGCCGCTTCAACAAGCACCACCGCGATCGCTTCAGGACCGGCTCATAGCCATCGTTCAAAAGCCGCTTTGCTTCCGCCGCGCGAACTTCATCCAGCGCCTTGCCGAATTGTTGCATTACGTGGAACCGATCCAGTACGTGAACTGCCTTGCTCAACTGCTCGGCAATGACGTTGAGGTAGGGCTTCCACATATCGCTGCACACGTACTCAATCTGGCGGCGCACCGACTCGCCGAGGCTTTCCAAGCACGACCGCAGACTCACTTCAGTCCGATCCTCCTCCACAGCCAGCAGTCGCTTGGTCTCCCCACCGATGTCGTACACCAGGGTGAAATAGGTGTGCCCTCGTGCCCAAGCGATCTCGTCGATGCCCACAGCCGTCAGTTCGCTCAAGTCTCTGTGCGCCAGGCCCCATTTGACCGCGTGCTCCACTGCCCGGCACACGCTGTCCCATGAGGTGCGGAAGATCGAGCCGACCTCGCTCCAGCTCAGCCTCCTGGCCCAGGTTGCCAGATACCAGCGGTAAGTCGTTGTCAGTCGGTTCTTGCCATCCGACCAGGGCACCAACTCCACCGTTACCCCACACCGCTTGCAATCCGCTCTCCTCATCCGGTAGGACAGGAAGACCAGGATCCCCCAGATCGGGACGAACTCGAACCGCCGCTCCTCCAGGTGGTCATAAGCCGGACCGACTTTCCCACATCCGGAGCAAACCGGCCGATTGTGTTTTCGAGGTTCCACGCGCACGACCAAGACCGGACCATCGTCTTGTTCCTCCAGGTGCGCGCCCCGGTAGACAAACGACTTGAACTTCTCGACGCGATTGAGGATTGTTTGAACACGCATCTTGGGGCGCTCCTGGGTTCGATGAAGCTCTGCAACTCCATCTTGTCCGAG
Organism: Deltaproteobacteria bacterium; assembly: GCA_019237115.1. Lineage (GTDB taxonomy): Bacteria > Desulfobacterota > Binatia > Binatales > Binataceae > JAFAHS01. Next base: position 1,636 of record JAFAHS010000236.1, read on the forward strand.
AGCTTTCCCAAGATGCGATCCTGCGCGGCCCGTGCCGTCGCCGCGTATGAATCCCGTTGCTTTGCTGGGTTTGGGAGCCCATTGGTTGCCAGTAAAACCGACCACCCGGCCGATTACCGGGTCATTGGCGCCGAGCTGAGTGCGACTGACAATCACTAACGGCCTGGGCGGAGGATAGGGCTCTGCTGAGAAGCACCCCGAGCGCCGATCCAGGGGCCAAGACCGGAGCCAGGGCCGGGTCGGACTACCCGGCCTTGCTCCTCACTGCGACGATGGCCGAGCCGCGGCTCCGGGATTGGCACGAATGCGACAAATCTCCGCGGCACGACGCCGCGGGCTCAGGGACAGAATGCGGCTCAAGTCCGGCGTTCGTCAACCCGCATGACTCCTGCTTCGCAGTCGAACAACACACTTCATGAACCCACAGATTCTGCCGGAGAGCCTAAAATTTTAGAAAAAACTCTAAGCCCTCTCCTCGCAAATAGATGGAATCGGCCTTCCTTCACCAGACGGCATAGGTGCATTAACGAAATCCGCAAAGCGGCGAATATTGTATATAGGCAATATAGGCAAATTGAGCGTTGACAGCCCGTTGCCAACC
>JAFAHS010000201.1 GCA_019237115.1 Deltaproteobacteria bacterium
CGCATACACGGCTTTCGCGCCAAGTCCCTGGTAGCGGAGACCAGAAACATTCAGATCATCGACGACTGCGGTTGCATCGATGACCGGCGCCGCCGCGTCGCCCGAAAGCTGAACGCGAGCGGATAGAAGCCCACCGATCGGAACCGATTGCGGAGACATCGCTGCCAAAGATGCAAGCGAAACTCGATCTGCACTCACCCGCAAGTTCTGGGTTCCCGCGTTCGACGCCTGGCCCTCGATGGTCAGCGATTGATTGCCACTTACGAGTTCAAAGTCCCGAACCCTGAGGGCACGTTCCTGAATCCCAAACTCGGCTACCCGTCGCAAGTTCCACTCGCCGCCGGCGGTAGCTAACGAGAGCATCGCCAAGCTCACCTGCAGATCGCCTGGCTGGTGGACCAGCCGTGCCCTCATCTGATCGGGTCGCGACATGTTGTCAATTGCCTTGCACGATACGTCGGCCCATTGCGGTGGGCCCGCACTGAGATGAACAGTCGTCACCAGTGATTTGAATCGCGCCGCGGTGTTCACGTCTGCGGCGCTGAGCTCGATCTCACCTCCGACACTGCCATGCGGTGGGAACTGGACCACGTTGTAAACGAGGCGCGCCTGCCGGGCAGAGTAGTTACCGACTTGAACTCCTGTGGCAAGGCTTGAGCCGCGCGCCCTCAGCTGGCCGAGATTACCAGCAATCGTTCCCCCCAGCTCAAGGCGCCCGCCGCCGTGACTGCCGGCCAGCTCCAGCAATGGCGACAAGGTTCTCGCACGAAAAGAGTAGTTAAAGGACACTCGTCGTTCGTGAGAAAGCCCGACCGTACCTTGAGCCTCCAATGATGAGGAATCGTTCGCTTCGATCAACGCGTCTCTGATGCGCAGCACTCCTTGAGAAAGACCTGTTCTCAACTCTCCGCGGTCGATCTTGATCGGGCCGACGATCGATCGCGACCATCGCAGTGTCCCGTCTGCGTTGGCGGTTTTGGGATCGATTCCGAATCCACGCAGATCGGCATTTCCGTTAAGGTCCGTGGTGACCAATGAGGTCTTCTGGCCAGCGAAGGTGCCCAGGTCAATGTGGTTCATGGCGAGGTGAAGCTTGTACGAGGGTCTCTGGTTGAATCCCACCGCACCAAGGAGCTGAAGATGAGAGGTGCCATTCGCGAGTGCCGCGTCGACGGTGGCGACTCGCCGCGCGAGTTTACTCCTGAACGCTAGATTTCCAACATGCCAGCGGCCCACCGCCATCGCGTCGTCATGCAAGTCAGCCTCCACTGACAGATCAGCAAGATCGCGAATATTCCCTTCTGCGCTCATCGTGCCGCGGACAGTCCCTCGTGGCAGCTGAGGATATGACCGCGCGAGCAACAGCTCGTTGATTTGCAATCCGGAAAGCGAGACCCTTGCGTGACAATCGTATGAAATGCCGTTGGCCCTCGTGGTCGCCTCCAGAATGCTGCGCGCACTGCCCGCCGCGATCGCTGCGCTAATCTGGGCCGCCGCCATGTCGCCGCTGATCGTGATGGCTCCCGTGAGGTCACGTGCGAAACCGAGGTTCGGATATAAGCCATCCAGATCAGAGGCTCCGAGTTGACGTATCTGAACAGTTCCCTGCCCGCGCATCTTTGCCAGATCGTAAACCGTCGCGGAGGCGTCGATTTCCGATGCAGGGGTCTTTAAAGAGAATTCCGATACCTCCACAGCGCCAGTGCCGCGAAATTGACGCACAGCAATTTGGGCATGCATCATGACCTGTGGAAGGCGCGGACAGCCAATTCGGGAATCGAATGCTTGAATTTTCAGCAACGATCTTGTCTGCTCAAGATTGGCGATCGCTTCCAGATTGGTATTCGTCAGTCTGCACTCGCTGCCCGACGGGAGCTCAATTCCGATGTCTGCATCGCTGATTTCGAAGCGGTGAATGATGACGCTGTATCCGCCTGATTTCGCCGCCCCTGCAGGCTGGGGACTCTTAACCTCTAAAGCGCTGGCGACGTTCCAGGCTCCGTTGGCCGTGCGCGCAAGATGAATCCGCGGATGCACCACCTCGATTTCAGTGAGCCTAATCCGTCGGGCAACCAGTGGAAATAAAGCGTACCGCACGCGTGCCAGAGGGGCCGTGAGGATCGGTTCCCCCTTTTGCGACACGACGATGTCGTGGATCTCCAGATCGCCGAGAAACGACCCCTGAATCGCCCCTATCCCGACGTTACCCTGATAGGTCTGCGTCAGCAGGTCGACAACCCTTGCCCGGACCAACTCGTGTGCCCGCCGGGTCTGGCTGACAATAAGGACACCGCTGAACGTTACAATCATCAGGATAGCGACAGCTACAATCGCTCTTCGCAATAATCGCCACATTCGTTGCCTCCCGATCACCATCGTCAGAAATACTGGCCGATGCTGAAGTAGACCTGCCAATTTGGACCACCCGGAGGCTTGTTGAAGGGAATTCCTAGGTCGAGCCGCAGCGGGCCAACGGGCGTTTCGTAGCTGATCGCGGGGCCTGCACCGAATCGCAAGTTGTTGATCGGGATGTGGTACGCGTCGGTCGAGAGCTGTCCGAAGTCCAGAAAAGCCGCGCCGTCGAGCTGTTTCCAAATCTTGTGACGTAGCTCGACCGACCCTTCGATCCAGGTAAGCCCTCCGAGTGGAACGTTGTCAGCGCTTTTCGGACCTAGTCTCAAATAAGGGTAGCCACGGACGCTTCCTTCACCGCCTGCATAGAATCGGTAGAAGAGAGGATAGTTCTTTTGTGAGCCGATCGAATCCGCGATACCGAGCTTGGCTCGAGTAGCGAGAATAATGCCCCACCCGATCAGGTAGTAATCCTTTATCTCAGTAACTACTCGATAGAAGTCGTAGTTGCCCCCGAAAATGCCGCCTCCCGCCATCGCGTCGATCGTGAATACTTCACCGGAACTGGGGTTATAAGGATCGTTGGTAGTATTTATGCTCAGTCTCGCGTTGGGTCCCGACACGATTCCGCTATCTTCGATCCCACCCAGCGCGCGGGGAACCGAAGGATCCACATGACTAAGGCTGTCGTATTCCAGCTGATATCCGACCGATATTGTGATCGGACGTTCGAATTTGTATTCGAGGCGCGGAATTAGCCGCGTACCGAACAGGGTGTACGTCGGAACTTGCTGGATGTCTTCGCGAACGCTGACTAGACCGGTGGCGCGAGGAGAATTAAATAGGGAAGGCTGACGAAAGTTCGCAGCAACGGTGCTATCAATGTTTGAGTATTGAGCCACCAAAGACAACTGCCGACCGTCACCGAACCAGTTTCGATCGGTCCACTCAAAGTCAGCGATGAATTGGCTTTGTGTGTTGTAACCCCCTCCGACCGCGATCGCGTGCTTGGGCTTCTCTTTAACGGTGAGCCGGATCGGCGCCACCCGGGGGTTGCGGGTATCTAACTCGGGCCTGATGTTGACGAGCGCGAAGAGGTTAAGAGCAAGGATGCGGTCCCTGGATTCATCTAGCTTACGTTGCGAGAAGGGTTCACCCGCCTTGTACGCAAGCTCTCTTAAGACTACATCAGCACCGACTGTTTGCTCTCCTTCTAACTGAGTTGCGCCGAACACCGCTTTTTCTCCGGGACGCACCGTGAAAAAGACCTGCACCGTGCCCCGGGGAACGCTGACGTGAGCCCTCCGCGCTACACTCACGTGCGCATACGCCGCGTTTCGAAATACGATTTCAATCGCCTCGGCGCCGTCCTGGTAATCCTTCTCGCTGAAAACCTCTCCTATCTTTAACGGGATGTGTTTGTAGAGAGGATCGTCAGCGGGGACAACAAACCCATCAAGCTCGATCGTAACTTGCTGGACCCTTACGGGTTCGTTTTCCCGAATTTGAATCCTGAGGGCGATAAGGTTACCCACCATGTTGAGTTCATAAGAGACCGTCGTCTTATAGTATCCGCGAGCCTCGTAGAGACGACGTACTCGCTTCAGATCGCTGGAAAGCGCGTCCGGGTCGAAGGCCGGCCGCTTTTTCCAGAGCTGGTAGAACGGCCGCGGCTTGACCGAGAACTGCGCGGTCAATTCCGTATCCGAAAGGGCATGATTGCCCGAGAACGAAAGGGCACGCAGGTAGTAGACCTCGTTGTCTAGCAGATCTTCGACCTTGGATGCTCGTGAGCTGGCACAATGGAGGACTGCCAGGAAGAAGACCGCGAGCACCAACATGGTCCGGGAAATGTTGACGCTTCTCGGCACGGCGGCACCTTCCGAGCTCGGCTCTGCCGTTTTCCACGCGTTTGTTTTTTTCAGAGTTACATTTGAAGACTGCGCTCGCAACGAATTTTTCGCGCGGCAGGGCCTCCAGGATGCTGCCCGAGACGCCGAACAGAGGTGGCACACTCGACATGATGGGCAGTCAAAGGCACATGTGGGACGCCTGGCTTTCACTGGGACGCCTGGCTTTCACGACGCGCGACCGAAACGAAGCCACTAAGTCCTTAACAACGCGTCGCCCCGATTGCGGCAGTTCGCATTGTCACCGACAGACTTGCGCTCTCGCTAGTGAAGCATCAGATGCGATGAACTGTTGACGAATGTGAACTACAATGCAGGCGTCTGGCCCACGCGAGCGTCCTTTTCTTCCTTGCAGCTGCTGCCTGAGGCGCTTGCCACCGAAGGTTCTCGGCGAAGTGGGCGCAACCGCATTTTCGGTCTAAGCGGGATCAAAGCAGGTGAAGCCGAATCAACAGGGCGACCACTAACGGCCCGATTGTCGCAAGCGCGATGATGAAAGTCGCAATTGTGAGCCAGATGGTAGCGCGCCGCAGCCCCTCTGTTGCTTTGTACATTTCACGCGCGGCGGCGGTTTGCTTATCAGCTACCAGCAGTTGCAACTGCGCTTGCGCCTTCCTGCCGGTTACGGAATCGAGCCCGTTCTCGGCGGCTGTTCGAACAAGCTCGTTCTCATCATAGCTTTCCAAATCAGCCTCCGCTCTGAACTTTGGGTGACTCCGGGTCCGCGAGATGTAGCGGTTCCACCCGTCTAAATCCGATGTTCTAGCAACATTTCCAGTTTTGACAGGCACATTTTATCTATCGACTAGTTAAACGACGCATCTTTGCTCAAATGTGGCTGGTCCAGGTCTCACGCCGGACTGGGCATTTTTTGCACGTCAGCACCAATCATTCTTACATGCTGCACATCTCAGAAATGGGAAGCCTTCGCAGGAGACGCCCCTTAAGTGGACTCTTGAATTGGCAAAGCTTTTGCGTGTTGGCCGGTTGAGGAGAAACGTCGATGGAATATCAATTGAAAATCGATTGTTCCGATGGCGGCGCCGTCAAAGTCTTCAGTTCATCATCTCCTTTCATGCCAGTCCGGGTTGGAGATCTTATCGACGCCGCAACGTGGGGACAGCCTGATTCGGGCTCAAAATTTCTGGTTCTCAAAGTGGAGCACAGTATCTCTGAGAAACCAAAGCTCGGAATCGATCCCTCAGGGCGAATTGTCCATCGGGTTTTGATTCATACCGAGAGAGTCCCGGCCACGGCTCAGATGAGCGCATGAAGCGCAGACACGTGGACTGGTTGGCTTTAGTCCGAACCCGTCCTCGGCAAATACGTTAGATCGCGGCGCCGGTCATCGGCTACAAGGCCGTAAGAATATTCTCGCTCCCCTGCGTCTCGGGATCTGGCGGTTTCGCGCCGGCTCTTTCGGCCTGCGCGGAAAACCCGACCGCGTTAAGGACCCAGATGAACTTGACGCGCGGATTAATCCTCAGGTTCTAGGATCCGACGATCAGCGCGGTGGCCGATGACCGTCAACGCGGTTTCATACCATGTACAGGAACCGAGAGCTGGTAGTACGCACCACTAGGACATTACGGGCCGGCTTCGCCTCCTTGCGACCTGGAAACGCCCTGTCGTATCGAGCGGGTCTTGAAGTCATGTTGGTTCTCAAGGTGACACATGAGAATGTATTTCTTTCACTGGTTAATGGCCTCGATGCTGGCTTTTTCCTTCGAAAATTGTGGGCATACCTTTTGCACAACTAACGCTTTTGAGAGCGCCTGAGGCGCCTGGTACCGCTTGCGTAGCTCCGACTCTTCTTAACCCCACGCCTCTAATCCTCACGCCGGTTCCCGCACTACACGAAGGCCTCTCTCGAGGAGCGGGCGAATGAAAATACTGCAAAATGTTAAAGGGATCGGGCAAATTTTTGTTGCGGCGGTTGTCGCCGCCGCGCTCACCGGTTGCGGGACCTCTCGGCAGCAGCCGTCGGATGCAAATACCACCGCGAACGCACCAGCGACGCCTGCGGTGCGGGCGACCATAACAACCGCAAAGACCAAACCCGCAAAACGAGCGATTCAGTCCGCAGAGACGTCAGGCAAAGCGACCAGTGCGGCAGTCCTCTCGGAGATTCATCGGGCCGATTTGAAGGAGATCGCAATCGGCCAGATGGCGCAAGGAAAGGCATCAACCGACGAGGTTCGCGAGTACGCAAATCAGCTGGTGAAGGACCGCACCAGCGCCGATCAGCAAGTGATTGCGATGGCGCAGAAAAAGAACTTGCGCCTGCACGATCAGACGTCCAGACAGGGGGCCGAACAGGCCAAGCTCAACACCCTGAACGGTCCATCGTTTGACAAGTACTTCCTGCGACAAACGGCAGCAGGTCACGACAAGCTGGTGCGCAGCCTGAGGAAGGAGCGCGAAGACGCCAGCGACGACGATATCGAAGCTTTGATCGACAAGATTCTTCCCATCTTGGAGCAGGACCAGGAACTCGCTCAAGTTCTTATGAAGAAGGAGCAGGCTTAGGCGGCCTGATCGGGGCTATGGCTGTAAATTTAGACGCTGAAGCCAGGCTTGCTGGACTGATCGAAGCTATGGCTGCAAATTCAGACACTCACGCTCTTCCGAGGTTTTCGTGGGGCGAGAAACTCGCCGCCGGGGCAATCGCGGGCATTCTCGCGGCGATCCTGATGACCGGCTCTTTGATGGCCTATTCGAACGCCATTGGCACGGGCGTATGGATGCCTCTCAAAACTCTCGCCGGCCTGGTTTATGGCGTCGAAGCGTTGGTCGCAGGATCGCTGGCGATATCCACTGGAGCGGGCATCCAACTCGGATTTTCGGTCGCACTTGGAATCTTGTTCGGCCTCGCCGTGTCGCGCCGGACATCAGTTATTCTGGCCCTGTTCGCTGGTTTGGCGATCGGAATCGCGATTTGGGCGGCAATGGAACTTTACGTGCTGCCATTCTGGGACCCGACCATGGAGGCGCGGATCGCGCTCATGCCGGTTGCGTATTTCGTGGCCCACGTGCTGTTCGGCATCAGTCTTGGCATCACGCCGCTCCTGGTCCGGGCGCTCAGCCGGCGACGCGTTCGTGAAACACCGCGGTATGGAGCGTCCGGTGAAACCTCTCAGATCTGAACTAATCTGAGTGAGATTATTTGGAGATGCTGCCATGCCTTCAGATTCTCCGACCCTGGAGTCTTTTCGAAGACACCGTATTCTTTTTTTAAGCGGAGCGTTTTTCGGGACACTGATCGCCGCATTGTTCATCGCGTCGTTCTTCTTCGACGACATCATCCGCGCTCGTACTCAAGCGGCGATGAACCAGAAGCTTACTGGCTACCACGTTGCGCTTGATTACGCGCATCTGCAGCTGGTCGGCGGAATTCTCACGCTGAAAGGGCTTCGGGTCATCCAGCAAGCACATCCCCACCCACCCATCGCGGACATCGCCATGTTGCGGTTTCACATCCAGGTGAAAGAGCTGTTCTCGCGCCGGGTCGTCGCAGACGTGTGGCTACACCGTCCCAGGATCCATATCGATCAGACGCAGTTCGTGTCGGAAAAGAACAGCAAGGTCCCCCTGCGCCAGAAAGGATGGCAGGACGCGCTCGAAGCCGCTTACCCATTCAAGATCAACCGCATCACGATCGATCATGGCGACATCGTCTACATCCAGGACGCGGTGAACCCGCCGCTCCATTTGGCGGGTCTGAACTTCACCGCTGACAACATCCGCAACATCCACGCGCCCGATAACGCCTACCCGTCCCGGTTTCACGCCACCGTGGTGATATTTGATTCGGGCCATGCGACTGTCGACGGCCACGCGAATTTCCTGGAAGAACCATTTCCCGGCGCACGCGCGCAGTACACGATCACCAACGTGCCCCTCAGCGCGTTCGATCCGGAGATTCGCCAGGTCAATATCAGTATGCACGGCGGGCGCCTAGCCAGCGACGGTCTGCTCGAATACTCGCCCAAGGTAACCAGGGTCCAAGTCAATAACGCCACGATCGCGGACGTCGGGGTCGGCTACATTCACTCGCCCGCCACGCAGAAGCAGGAAGCCCGGCGGGTCAAGGAAACCGGCCAGCAGATCGAAAAGCAGAACAATCGCCCCGCGGTCGATATCACCGTGCGCGAGTTCGACGTCCACCACGGGGATTTCTCGTATACCGATCAGACGGGTAATCCGAACTACAAGCTCTTCATCAACGACACCGATCTGGCGCTCAAGAACCTGTCGAATCACCAGCAGCAGGGGCCCGCGGACGTATCGCTTCATGGCAAGTTCATGGGCAGTGGCGATACGACCGTATCGGGGACCTTCATGGCAAGCCGGGGGGGACCCGCTTTCGACCTGAAGCTCGCGCTTGTGAACACCGACCTGCCATCGCTCAATGATCTCCTCCGATCATTTGGAAGCTTCGATGTGGCGGCGGGCAATCTTTCCGTATATTCGCAGGTCGCGGTTAAGGACGGCAATATCGACGGCTACGTGAAGCCGATGTTCGCGGACCTCGAGGTCTACAACTACCAGAAGGACAAGAATACGCCGAT
>JAFAHS010000202.1 GCA_019237115.1 Deltaproteobacteria bacterium
GACAAACCATGACCCACTCCTCAAAAGGCGGCCCGGCTTTGGTGTAGTTTGGGTTTCAAACCGGTCCAGACGCCCCAACTATACAGGCTGGAGTTCCGCAGGGAATGCACCCGAGTTCGGGTCACTCACACCCCAGAATACAACGGACGACGTTTCACCGGTTCGTTGCGCAGCCCGCGCCGCCTCGTGTTACAGTCACTTGAGTTTCGGCAAGGAGGCGACTGCCATGGAAAACCGGCTCGGTTTCGGAGTGTTCCTCGCGCCCCACCATCCGATGGGAGAGCATCCGACCCTGCAACTCAAGCGCGACCTCGAACTCGCCACGCTGCTTGACGATCTGGGGTACGACGAATTCTGGGTCGGCGAGCATCATTCGGGCGGATGGGAGACCATCGCGTCGCCGGAGATGTTCCTGGCGGCCGCCGCGATGAAAACCCAGCGCATCATGCTCGGTACCGGTGTAGTGTCGATCCCCTACCACCACCCGTATACGGTAGCCCAGCGTATCGTCATGCTCGACCATCTAAGTCGTGGCCGGGCCATGCTTGGCGTTGGCCCCGGAGCGCTGCCTTCCGACGCATTTATGCTCGGAATCGATCCGATGACCCAGCGCGAGCAGATGGACGAGGGCCTGGGGGTCATCAGGCGCCTGCTCTCCGAGCGCGAGCCGATAACCCTCGACGGGTCCTGGTACAAGCTGCGTGATGCCGCGCTGCATCTTCGCCCGGTGCAGCGTGAAATTCCGATGGCGGTCGCGTCGATGATTTCGCCGTCGGGAATGAAGTGCGCCGGCAAGCACGGGGTGGGCGTCCTGTCGGTCGCATCCTATTCGGAGGCCGGACTCACCGCCCTCAAGACCCAGTGGAGCTTTGCCGAGGGCGCCGCTTCTGAGAGCGGCCGGCGGGCTGATCGCGCGACCTGGCGAATCGTAATGCCTTTTCATCTTTCGGATTCGCGCGAACAGGCGTGGCGCGAGGTCGCCGACGGCCTCAAGCGCTGGAACAACGAATACGTGGTTGGAATCCTCGGACGTCCGGACGGCAAAATCTACGACGACGGCTACGCGGCGGCGAGGGTGATGGATGAATTCGGCGGCGGCATTTTCGGCACGCCTGAAGACGCGATCGTCAAGCTGGAAAAGCTCCAGGAGTTGTCGGGCGGTTTCGGCACCATTCTCGCCTTCGCGCACGATTGGGCACCGCGCGAGCAGATGTGGCGCAGCTACGAACTGATCGCACGCTTCGTCATCCCGCATTTCCAGGGACAGCTCGAGTCGATCGACCGCAGCGCCGCGCATGTGACGGCCAACAAGGAAAAGTTCATGTCGGCGGCGACCGGCGCGATCATGAAAGCTATCAGCTCCGACCAGCGCGCCATGGAGGCGCTCGCCACTACGCAGGCGGGACCCTTCAATATCGCGCCGGCGCAAAGCACCGCGCAGCCCGGAGGAGGAAAGTAAGGTGGCCATCTCGAAGCAGGTCGGAATAGTCACGGGGCTGTGGCGCTATCCGGTGAAATCGATGCTCGGCGAGCAGCTCGCGGAGCTCGAGGTCAGCGAGCGTGGAGCGGTTGGCGATCGCGCCTATGCGCTTCGGGAGTTGGCCACCCAGAAAATCGTGAGCGGAAAGAAATTCTCCGCGCTGTTCGACTTTCGCGCGTCATATGAGGAGCGGCCCTCCGCGGGAAGTTTCGCGCCGGTAGCGATAAGGCTGCCGGATGGACGGACCATTCACGCCGAAGATGCCGATGCCTCGCAGTTGATCAGCGCAGCACTGGGGCGCAAGGTCAGGATGGAGCGCTGCGAATCGCTCGGGAAGGAGCAGGCGGGAATCGATCCGAAGACGGTGTTTGCCGACGTGCCGGTCGAAAAGGTGTTCCCCGAACTGACGGCTGAAACCATGCCGTCGGAGTTCAGCCTGGCGCCCGGCACCTTCTTCGATTCGGCGCCAATGCACGTACTTGCGAGCGGAACTCTCCGGCACATGGCGAAGCTCGCGGCGGGGTCGATTTTCGATCCGCGCCGCTTTCGCCCCACCATCTTCGTCGACACCGGTCTGAGCGACGACCGTTTCGTCGAGGACGAATGGGAAGGAGCGACCATTACAGTTGGCGCAGATCTCAAGATCGTGAAACCCCACGCCGCACTGCGCTGTGTCATGACCACCCATCCGCAAGACGATCTGCCACGCGACTATGCGATCTTGCGCACTGCCGCCCAGCACCATCGCGCCAACGTGGGAGTGTTCGCGCAGATAGGCGCGCCGGGCACCGTCCATCTGGGTGACCCCGTTTTCATAGAAGCCTAGCATCGGTCGATTTTCTGAGTCGGAGCGGCTTCCCGCGTGCGACGCCGCTCTAATGATTCGCGCTCCGGTTCGAGTGACGGGGGGACCAACCCAGCCGCAGCCTGGACGCCGAGTTGGCACATACGGGCCACCGCAGGAGCAGACGACCATCAACACCTGTGGATGCGTGCCGCGCGAGTCCGGCTCATGACTTGGAAGGCTGGATCCGACGACGGATAATAATTCCTCCTCATCGCTTCGACACCGATGGAAGTCGCTGACAATTCGCTGTGCCGCAGTTTCCTAAGACCAGTGCCGCGGGTGCTGCGAAATGGCTCACGATCTCAGGGGATAGATGCGTAAATCCCCTCAGATAGTCCGTTCCCATTGCGCTGCGGAGCGAATCGCCGCAGCGCGCGAATGGCTCGCGGCCGTAGAACCCGCCACCGAAGCTCTGGTGATCGCACCGACACGTGAGGCTGCCGACGATCTGGTACGGGGAGTCGCCGCCGCCCGCGGTGCCGTCGCGGGGATTCACCGTCTGACTTTCAATCGCCTGATTGGCCTGCTCGCATCTGAGGCGATGGTCGAGGCGGGTTTGGCCCCCGCAAGCGATCTGGCGGCGCAGGCGATCGCCGCACGCGCGGTGTTTCATCTTGCGCCGTCCGGAAAACTCAAGCACTTCGCGCCGGTAACCCATCGTCCCGGCTTCGCCGAGGCTCTTGCGCGCACGATCGCTGAACTACGCCAAGGAGGGGTCAGTGCAAGTGCCCTTGCCGAAGTCGGCGCTGCCGGCGGTGAAGTCGCCGCGCTGCTGGCGCGGTTCGAGGAAGAGCTGGCCGGGGCACGGCTCGTCGACCGCGCCGGAATGCTCGCACTCGCGATTGGGGCGGTAGCGAAAAACCCGCGTTTCGTGGGGATTCCGACCCTGTTCCTGGACGTTCCTGTGGACAGCACTCGCGAGCGCGACCTGGTCGCGGCGCTCGCGCACAATGCGCCACAATTTCTGGCAACGGTGCCCGCGGGCGATGAGCGCGGCGCGCAGCACCTCGCTCGGGCACTCGCCACGCCTGTCCGCGATGTCTCCGACGGGGGGGTGCACGATTCGACCTCGCTGGCAGCCTTGCAACGGTATCTGTTCGGCGGCGATCCCACCCAGCGGCCGCTGGATGAGACGGTGACCGTCACCTCCGCACCCAGCGAAATGCACGAGTGTGTCGAAATTGCCCGCAAAATCTCCGCCGAGGCTGCGGCAGGCACTCGCTTCGATCGCATTGCAGTTCTGCTTCGCGATCCGGTCCGCTACGTGCCGTATCTCCAGGAAGCACTCGCGCGTGCGGGAATTCCCGCGCATTTCTCGCGCGAGGCGCGACGCCCGCGCCCGGGAGGCCGCGCGCTCCTGGCGCTGCTCGCTTGTAAGGCCGAAAATCTCTCGGCGCGTCGCTACGCCGAATACTTGTCGCTGGCCCAAGTCCCGCTCGAGAGTTCCCCCACCGATGACGACCGCACCAAGGCGGCCCCGGACGACGAGCTCACCGCCATGCGCCTGGCGCCGGAATTCGAAACCGCAGCACTCACCACCAGCGGTGACGATCTCGAGGCGGCCGAGCGGCCGGTGCGCGCGCCCTGGCGCTGGGAGCGCATCATCGTCGATGCCGCCGTGATCGGCAGCGCCGAACGCTGGAAGCGGCGCCTGGAGGGTCTCGAAAGCGAGCTTCGCCGCCGGCGCGAGGCGAGCACCGACGACGAGGGGCGTGCCGGTTCGCTCGACCGGCGGCTCGGCGATCTCCAAGATCTGAAGCGCGTCGCGCTCCGCCATATCGCTCTGCTCGCGGCCATGCCCTCGAGCGCGACCTGGGGCGAATGGCTCGACCATCTTCGCGCGATTATCGCCGAGGCAATTCGTGATCGCGCGCCGGTGCTCGCAACCCTCGCGGAACTCGAAGCGATGGCGCCGGTGGGCCCGGTCGCGCTCGATGAAGTCAGGATGGTCCTGGCGGAGCGGTTCTCGCGTCTCGAAGACCGCCCCGCTCCCCGCCGCTACGGAGCGGTGATGGTAGCGCCTCCGCACCGCGCGCGGGGAATGTCGTTCGACGTCGTCATCGTTCCGGGGCTCGCCGAGCGGGTCTTTCCGCAGAAACTGATCGAGGATCCGATTTTGCCCGACGCAGTACGGGCCGATCTGGGCGCCGCGCTCCGGCGCAATGAGGATCGGATCAGCGCGGAACGTCTGGCGCTCCGCATCGCGGCGGGTGCGGCGGAGCGGCGGGTTATGTTCTCGTACCCACGCATCGATATCGATCAGGGTCGTCCGCGGGTTCCATCGTTTTATGCGCTGGAAATTCTTCGCGCGGCGGAAGGACGTTTGCCGGGATTTGACGAACTCGCACGCCGCGCGGCATGCGAGCAGGCAATTCGGCTCGGGTGGCCTGCACCGTCCACCCCAGCCGATGCAATCGATGAAGCGGAGTTCGATCTGGCGGTGCTCGACAAGCTGGTCGACGCCGATCCTGACACGACGCGTGGTACCGCCCGTTATCTGCTCGACGCCAACGAATACCTGGGCCGCGCCCTGCGGGCCCGCGCGCGGCGGTGGCTCAAGCGCTGGACTCCGGCCGACGGCCTGGTAGACCCCGACCCGCAGACGCGGGCCGCGCTGGCCCCGCATCAGTTGTCCGCGCGGCCCTACTCGCCCACCTCGCTGCAGCACTTCGCGGCGTGTCCCTATCGATTTCTGCTACAGGCTATCCATCGCCTGGAGCCGCGCGAGGAGCCCGAGGCGATCGAGCTGATCGACCCGCTGACACGCGGCGGGCTCTTCCACGACGTGCAGTTCGAGATTCTGACCGCGTTGCGCGCCGCAAGTATGCTTCCGCTCACCTCGGAAACCCTGCCCCGCGCGGAACGGATGCTCGACCAGCGACTGGATTCGGTCGCCGCCCGATGGCGCGAGGAGTTGGCGCCCGCAATTGATCGGGTGTGGCTGGACGGAATCGAGGAGATTCGCGCTGACCTGCGGGAATGGCTCCGGAGGTCGGCCGACGATCCCGGACGATGGACGCCGGAGCGCTTCGAGCTCGCCTTTGGCTTGACGGTCGGGGGGCAAGACCGCGACCCCGACAGCTCCGCCGATCCAATCCAGCTCGATAACTTGAAGGTTCGCGGGTCGATCGACCTGGTCGAGCGTGCCCCGGGCCACGCGCTGCGGGTAACTGACCACAAAACCGGCAAGGTGCGCGCGGAGAAGAGCTTCGTGATCGGCGGGGGCAAAATCCTGCAGCCCGTCATCTACGCGCTCGCGGCCGAGCACATGCTCGGCGAGCCGGTCGCGACCGGACGCCTCTACTACTGCACCGCCGCGGGCGGTTACGAGGATCGGATCACGACTATCGATGAGGAAGCGCGCGCCTCGCTGCGCGAGTTCGCAGCGATTTTGTCGGATGCGCTTGAGTCCGGCTTTCTGCCCGCCGCGCCAGCCAAGGGCGAATGCAAATGGTGTGACTATCGCCGTGTGTGCGGACCCTACGAAGAACGCCGCACCTCGCTCAAACGCGAAACCCGGCTCAAAGAGCTGCGCAAACTCCGTGCGATGAGATGAACGCCACGCGCACAGCACTTGCGGACCAGGAGGTTCGCAGCCGGATCCGCGACGACCTTGATTCCACCATCCTGATCGAAGCCGCTGCCGGAACCGGCAAGACCAGCGCGCTGGTGAGCCGCATCGTGGCCACCATTGCCTCGGGTCGCGGCGAACTGGGGAATATCGTCGCGGTGACCTTCACTGAGAAGGCGGCGGGCGAATTAAAACTCCGGCTGCGCGAGGAGATTGAGCGCGCGCGCAAGGACTCCTTGCTGGACGCGGCTTCGCGCGCGTGCCTTGACCATGCACTTCCACAACTGGAAGAAGCGCGCATCGGCACCATTCACTCGTTCTGTGCCGATCTCCTGCGCGAGCGACCGGTTGAAGCCGGCGTCGATCCGATGTTCGAGGTCGCAGCGGAAGATTCGTCGGACGCGATGTTCGAGAGCGCCTTTGACCAGTGGTTTGAGGGCGCGCTGGCGGCGCCGGGGGTGGCGGTACGGCGGCTGCTCCGGCGGCGCGATGCCGGCGATCGGGAAGGTCCCCGGACAATTCTGCGCAATGCGGCGCGCCAGCTTCTGGAGTGGCGCGACTTCAAGGCCCTGTGGGAACCGCAACCCTTCGATCGCGATTGCGAAATCGACGAGCTGATCGCGGAAGTGACCACCTTGGGTGCCCTGGCGCTCGAGGGCGAGCCGGATGACTGGCTGGCCCGAAGTCTCATCGAGATTTCGCGCCCGGTCTCCGAGGCAACTCGTCTGGAGGCGGTGCGCAAGCGCGACTATGACGCGCTCGAGGCGGTACTGCTTCGCTTGCCGAGCGGTCAACACTGGAAATGGAAGGGGTTCGGGGGCGAAGTGGGCGGAGTTGAGCGCGAGCAAGTCTTTGCCCGGCGCGCCGCGCTTCACGCGCGGCTTGAGAAATTCCGCGAGAACGCCGGGGCGAACCTGGCGCCCGAACTGCAGCGCGAGCTGTGGCCGATGATTGAGCTGTACGAGAAGGGCAAGCAACGTGCCGGCGCGCTGGATTTCCTCGACCTGCTGGTAGTCGCGCGCGACCTGGTGCGCGATAACCCCACGGTGCGCGCGGCGCTGCAACGCCGCTACACGCATATTTTTGTCGATGAGTTCCAGGACACCGATCCGTTGCAGGCCGAGATCATCGTTTTGCTCGCGGCCGACGATCCGACCCAGCAGGATTGGCGCCGGGTGCGGCCAATTCCCGGCAAACTCTTTGTCGTCGGCGATCCCAAGCAGTCGATCTATCGCTTCCGGCGCGCCGATGTCGCGCTCTACCAGCAGATCAAGCGACAACTGGTCGAGGCGGGAGCCAAACTCGACTACCTGACCGTCAGCTTTCGAGCGGTGCCGGCTTTGCAGGCAAGCATCAACGCCGCCTTCACGCCCTTGATGGCCAGCGACGGGCCGACCCATCCCGCGTACACGCCTCTGCAGCCCGCGCGCGATGACGTTGCCTCCCAGCCAGCGCTGGTTGCCTTGCCGGTGCCGGCACCGTACGGCGACTACGGCCGCGTAGTAGATTTCAGAATTGACGAATCGCTGCCTGACGCGGTTGCCGCCTTCGCCAGATGGTTGGTGCACGAAAGTGGATGGACGGTTACCGAACGCGAGGAGCCGGGAAGGCGTGTGTCGATCCGTCCCCGCCATATTTGCATTCTGTTCCGTCGCCTCAACTCCTGGGGCCGCGATGTAACGCGTCCATATCTGCGAGCTCTGGAGGCACGGCATTTGCCGCACGTGCTGGTCAAGGGTGGATCGTTCAACGAACGCGAGGAAGTCGAGGCGATTCGCAACCTGCTGGCTGCAGTCGAACGTCCGGACGACGATCTGGTGGTATTCGCCACCTTCCGTGGACCAATCTTCGCTCTGCCCGACGACTTGCTGCTGGAATTCCATCAGGCGTGCGGCACCCTGAATCTCTTCCGCCCCCTGCCGGCCGAGCTGCCCGATCGGCTCGCACCGGTGCTTCGCGCCCGCGAGGTTATCCGCGAGCTTCACCGCCGGCGCAACCGGCGCCCGATCGCGGAAACCATCGCCGATGCACTAGGCCAAACCCGCGCGCACGCCGGAATCGCAATTTGGCCAACCGGCGACCAGGCGCTGGCCAACATCATGCGCCTGATGGATCAGGCTCGCCGCTACGAGGGGCGCACCACCGCAACCTCGTTTCGCGGCTTCGTCGATGAACTGGAAGAACGCGCCGAGCGCGACGAGGCCAGCGAGACTCCGCTGGCAGAGGAAGGCACCGAGGGCGTGCGCATCATGACCGTGCATCGGGCCAAGGGTCTGGAGTTTCCAATCGTTATCCTGGCCGACATGACCTGCAAGGAAACGGTCGGAGAGCCGAGCCGCTATGTCGACCCTGCGCGAGGTTTGTGCGCGTTGCGCCTGGCCGGGTGTTCCCCGCGCGAACTGCTGGATCGGGCCGAAGCGGAGCGGCGACGGGACGAGGAAGAAGCGATTCGCCTGCTCTATGTCGCGACCACCCGGGCCCGCGATTTGCTGGTCGTACCCGTGGTTGGAGATGAAGCACGGGAGGGATGGGTAAGCCGCCTCAATCCGGTTTTGTATCCTGCTCCGAATGAGCGGCGGTCCCCGCTTGCCAAACGGCCGCCCGGGTGTCCGGAATTTAGTGAGGACAGCGTTTATACGCGGCCCTCGCGCGCGCCAGGACGCACCCAATCGGTGGCGCCGGGGCTGCATCGGCCCAGGCAGGGAGCACAGATGGTTGTATGGTGGGATCCGTCGCGTCTGATTCTCGATGTGCAGGAAGCGATGGGCCTGCGGCAAAGCCGCCTGCTCGAAGCGGACGCGAGCGGGGCTGTCTCGACGCGGGGTCAGGAGCTACACGAGGAGTGGAGGAAGAAACGCGAGGCCACCCTCGCCGCCGGTGCCGAGCCCACGCTGACAGTTGCCACCGCGACCGGAATAGCGCATTCAGCGGCCGCCTCGAGCGGAGCCAGCGATGAGATCCGGGTTGAAGAAACGCAGCGCGAAAGCAGCCGACCAGGCCGCGCCGCCTTCGGGCAGCTGGTTCACGAAACGATCCTGCGGGTACCGTTCGAGGCAACGCGAGGCGACATCGGGCGCATCGCGAACTATGTAGCCAGGGTGGTCGGGGCAAATGCGGATGACGCGGAGGCGGCGACGATTGCGGTAGAGCGCGCGCTGGCAGCGCCGGTCATGCGCGCAGCAGCGACCTCCGAGCGAGTCCATCGCGAATATCCCATCCTGTTCCGGCTTGAGAACGGGACGCTGGTCGAAGGAATAGCCGACCTTGCCTTTCAGAACAGGCTCGATGGCAATACGCGCTGGACGATCGTCGATTTCAAGACCGACCGCGACCTTGCGCCAAGCCTGGAGCGCTATCGCGCGCAGCTGCGTCTCTACCTGCAAGGAATCCGCGGGGCGACCGGAGCGGAGACGAGCGGCGTCATTCTGTGGATTTAAACCCACGACTGGTCACGCTAGCATAAGCGAGCGCTGAGACGGCGGTGTTCTTTCGACACATCTATCAAAGTGGCACGGGCTTTCGCCCGTGTTCCGAAAAGGTTAAACCATGGCCAATCAACCGACTGACATCATCTGTGGCGTGAAAACCACGCGTGGAGTTACGGCCGACGATCGTAATGACGGGCTGTGGCTGGGTGCTGCCGACCTCCAGCGGGTCAGCGGATGGGTGTTCAAACCCGAGGGTTTCTGCAAGGGGGAGGTCTGCGTCCCGGTACCGCCGTCGCGAACCGCGGAGTTCGTCTCCGGCCAGTCCTACAATCTCGTGGCGCTAGCCGGTTTGCTCGGCCAACCGGTCGTTGCCGACACCGCAAACCATGCGTGGTGCATCGGGGAGGCTTCGGGGGAGCGCCGGCGAGTGCTTCAGTCCCTCGAGGCGCCGAATTTCACCCTGCCCGACCTGACAGGCAAGATGTATTCGCTCTCGGATTATCGCGGCAAGCGAGTATTCCTCGTCTCCTGGGCCTCCTGGTGAGGATGCCGAATGGACCTGCCCGTGTGGCAGGCTCTCTACCAGGAGCTCGAAGCTAAGAATTTCGTGCCCGTCGCTGTGGCTTTTGACGGCGCCGGCAACGTCGCCGCCGAACCATGGATCAAGGCGGCCAATCCGACCTACCCGTGCCTCATCGATACGCGCCACCTGGTGGCGGAGCTGTATGACATGGTGAACGTACCGAACGCAGTATGGATTGATGAGAATGGAAAGATCGTCCGCCCCGCCGAGCCGGCCGGCGTGACCGACAGCTTCCGCACGATGGACCGCAAGACCTTCGCGATGCCCCAGGACGCGGTCGACGAGATGACGGCAAAGCGCAGCGCCTATCAGAATGCGCTGCGCGACTGGGCTGAGAATGGCTCCCGGAGCCGATTTGCGCTGAGCGAAGCCGAGGTGCTACGGCGCATGCATACGCCCGACGACGATCGGGTGCGGGCCGCCGCAAATTTCCGGCTGGGGCAGTTCCTGAACGAGACGGGACGCGGCGCGGCTGCATTGAAGTATCTGGACGAGGCTCAACGCCTGCGCCCGGAAAGCTGGAACTACCGCCGCCAGGCTCTTTCGCTGAAAGACCCCACTAATCCGCTCGCTGCCGGAGGTCCGGAGTTCTGGAACGCCGTCGACGCCCTAGGCAAGGAAAAATACTACCCAGCGGCCGACGACATCTAGAACCATCCGCCCAATGAGGTCCCTAACCATGGAGCATTCCCCCTGAGAGCGCGCTCCCGCAGCGCTTCGCTTTTCGTGAATCCAGGTCAAACGTTCAGCTCACGTTTGCTTCAACCTCGAAAATTCCTTTGCTGCCAGACCAACTGGGTTTCCTCTTCTGAGTAAACAATTTCGGCTCAAGCCAAGTCCGTACTTGAAGGAAGGGGCGTTCCACGCAAGAGTACATGTCGCAAAGCGTACCGGTGCGAGACTTATAGATCCGAAAACTCCTATCGGTTCAATAAACTTTACGTCATGGTCTGGCGAAGTGGTGCGGTGGAGATCTCGCGTGGGAAGCCGGTGCTCAAAAACACGGTCCCAGCGCCGGCGCGCAGGTTATCTGAACTCATCTGAACTCATGCGAGCTCGAATCCGCGCTTGACCTTAGATATGTCACCATCGGATCCTCAGCTTCTACACCTCAGAAGCACCGCTGGGGGTGTAAAGCTGCAGACGGTGCCGAATCGAATCACCGACGCCAACAGCCTCTTATCCGGTTCCTGTTCGTCAAGCCGCAGCTTCGCTCCACACTTCCTCCGGAGCCGGCCTCGCGGCGACGCCCTTGCGCTTCACTTCCCTTCACCACTATCCAGGTTGGTAGAGGACTTTCACCTCACGAGCTGTTGAACATGACCTGCACACTGCCGCGCGCCCCCGCAACCGGGCGCGGGAAAAATTAACTCTGCCCACTCTGCAGGTCGACACCCCGGGCAACGTCGCCATTACTCGTCTGACGTCCCCGGCGTCATAGGGCGTTGCTTCGCTGCAACCCGCAGAGTGTTCAGGTCCATGGTCAGCTCACCTACCGGTCACACCTACCTTGCGCTTGAGCCGATTTAGCTGTTCCTCGCGCAGTGCGTGCTTCTCTTTGGGCCGCGCCCGCACCGCGTTCTCCGCGCCGCTCCTGCCACTCCTCCATCTCGGCTACTTTCAGCCCGTGACGTCGCGCCGTGTGGGCTACGGTCGTCTCGCCGTTCAGGAGGCTGGTCACAGGTGCTGCCCGACGCTTCGCCGTCCAGCGCTGTACTCTCACAGACCCCGGTTCCTCACCATTTGCCACCTCACCAGGTCTTTTGACCTGTACTAATGGGTGGCGTCGAGCTCCGTTCTAGTAATTTCGCGCATTTGCGCGCACCAGGGGGGTGTTCTGGTCCAAATTTACGATGACCCCAGCTTGGCGTGTGAGGCTTCACCTTCTCATTTCGGAACATCTCCTATAGTCGACTGACCGCTAGCCGGAGATATGCAGATTTGTCGTAACCGGACAACGGGTAGACCTGTTTCTACAGACCCACGGAGAGAAGACGGACGCATGGTTTCGGGGAGTTTCAGTCACAAAGACCTGGTGAGTCCTTTTCGCCGGAGTCCGTACTTGCGGCCTACGGCCCCTGAATCGTCCGCGGCAAGCCACCAACGCAGGCACTTATCCAAGGTTCGGCGACAGTTTTTCGTGTCTGAAATGCTGTCGATAGCTTCTCTTATGGGACGCTCCTTCCCACGGCGGTTCCTGTTGTTCACCATGGTCGGCGGACTCGGGGTGGTCGTCCAACTCTCCGTGCTCAAGATCTGTTTGGTTACCATCGGCGCCAGCTTCTTAGCATCACAAGCGACAGCCACTTTCGGAGCAATGACGTTCAACTTTCTACTCAATAACAAGATCACCTACCGCGATGTCTCTCTTAGAGGAACCAGCCTCTTCGTTGGACTTCTGTCCTTCTATGCGGTTTGTGCAGTCGGGGCGATCGCGAACATCACCTTGGCCTCGGTGATATTCGCGATGTCTAAAATCTGGTGGGTTGCGGGATTGGGCGGCGCAGTTGCAGGTTCCCTTTGGAATTTTTCAGTTTCGTCGATGGTGACCTGGCGTCCAACCCAAATATCGACCGAACCCACTCGCGTCTCTTAAATGCGCTTTTCTCTCGGGCTGTTTACTCAATCGAGAAAGGGGCGGCGCACATCTTTCTCCTCTGAAAACACCATCTGTAGCAGACGTCTTAAGCAGTAACGCGAATTTCAAGGAGCGTCATCGTGATTGCACAGACAGATGTCCGCGCTCACCAGTCCAGGACGATTATGTCGACAGCTCCACTTCGGTCCGGGATAACCATCGTCGTTCCTACCTATCAGGAGGTCGAGAACATACCGCTCTTAGTGGAACGGATCGACAAAGTTCGTCGAGAAAACGACCTGGAGATTGAGTTGCTGCTCATGGACGACAACAGCCGCGACGGATCCGCTGAGCTGGTCGAGCGGATGAATCTGCCGTGGGTGCGACTTATTACACGCCTGGGAAACCGCGGCCTAAGTAATAGTGTGCTCGACGGCCTGCGAATTGCCCGCCATGCCACGCTGGTGGTGATGGATGCCGATCTAAGTCATCCACCGGAAAAGATTCCAGAAATGCTGGCTAGACTCAACGACGGTGCCGATTTCGTCATCGGATCGCGATTCGCCAAGGGCGGATCGACGGACACTGGTTGGGGGTTGTTCCGCTGGCTGAATAGCCGAATCGCCGGGTTGTTCGCGATACCGTTGGCGCGGGTAAAAGATCCGATGAGTGGCTTTTTCATGATCAGAAAAAGCACCTTCGCCAGCGCCGACGCGTTGAACCCGGTCGGTTACAAAATCGGCCTTGAGCTTCTGGTCAAATGTCATTGCTCACGAACGGACGAGGTGCCCATTTATTTCGCCGATCGCAAACACGGTAAGAGCAAACTCTCCGTGACCGAGCAACTTCGTTATCTGCAGCACATTCTCCGATTGTACTGCTATGCGTCGAGGCGCTGGTTTAAGCGGATTGATTATTCGCCCGTCGCCATGTTGGCATGTGTTTCCCTAAGCGCGCTGGCGGCAGTACTTTTTTTGCCCCGGCAATCCATTTGGATTGATGAAACCACTCAATTGAGTGGCTTAACGCTAGGACCGATAGGGTTGATACGGTGGCTGGCCGGTCAGAATCATATGTTTTCAGTCCCGCCGGACCGCATGCCACCAATGAGCTATTTGATTCAGTGGGGTTGGATTCAGTTGTTCGGGTCCCGAGTGCAGACTCTTCGCGCTTTTGGAATTGTATGTGTTTCCTTGGCGGTCGCGGTCACATTTGCGGCGGCTCGCAAGGCGTTTGGCACACTCGCAGCCATACTCGCCGCTATGATGATGGGGCTGGCACCACAAGTGGTCACAACTGCCGTAGAGATCCGCGCCTATCCTCTTTTTCTGCTGGAGGCTAGTTTCGGCTTTTATTTCCTGATTCGTTACAGTTCAGACGCTCCGGAGCGATCTGGTTACTGGCTGGCGTGGATGGTAGTCGCTTGCATCGCGACAATGTTCACTCATCTGTTTGGAGTGATTTTTGCCGCCGGCCTACTCTGTGCGGCCTCTTTAATTTCACTGCAACGCTTCGGTGAACTGCGAAGACCAGCTATCGTAACAGCGGTCGTCGCTGTGTTCGGTCTGGGTCTTATACCTTTCGTGCGAGCTGCATTTGCAATCTCGGGTGGCGAAACCGCATCGTTAGAAGGCGCGGCCAGCTCGAGAAGTATTATACGTCCACTTGCGCAACTTACCTATCACCTTTGTGCCCATCCCGCGACCGCTTTAAACGCAGGCGCTGTCGTCGCAGCGATTCTTGGCTTTTCTCTGCTGCTCCTTTCACTCGTCGTGCGCTTTAGGTCAGTAGCCCTGAAAGAACGAAGCCTCGCGGTCGCGCTTGGAAGCGGCCTTGCTGTGGCAGGACTGGCGAGGATGGTTGTAAGGGGCTTTGAGCCGCTGGCGCCGAGCTACAACATCTGGATCCTGCCCGGCCTTTACCTGTTGTTCGCCGCTGGCGTCACGTCAACGTCTCGGCGCGCGCGTCAACTCGCGCTGGTAGGAGCCTTTTTGGTCATTGGGGCGAACACCTATTCCGACACTCAACTCGCTGTACATGGACGGGCCTTCGCCCACGGAACGGAGTCGCAATTAGAAGATTTGGTTAGTCGCTTCGGTGGTCCAGGAAAGGTGGCGATTGTGTACGAGAACGGCTCTGATCTCCCGCCAGGATACAACGCCTGGCCGTTCGTTTACTATCCATTGGTATATACCTACGGCAGAGAATTACCACAATACATCGCCGTTGCCACACCGATTGGGTCTATTATTGAGTGCAATCTACCAGGACCGCTCCGTTCCCCAGTAGACCTCGGACGTCCGTACCTATTTGTCATTCGAGCAGAGCAAGAATACACTCGTCAACTTGCGAGCCAAGTTTCCAACGGTATGAAACCCTTCGGTCCCGGTCCGTTCTGTCTGCTGATGGAGAAGTCCCCAGAATGGAAACACGTTGGCCAGGAGTGCTTTCTCTCTCTTCAGGCTTCACAAGTAGACATATTCCGGACGACCAGTGTCGAACCCAGACTGTTAAAGTCTTTAGCAAGCGATACCCCTTTTTGACCGCTTCAAAAGCGACTTGAACTCGTCCGTAACCAGCGCAAAAAAAGGGGTGCGCAAAAAGTCTTTTATTTTTACGAATTCTACCACCTCTCTTCGATAGCCGAGGTTCGTTTGTGTGGAGAGTGGGTCCAGCTGGAAGACGTAACGCGCGTCGAAGTTACTATTCGCTGCTCTGGCGCAGTGACGAGAGGACCACCCACTCTCCAAGTCTGCCAGCCCGGCACTTCAACTTCGCGGGGTCTATACCGTGTGCCGGCGGGCATTCCACTTCGATCCGCCGTCAGCCCAGAGCCTACGAACTTCGCGACTGAACCTGCCCGCGTAAATCCAGCCGCTCGGGATATACCGACAATGCAGGCCAAAAAAGTTCAGCGCGGTCTTGTCCGACACCTCTTCAACGTACCCATGTCCCGACGCCATTACCGTGTCGAACATCACTTCGCGTACGAACCCGCGCAGTGACAATCGCTGATGGTTGACATTGTGCTCGACCGTCTTTCCTCTTCCAGTTGCTAAGAGCGGCGTTACCCTTTAACGCCATGCGATCCCTCGATCGTACGAGGATCGGCGAACAACCCAATTTCAATAGTTCGGGACGGTTCCGGAAATTCGGCCGCGATAGCCGACGCTCGCGTTCGAAGGTCGTCCACGCGAGGGGTCAGTTTACCCTGTTTGAACTGGGGTTCCTTTTGATAGAGTCTGCCTATATCGGCGTGCCCTCGACGTGAAGAGTTCGGCCAAGATTCTTGGCTGCGGGCACGACCCTGCCTTACCCACCGATTGCGATGACCGTTTCGTCGAGGACGAATGGAAAGGACCCACCATTGCGCTTGGCGAGCTCGCCGGTTCGTAGATACAAGGGCTGGGTCCATCCCATCAGGATAACCCGCCGCAGGACGCGATCGACGACATGATGGCAAAATGGGCTGCCGCAACGATTCGCACGGTCTCCACGCCGCGCGACCACGCCTTGAGCCCGGACATCATCAAATGCATTCGGCCGGTCTTTTGAGTTTGGGCCCGTCCAACCGGTAGCTTGAGACTTTCCGATCGCTCCGGCCCCGCCTCTGACGACCAGACAATGCCACACTGAGGTCACGGGACTAATCCATCATCATCATCCGCTATAAGGCTCACGGGGCGGCAAGCGATGATCGTGATGGTTCAGAGTGATCACCCAAAACTGTAGCCGACCCTAAGAAAGATTGGCTTATCAAGATGCTGGCTAATCAAACGTGCTCTTATGGAAGCGAAGCCCCGCCCTTACTCGTAACCTATGCGACCACTGCCTGGCGAGCATCGTTCGTGTTGCAACCTGATTCGGAACCATCAGTCACTGCAAATGACGTTGGCCAATAAATGACCCCCCTGCCAGGATTTGGCAGGTGGCCCGTGCCGAACACATCGGCTGGCAAAACTTCTAAAGAAATCGCGTCATGAACAACGTCACTATCCAGAAGACCGTCACCGAAACGGAGGTCTATCGAATAGACCCCAGGTACAAGGGGAAGATCATTCACCAAACAGGTGATTTTGCCTGAGGCTATACGTTCCTCGAAGTGGTAGCCGGCAATGAAGCTGTTGCAATCAAAAATTGCTACCCCGTTAGCATTCTTGATTACGATTCCAAGTTTTGGCGAGACGGGACCTGCACAATCGAAACCGACCTTAATCGCTAGCCTTCCTCCCATGCGTATCGCTGATACAGGCTCTGTACCGTCCGCAGCGAGCGTCACGGAAGTCATCGAGTGGTCCGAACGACCGGTCCGACCCTGATGATTCATGAGCGACACCGTGCCGGATCCCTGCGGGGCGATTGAAGCCAGATATCCGGCGACTACTTCGTCGGTCTCACCGTTCGCCATCATGGTCCCGCCCTCTAGCAACAGGCAGCGGTCACACAAACTCTCGATCGCCGTGATATTGTGACTTATAAAGAGAACCGTGCGCCCTGCGCGCGACACCTCCCCCATCTTCCCCAAGCATTTTTTCTGAAACTCGGCGTCGCCCACCGCGAGCACCTCGTCAATTAACAGGATCTCAGGCTGCAGATGTGCAGCTACCGCGAAGGCCAATCGTACATACATGCCGCTCGAGTAGCGCTTCACCGGAGTGTCGATGAATTTCTCAACGCCCGAAAAATCGACAATTTCATCGAACTTGCTCACGATTTCCGTCCGCCGCATGCCGAGAATCGCGCCGTTGAGAAAAATGTTATCCCGGCCAGTCAACTCCGGATGGAAGCCGGTCCCGACTTCAAGCAAACTCCCTACGCGGCCGCGGAGTTCTATGCGGCCCGTGGTGGGACGAGTGATCCGAGAGAGGAGCTTGAGCATGGTCGACTTGCCGGCGCCGTTTTTGCCGATCAGCCCCACGATCTCGCCGGGCTGAACTTCGAATGAGATGTCTCGAAGAGCCCAAAAGTCGTCTTTAGCGGGCCTTCGAGTCTGCGAACGAAAGGGCCCCGTGATCCTATTCACTAGACTTTCGCGCAGGCTGAGGTAACTAATTCCCCCCTCGCCGACGCGATAGCGCTTGCTCACCCGATTTACTTTAATTATAGGTTTCACGATACTTAGATAACGTCCGCGAATTCCCCTTCCATTCGGCGAAAAATCCAAACACTTGCGATTAGCAACAGCAAAGTTACCGCAGCCGAGGCGCCCAGCCCGGTCCAGTTGAAAGCACGGCCAAAAATCGCGTCGCGGAACCCTTCGATGATTCCACTTAGAGGATTGAGCCTGAGTACCCATCGCCAGCGTTCCGGAAGCATGGTTACCGGGTAGATAACTGGCGTAAGAAACATCATTATCTGAATAGCGAATGGCAAAGCATAGCGGATGTCGCGATACTTCACGTTTAATGCCGAGGTCCAAATTCCGAAGGCTGCTGTTGCTAACGTCGTCAGCACGACCAGCGGAATAAGCATAATCAAGCTTGGGTGAAAGCCAACGCCATAGAAAGGCATGATCGCAAACAGCATCAGCGATGCTATGGCAAGGTCCACCAAGGCGGCCCCGACTGTGGCGACGGGCACGATCACCCTCGGGAAATAGACTTTGGTGATAAGGTTGGTGCTGCCGACAAGGCAATTAGAACCATTGGTGACCGCTGTTGAAAAATAGTTCCACGCCAACAGCCCCGCGTAAGAAAAAATCGCGTAAGGCTGCCCCTCGGACGGCACGCGCGCGAGCCGTCCAAAAAGGATCGTGAAGACGACCATGCTAATCAGAGGCTGCAGGATTGCCCAGGCGGCGCCTAGGACAGTCTGCTGGTAACGGACCTTCACGTCACGCCAGGCAAGGAAGTAAAAAAGGTCGCGATGAGCCCACAATTCGCGCAGTTCCCGTCCGCTCCATCCGCTGCCTTCGATCACTACCAGCGGCGCTTCGGTACCAGTCGCCGATTGCGCAAGGTTAGGAAGATTGGGTCCTTTATGTGCCACCGAGGGTTCGACTAAGTGGCGACTGATCAGGCCATCTGGTTCTGATGCCCGCTCAAGAGCGTTAACAACGTTCTCCACGGTGCAAATTGTGATAGAAGCCTACTCGGACAGACAGCAAAACCTTACGTCCTTGGTTCTTGACTGAGTGAATTTTCACGTTTCTCGCTCGTCAAAACGAGCGTCCGCCGCCTGTTTGCCGGCCACGCGCTGAAGCCGGGACAAGAAAAATATGGTGCGTGCTGCAGCTCGACCAAGAATACCCGCAGCGGATGGAAGGGGTGCTGGAGGTTTCAGAACCAGCCCTGCGATGAACACGCGCCGGCGGTGGGCGTTGGATGAGCGGCCCGTGCAGTTCTTGGAATCGCTAGCACCCCCGCTGGCGCCACTATGCGCGAATTGGGAAGAGGCTGCTGACAGTTGAAAGTGAGGCTCTCCGAACTGCCAGGAGAGGAATCTTCACTCGTCTGCAACAATCTTGCTTGTTGGGGTTTAATCGGCGTCGGCGTGTGGGCATTATGGTCTCGATGCCGGTGCACTACTTACAAGCGGCGTGCGATCGGTGACAAATCTAAATAAGACCCTGCTGTACGTCGGGTACGGATCTCTGCTGAGCGGGTATGGCTTGCTCGCGGCCAGGCGCGGCGGTCGCAGCCGGCTGGTCGCAATTGATGCCGAACCGGCCACCGTTCTTAACGCGCGCCGTGGGCTTGCTAAGCCATCCAGTCACGGCAACTACCTGGCGATGGATATCGAGCCGCTCGACCCGAATCTGCCGATCACCGCGCGAACCGGCCTGGGCGAGGCGGATGGCCGCGGGTTTGGGGCACTGCTTCTTACTTTCGACCGTTCGGCGGCGCCGCTGATATCGCGCCGCGAAGAATACGACCCCGGTGCTTTCGTTCGTCTGCTCGAGCACGCAGATCGCGCCGGGTTGCGGTTGGGGGAGTTCCTGCTCAACTTTGCTCGTGACGCTAATTTCAACCTGCTGACGTACCGTCAGGCGCTGCGCGGCCTGCTCGGCTATACATCAGAAGGCTACATTTTCCACCCCCTGCCGCTGGAAGACGGACGCGTCGCCATTGTAGCGATCGGCTCCGGCTATGAAGGGAGCGGTGATCCTGACGTCATTTCGAAGCGTCGCGAGTATGGGATAGATCACCTGCACAATTTCGGGTCGGCGCTCACGATCACCTCGCTCGATCTCGATCGTCCCGGGCAGATCGGCTACTTCGCCGAATGCCTGCTAGGCGGTATGCATGGGCTGGCAATGGCCGACCTGATGAGCGGTTTCGAACCCGAGGCGCCGTGGGCGGCGGAACTCGCGCGTCGAGTCGCGGACGTGATGGCGGTCGAGGCGACCCACTTTCTGGACGCGACCTCGCTTGCCGCAGAGAACTACCGCAGGCGGTTTGCAGTGCGCGGTCCCGATCCCTCACTGGAGGCGCTCCTTCGCCTGGCGCGGTTGAAGTAGAGAGGGTTCCGTCGTGGCATCGCAATTCTCGGTTCACGTTGCCAAGGAAAACCTGAAATTCTCGGCCGCTCATTTCATCGCCTACCCCGGCTTTCGGGAGGCGCTGCATGGGCACAACTACCAGGTCGGAGTGCGGGTCGAAGGCGATTTGGCCGGCACCGGATACGTCGTCGACTTCGGTTTGATCAAGAAGCTCACCAAGGAAATCGTCGATCGGATCGACGAACACACCATAATCCCAGCCAAAAGCGATTGTCTGGCAATTGAGCGGATCGAGGGCGGCAGGATTCGGGTGCGATACGAGAATGACGAGTTCGTGTTTCCCGCCGGCGACGTTTTCCTGGCGCCAATAGTACACAGTTCCGCTGAAGAACTGGCCCGTTACTTGTGGGACGAGCTGCATGACGCATTGCAAGTCCGCGGCGCACTCGCGGGGGTAAGTACCCTGGAGATCTCGGTTGCGGAAGGGCCCGGACAGGCAGCAATTTTTCGCAAGCAAACCGGCTCCCGGGGGTGAGTGCTTTTGCTTGCCGGTGCCGAGTGACAAGATTCCGTTCATGCGGTCCAGGTTTTTGGAGGTAGGGGTGTGAGTCTTTCCGGAAAAGCGGGGTCGGAGGTAAAGCGGGTCGACTTCGAGCGACCAGTCAACGTCGTCGAGAAAGCCCTGATAGGCCAGCATCCCGCGATCATGAAGCTTCGTGCGCTCATCGAGAAGGTGGCGCCAAGCGATGTCACGATCCTGATCAGCGGAGAGAGTGGAGTCGGTAAGGAGGTGGTCGCACGCGCCATCCATTCGATGTCGCAGCGGCACGGGCTTCCCTTCGTCCCCGTCAATTGCGCGGCCATTCCGCGCGACCTGCTGGAATCCGAGATGTTTGGGCATGAACGTGGCGCCTTCACCGGAGCCTCGGGAACACGCCAGGGACTGTTCACGGCTGCCGGGGGCGGGACGATTTTGCTTGACGAAATCGGCGCAATGCCGATGGAGCTGCAGGCGAAGCTGTTGCGGGTGTTGGAGGACGGCGAGGTGCGCCCGGTCGGCTCGGATCGCTGGACCAGGGTCGACGTGCGGGTAATCGCGGCGAGCAATACCGAACTGGCCGCAGCGGTTCGCAAAGGGGCCTTTCGTGAGGATCTTTTCTATCGTCTGCAGGTAGTACCCATCGTGGTGCCGCCCATGCGCGAGCGGCGATCCGACATCCCGCTGCTGGTAGACCACTTTCTCGAATGCATCCAGGCGCGAACTCCGGCGCAGAAGATTACGGTCACTCGCGAGGCGATGGTGCAATTGTGGTCTTATGACTGGCCGGGGAACGTCCGCGAGCTCGAAAACATGGTCGAGCGGCTGGCGATCTTGTGCGACGATTCCACTATCGACACACGGATACTTCCCCCGGCGCTTACTTCCAAGCCGCGGCCCGCGGTTATCGAAATTCCCGCGAGCCTTCCCGCGGGCGGCGTGAACTTGCAGAGCCTGGTGCGCGAATTGGAAGGAAGATTGATAAACGACGCTCTGAAGCAGACCGCCGGAAACAAGCAGGCCGCGGCGAAGCTGCTGGGCCTCAAACGGACCACGTTTGCCGCCAAGCTCCGGCGATCAGGTGTCATCGCTCCGGGTGCCGCCGATGATGACAAGGACGACGACTGACCCCGCGGGCTAGGAACATGGATCAGACGAACCGCCCGGCGCGAATAATGGTCGTGGATGACGACCGCGATACGGCGGCCATCCTGGTCCGCTATCTCCAAAGCGAGGGGTTCGATCCGATCGAGGCGAATTCGGGCGACGAATGTCTGCGCCTGGTGCGCGAGAAGGAAGTCGACATCATCCTGCTCGACCTGATGATGCCCGACATGGACGGTTTTCAAATCTGCAAGGTCCTGAAGGAAAACTCGGCGACCGCCGAGATTCCGGTCATTCTTATCAGCGCGCGTGACGACATTGAGGCGCGCGCGGAAAGCATGAGTCTTGGGGTTGGAGACTTTCTGGCCAAGCCAATTTCCCGCCGCCAGCTCGCGGCTTCCATCCGCGCACAGATCGAAGTCGTGGCGACGGAACGAAAAACCACCGCGACCCTAAGCCGTATCGAGGGACGCGAAGAAAATTCCAAAGATTAATCGCGCCAGTGCGGCGCACCCTCGCGGAATTCCCGCGAGCGCAACCTAATCCCTGCACCGGCGCGGATTGCACTGGCCGCTTGCCTTCGACTACAGATAGGTGCGCGATTGCGGATGACAAGGAGGAACTTGGGATGAATGGGGAAGCCGCCAAACAGACCAAGCCGATCGCCGCGCTAACCTACATTGGGTTTTTCGTGACCGGGATCCTCTTCCTGTTCCTGGAACCGTACAACCAGGATGAATTCATCCGCTTCCATGCCCGCCAGTCGATCGGATTTTCCGTGGTCTGGTTTGCCGTCGAGATAGTCTTCGGCGTGTTCATCTCGATTCTGCCTCTCGCGCTCGGCAGGCTCCTGGGTGGTATCCAGATGCTGATCAACCTGGGACTCGCGATTTTCTGGCTATTTCTCATGTACAAGGCATACATGGGCGAGCGCTACCGGATTCCGGAACTCGCCGATATCGTCGACAACATCGCCGGACAATCCGCGTCGCACTAGGCGGAGTTCAGGTTTTTCCGGCGGCCTGTTGCCCGCCGTTGGCGGGAGCCGGTTCTTCCTCCCCAGCCGCACCGTCGGTCGGTGGCGCGACGGGCTGGATGTTCGCGGGACTGGGTGCCACCAACTGCAGCCCCGGCTCCCGGTGGATCGCATCGAGGACACGGCGCGAGACTTCGTCGGCGATTTGCGTGGCGGTGCGCACGTCGGCCGGGTAGCGGACGATCATATCGAGGCCTGAGGAGGTGAGTTGCAGACGCGACTGCGGGCGTGGGTTTTCGAGCAGCACGTGCAAATTCGCCTCCAGGTACCGGACATCCCGTTGTACCCGATCGCGATAGCGCGCGAACACCTCGTCGATCGCGTCGACCACCCGCTTCTCGGCGAGCCGGTAGTCACAGTCCGGCGCCAGGGTCAGGCGAATTTCGTTCCACACGAAGCTCATTCCGGGAGCCTGTTTGAAGAAATTGCCGTTGGGCTGAAAAACCACCGCGTTGGAGTACACCACGACCCGTCCGGTCGGCTGGCGATCCTGGGGGCTGAGCTCCATGAGCGTGAGCTTGACGAGGCCGATGCCTATGACGTCGCCGATAGTGGTTCCGATCTGCACGCGGTCACCGACGCGGATGCCGAACTTCCCAATCAGGAAGAAATAGCCAGCGACCGACAGGATGACGTTTTGCAGCGCCAGGGCAATACCGGCGGCCGCAAACCCCATGATCGTTGCGATTGAGCCAAGCTCGGTGGCGAAGTTAACGATCAGCACAAAGGCAATCAGCACCCAGAAGACCGGGTCGCTGAGCTGATTGAGTTGGCGTCGATGTTGCTGGTCGGTGATATAGCGGTCGACCAGCCGGCGCCAGAGATTCTTTCCCGCGATCACGATTGCGAGCAGCCCGAACAGCGTGGCCAGCCTGATCGCCAGGGTCCGCAGTGCTCGGCTGGCGTAGCGATCGATGGACGCTCGCCAGCGCGCCAGATTTTCCTGGTAGAGCTCGAGCTGAACCTGCTGCTTGTCCAGCGGAGAGACGACCGCGAACGCGAGATCGTGCAGCTCTCCCAATTGCTTGTACTCGCTGGTTCGGCTCCTCAGCTCCGATGGGTCGGCGGTGGCGACGCTGCTGGCGAGCTCGGTTGCCCGAGCGCTTATCGCGCCAATAAGGCGAGCGGCGGGCGCTTTGAATTTCTCGATCTTGCCGAGAAGCTCGTTGACGCTGGCGCTCGCATCTCGCAGCGTCCCCGAGTCCGCGCGCAAGTCGAAGTACACCGCGGTGAGACCAATGATCCCGGTCGATCCCTGCTGAGTTCTTTTGCTGGTGGACCCGACCACCACGTCGGCAGTTTTTCCCTTCTCCGTACTGGCAACGCTCTGCTCGAGCTGATCGATCTCGCTCAAGACCCCGTTCGACTTCTGACCGGCGGCGGCCAGTCCACTGGCGTATTGCAGGGTCTGCTTGACCGCGTCCGCGCGTGCTCCCTCGAGTTCGGCGGCGGCGGTGGCACTGTTGAGCTCGGCCGTGATGGTCGCGCGTCGATTCCTCGGCGCGCTCGCCAGCTGCGCCTGCAGATCTTTGACCCGTTGCCGCATGTTCGACAGATTGGCGTCGATCTCTTCTCCCCGGGCCGCGAGCTCGCGCAGGAGCGGCGATCGATTCGCCGCTAGCCCTTGCTCGGGTGAAAGATTGGCCTTCGCGTTCAAGGCGACCTGCGCGCGGGACGCCGCGAACGCCAGGTCGAGCACCTGTTTGGCGATCTGCTGATCGCTTGCAAAGAACAGCACCTCCTCGGGATGATCGACGAGTTGGGCCTCCGCGTTCTGGCGTCGGAACCAAGTGATCACCTCGCTCAGGTAGGTCATTATGGCTTCATTCTTGACGAACCCCAGGTCCGCAGAGACCGTACCCTTGGTGGGACCGGATGCGGGA
The DNA here is from genome assembly GCA_019237115.1 of Deltaproteobacteria bacterium. Taxonomy (GTDB): domain Bacteria; phylum Desulfobacterota; class Binatia; order Binatales; family Binataceae; genus JAFAHS01. Next base: position 24,490 of record JAFAHS010000202.1, read on the forward strand.
CTCGGTGCGGGGGACGGTGACGGAGCTGCGCCCAGCGAGCCGGTCGGCACGAGCAGCGCGGTTAACATTGCTAGCGCTATCGTTAGTCCGAGGCCCCGGCACAACCATCGCCGCCGCGTGCTGCAGAAGGACACTCCAAGCATCAAGGGCTGACACCGATTCCGCCCGAGGGCGGCACAAGGAGAAACCTTAGCACTATGGGCGATATGGTTCGATCAGCCGATCGGGTCCGCGCTCGAACGGCGAGAAGGAAGCGCGCGGCTACTCAAGCGCTACTTCCAGTGATTCGACCCGCACGGCGTCGCGTTCGAAACGGATGACCAGTTGGCATCCATTGGTTTTAACGGTCAGCGCCCACGAGCCCGGCCCGCGCGCCGCTGCGCTCAGCTCTTCGACCGTATCGCCCTTGAGATTGGACAGCGCGGTATTCAGCTCCTGGAGCGATCGGGCGATTTCGCGGCCGCGCGGAGTCTTTTGAAAGAGCGCGTTGAGCGAAAGTTCCGCGCCGGGACCGAACAGCCGGCGGATGCGGCCACTCTGCAGTGCCACCTCCACGATGGTGCCAAGGCGCGCCTGATGTTCGCTCGACACGGCCATCGATTCCACCGCAGCCTTGAGCGCACCGTAGCTCTCGCGCGCTTCCGCATCCGAGGTCGCGTCGAGGAAGGCCTGGATTTGCGGGATCAGCAGATCGCGCTGGAGCGGGTCGAGCTTGAGAATCTCCGCTGGCTCGGTTCGGTCACTCATCGGAGGAGAGCAATCGGCTCACCCGCGCATAAATCGCGAGCGCGATTCCCGCGCTTCACGATTTGTGCGGAGCGCCATTTTTCGCACCGAGCAGAGCGGCGAGTTCGTGCTCGAAGCCGCCCGTCTCGATCGCGCAGTGCATGCCGCATTCCTTGGGCGCGCCGGTCTCCCACCACCAGCGGCCGGAGCGGGGGTCCTGACCCTCGCCGACCGCACGCGTGCAGGGTGCGCATCCGATCGACTGGTAGCCTTTGTCGTAGAGACTGTTGTACGGGACGTCGTTGGCACGGATGTAGTCCCAGACCTCATCGTCGGTCCAATCGGCGAGCGGCGCTATCTTTACGATCGCGCCGTGATCGTGATCGATTTCGATCTTGCGGATGTTGGAGCGCGTCGCCCACTGATCGCGCCTCAGTCCGGTCACCCACACGCTGTAGTTCATCAGCGCGCGGCGCAGCGGCAGCACCTTGCGCACCTGGCAACACAACAGGCGCAGGTTCACATCCTGGTGGAAAAGGTTGTTCCCGTGCCGGGTCACCATCTTCTGCACCACTTCGGTATCCGGCATGAAGGTCTCGATGCAGATGCCGTAGCGGGCGCGCATCTTGTCGATCAGGTCGTAGGTTTCCTGGGGGGTGCGCCCGGTGTCGATGGTGAATACCCGCACCCCGGGATCGATGCGATGGGCCATGTCGATAAGCGCGCAGCCCTCAGCCTGGAAGCTGGAACAAATCGCCAGTTCGCGCCCAAAGCGGTCCAGCGCCCAGCTGAGGACCTCCTGGGGCGTCTGATCGTCAAGCTCGACGGCGATTTCGCCCGCTTCGAGCTCATCCATCAGGATGCTTGGTTTGGGAAATTCCAGTTCTGCTTCCACTGCTATGCTCGCTTTCGGGTGCCCGTCACTCACGCCGCGGCTTCGGCGCCGCTCGATTTGGTTCCTTCCGCCAGCGCTACTAGTTCTGCGTCGGGCATCCGCACGCAGAAGCGGGTGAACGACTCCTCGGGAGCGCGGTGCGCGAGATACCCGGCAAAGAGGCGCGACACGTAGTCTTCGATTCGCTCGGACGGAATCCGGCGCAGCACCGGCTTGCCGATCGCCGCATCGCGTCCAAGTCCGCCGCGAAGGATTATGTCGAAAGCTTCCAGCGGCTCGCCGTTGGCCCCCCGGCTGGTGGTGCCCTGCAATCCGATGTCGCCGGTCCAGTGCTGCGCGCAGGCGTGCGGGCATCCGTCGAGATTCAGCTTGAGCCCGGCGACCCGGTCGCCATACTCGTTGACCAAGCGGGCGATGATGGTCGCGAGCTTTTCCTTGGTCGGCGTGACCGCGTAGTTGCAATGGGGATCGCCGATGCAACCGATCGACGATGCATAGAGCCCGTTGGCATCGAGCGGAAATCCGATCTCGCCAACCCGCGCAATGACCGCATCGAGCCGGGCCGCGGGAATTCCGGTTACGATAAAGTTCTGCCGGCGCGTCAGTCGGATGTCGCCGCCAAATTCCTCGGCAAGCTCGGCCAGCTCGCGCATCTGTCGCCCGCTCATCACGCCGAGATAGACCGGAAAGCCCACGTAGTACAGTCCCGTCTGCTTCTGCTCGTGGATGCCCATGTGGTCGCTTTCTTCGGCGGCGAGCGGAAGCTCGGCCAGCGGTTCGAGCGCGAAGCCCAGGCGAGTTTCGACGAGTTTGCGAAACTCCTCGGGCCCATAGTCGTCGATCATGAACTTGAGCCGCGCTTTCACGCGCGAGATGCGGTACTCGGTGGTCGAGCGCCAGGTGTCGATAATCGCGCGCAACACCGGGATCGCCTGCTCACGGGTGATGAACACGCCCAGGTGCCGTGATAGGCGAGGGGTTGAAGATTGCCCGCCGCCGACGCGGACCGCAAATCCCTCGCGTCCGTCGTTGACCATCGCCACCAACGCAATGCAGTTGATCTCGGGCGCGTTGCACTGAAAGCGGCAGGCCGAAATGGTGATTTTATGTTTGCGGGGGAGGTCCGAGTATTCGCGGTTTCCGTAGAAAAAGCCGGCCGCCTCACCGACCAATCCAGTCACATCGAAGAGTTCGTCATGGTCGACTCCCGCAACCGGGCAGCCCGTGATATTGCGAACCACGTCGCCACATCCGCCCATCGTCGTAAGCCCGACCGACTTGAGCCGCTCGAAGATCTCGGGAGCCTGTTTGAGAGTAATGTAGTGAAGCTGAATGTTCTGACGGGTGGTCAGTTCACCCTGGTCGCGCCCGTAGCGTTCGGAAATCTCGCCGATAGCACGCAGCCCGGCGGGAGACAGTATCCCGCTGGGGATCTTGACCCGCATCATGAAGGTCCCGACCTTGGGCTTGTCGTGATACATCCCGAACCACTGCAGGCGGACGATGTCCTCTTCGGGAAGTTTTTCATATGGTGTGTCGGCCAAGCGCCGCCACTGACCGCTCAGTTCGGTCGGAAAAAGCTCGTGTTTCAGGCGCTCAACCGAGTTGCGCTTGAGGACTAGTTCCCAGGATGGAGGCTCGCGTTTGGGCACTGACAACTAACCTGCCTTCGACAAAAGGTAACTTTGGTGACTTTCTTAGTCAATTACTTAGATCACTTGCTGAGTCGACTATTCTCTGAATGGTCGGGTTGTGGTAAAAAAGCCTTGGAAAGACAATGAAATTTGGGGTAGGAGTCGACTACTCTCTGAAGGCTTTGCTGATGCTGGCAGAGCGATACCCGGGCTCGGAACCGACTCGGGTCGAAGAGATCGCGGCATCACAGGGCATCCCGGAGAATTACCTGCGCCGCTTGCTTATCGAGCTCAAGAGGGGCGGTCTGGTGGCCAGCCAGAAGGGGCCGAGCGGTGGCTACCTGTTGGCCCGCAGTCCCGCCCGAATCTCCATGGCCGACGTTCTGCAGATCGTCGAAGGTGACTACTGCCCGGTTGACTGTCTTGAGGAGGCAGGGAGCGGGCAATGTCCCAGGGGCGTGCCCTGTCCGATGCGCGACGTATGGCGCGAGGTTCGCGAATCGGTCACGCTAATTTTAGCGCGCGCCACGCTGCAATCGCTCGCGGATAAGCGCAAGACTGCCATCAACTACAGTATTTAGAAAACCCGTGAACAGCCATTCACACGCATTCGCGAACTTTCCGCGGAGACCGCGCGGACGGCCCACGATGCTGGACGCGCTCGGTGAATTCCGGGTGCCCCTGGAAGCGACCATGCTGTGGCTGCACGCGTTCACCTATCCGTGGCCACACGCGGAACCCGGCAAAGGGAAGCTCGTGATGCTCATTCCGGGATTCCTGGCCGGGGACATCACGCTGGCGCCGTTGGCGAACTTCTGCCGCATGATGGGTCATCGCGCGATTATGTCCGGCACCTGGTCGAATTCGGAGTGCCCACGCGAAGCGCTCGAGCGGCTCGGACAGCGCCTCGGACGCGTCACCGATCGCCACCACGGACCTTTGGTCGTAGTCGGCCAGAGTCTGGGCGGAATCTATGCGCGCGAGCTCGGGCATCGCTATCCGGATCGCGTCGAGCGGGTGATCACGTTGGGCTCGCCGCTCGGGCCGGTGCGCGAGTCGGCAAATCTACTGGTGCAGGCACTCGCCAGTTCGGTCGCCAGAGTCAGGGGCAAGGCCGAGGGTTGTCTCAGTGAGTCCTGCTCCTGCGGGCTTTCGATCTCGAACCGAGCGCCCGACAAGGTGGCCACCACGGTCATTTACTCCCGCACCGACGGCGTCGTGCATTGGCAGAGCTGTGTCGATCGGAGCGGCTCGCCGCTGGTCGAGAACATCGAAGTGATGTCGAGTCACGTCGGCATGGCGCTCAGCGCCGAGGTGTACAAAGTCATCGCCTCGCGGCTGGTACTCCCAGCCTAGTAGCGTCCGATAAACGAGCACCGCGCGGGGCCTTTTTACGATTTTCTATTTCTGAATTTCTTCGGGAGAGTTGGATGAGGTGGCTCGCAACTCGGCCGAGCGTTTCCGGAAAATCCACTGCCTGACTCGCCAAGAAGTTGCCGCCACCCGGCGAAACCCCACATCAGTTCTGGTCCCGGTCTACTGCACCCGCGCAACCCTTGCGCTCAGCAAGGGGGTTGATCGGTAGTGTCGTGCATGACCGAGGAACCGTACGCGTCGCTTTCTGTTTCTGCGTTCTTGTCCTGGCTCAGAATGGGATTTCTGCTGCGTACAATCCTTGCGGGAACTCCCGCAGCAGTAGCCCCGCCAGGCACATCTTCGAGCACCACTGCGTTCGCTCCGATTCGCGCGTGGTCTCCGATTTTCACTCCCCCGAGAATCTTTGCGCCAGCCCCGATGTCTACGTGCCCGCCAATGACCGGGGCACCCGGTTTCGGTCCTCCGACGCCTATTGTGACTTGCTGAGATATTAGACAGTTGGGACCGATCACGGCTCCAGGGAAAATGACCACGCCGTTGGGATGCGGCAGCTGCAATCCTCCTCCAAGATCGCTGTCGAGTGGTATGTCGGCGCCGGCCACGATGCTCCAGAAACGATGCTCTAATACCCAATATTTCCGCAACGATTTGAATGGAAAGTTACGTGTTTTGCATCTCTGGTATGAACGTACCGCTCGTAACAGGCGACGTCCGGGATCCCAGAACCGGCCGCAGCGCTCCCGCCTCCAGTCGGGAAGGGTTGCAGAAACCGCACGTGAGCCGCGCATCAAATCTTTCGGTGTCACAACTTAAACCTCCCTCGCGGCAATCATGCGGGCGTCTTAAAAACGGTCGGAAGAGACCATCGCGCTCCTCCCGGAACCCCACCGGATCTCTACCGCTAAAGTTGCCGTGAAATGCTTTTAACTACCTGGCCGTCGCTCGCGACTCGTTTGAGTCTTTAACTGTCTTGTAGTTCAAGTCGGAGGGGCTGATCAGTTACGACACGACATATGGCGCAAAAGTCGAAACGCATGCTGCTTTTCTTGGATGATGAAGGAACAATTGGCCGCTAAATTTAACCAGACTTTGATCGGCTGGGTCATCGAGGCCTGTCCGATTCTTCCCGGGTGTGCGCAGAATTGAATTACCGTCGCTTGATAGCGGCTGATTTCGCGTCGCTACGCGGAGCGTATACGGGGAGCACCGAACCCGAAGTTACGGGGCAATCCTCGGAGCACAGGTACGCGCAGTGATGTCTAGCACCTGGACCAATTCGGAGTGCCCGCTCGGACAGCGCGTGGAAAGGTCACCAACCGCCACCATGCTTCTTTGGTCGTGATCGGCCGGAGTTTGGGCGGAATCTATGCGAGCGAACTAGCTCATCGCCATCCGGACGCATCGAGCGGGTGATCACACGCTGGGCTCGCCGCTCGGACCGGTGTGGGAGTCGGCAAATCTATTGGTGCAGGCGCTGGCTTGTTCGGTCGCCCGAGTAGGGGCAACGCGGGGGGTTGTCGCAGTGAGTCCTGCTCATGGAGGCTTTCGATCTGGAATCGAGCGCGCACGTCAAGGTGCTCACCACGGTTAATTGACCAGAGCTGCTCGCCGGCGATCGAAAATATCGAAGTGATGTCAAGTCACGTCGACATGGCGCTCAGCGCCGAGGTGTACAAAGTCATCACCTCGCGGCTGGTACTTTCTGCCAACTAGTGCTCCGACCCACGCATAGGATCGCGAGGCGATTTGCAGAGGGTCGATGTATCTGATCAAACAGAAGACGTGGAGGAAGCGGCGGCAAGGGAAGTTCCCAGGATTGCAGCTGACGGTGAGGGAGCGCCAAACGCTGCGCGCAGCGCGCGGCGGCGGGCGGCGGTTAAGTGAACGACGCTGGCGGCGGATCCGGATCCTGGAACTATTGGACTGAGGGTGGAAACAGAGCCAGACCGCAACCGCGGTCGGCACCTATCCGCGCGAGGTGCGCCGGGTCGGCTGGCGGTTTCCGGAGCTGGGGTTGGAGGGAGCGCTGACCGATGATCCGCGACCCAAGCCGCCCAGGCTTTTGGATGTCACCCAGCAGGCTGCGATCGTGGCCATGGTGTGCGGGCCGCCGCCACTCGGAAACGCGCGCTGGAGCATCGTGCTGACGGCACAGGAAGCCCAGCAGCGCGGAGTGGTCGGCACGGTCGGCGGGAGACCATCCGCCGTCTTTTTGTAAGCCACGCGCCGAAGCCGTGGCGGGAAAAAAATGCGGTGCGTGCCGCAGCTCGACGAGGAGTACCTGAAGCGGATGAAAGCGGTACTGGAAGTGCTGAACCGACCGTTGGATAAACATGCGCCGGCAGTGGCGCTGGACGAGCGGCCGGTGCAGTTGTTGGACTCGCTGCGGCCGGGAACGGCGATGGTGCCAGGCCAGCCCGC
>JAFAHS010000282.1 GCA_019237115.1 Deltaproteobacteria bacterium
CCATTGTCGAAGCCCGCAGTCGCGGATGCCTGCTCTGGCGAATGACACTTGGTACAGAACCCATTCTCGGTTGATCCATGTTCTGTCTGCGAATGTGGTGAAGAGAGCCAACCACTGCCGGTGAGCTCCCACGTCTGACTCTGGTCATTCCAAATCACACCGAACGCGCGTGCCCTGTTGGCGGAGCCAGTGTTGAATTGACTGGCGGCTCGGGTCTCGCCGTCCGAGTAGTCGTAGGTTGGAAGCGACACGTTGGTGGGAAGCGGCGAATACAGGATGCCGGGCGGCACGGCGCTCTGTTGAGTCGCGAGCGTTTCGGCCTGCAAATTCGAGGACCGGCTACCGGCCCAACCAGAACCGGTAGACATCAGTGCCCAAACCAGGATCCAGACCAAATAGCGATTCCAGCTGGCTTTCAATCTTCCATGTTGGGCAGTTCGCCGACCCTGGCCTCGGTTCATGCGTGCTCCCGTATCGACTTATAGAAATACGCCGTCACTCAAGTCGTTATCTTTGGGTTCCAAATGGGTCTGAAAAAGGTTCCAAAAGCCTCGTAGGCCTGGAGCTACTGTCTCGAATGGGCACAACCACAGAAGGGAGGTTGCGAACAGAGGGACCAGAACTCATTTGCCACCGAATAGGAACCGCCGTTAGCATCCGGCGCGGCTTCCGGACCTACTGGCATTGGAAGTCTCGAAGCCGCGGACGACCACGGATCCATTGCCAACGTCGTCGAGTCCTGAAGCCGTCGTATGAGCCGCGAGAGCCAATTGTTGGGAGCGGATTACGGGCCGGTGGCCCGGCACATCACATCAGAAACAGGGCCGGTGTATAAGGACGGACGGTGGAAGGCGGCCGCGGGCTGAGACCGTCCGTGCCTTGGTGCGTTTGAGAGCCCGTTTGAGAGCGGGGTCCATGGGGTTTTGCGGCAGCATCATTGGTGACACGCCAGCAGCGTGATCCCGTGTAGGAGGATGTCAATACCTTTCCACCCCTGTCCGCGGCGCCTTCCGCCAATCTGACTATGGAAGAGGCGACAAGGAGGGCAAACGCCAAGGGCGCGTCGAATGGCACAGAATCGTGGTTATCGGCAAGCTCGCACTTAGTTAGCTGCAACGAGTATCTCAAGAAAGGTCGCCAGGTGTTTGTCGAGGGTCGGCTGCGCACCCGCGAATACGAAGCCAAGGTCGACGGTCGCAAGCAGTACCGCACTGAGATCGTTGCGAGTCGCGTCCAGTTTCTCGGAGCGCCGTCCGCAGAACAGGTCGAAGTGTGTGAGATTGAAGACGCCGTAGCTTTTCTCGAACCGGAGCCTCCGTTTTGACTCAGAATGGACGACCGTCGCGCGCTCTTGGGTCGCCCCCCTTTTCTCTCCTCTTTTTGCCTGCACGGAGGTGTTGACGTGGTTGAATATCTCACCACTTTCGAAGCGGCCGAGTTGCTGAGAGTCAAATCCAAAACGCTGAAGAACATGAAGGCTCGGGACGTTTAGAGAAGGCCTGCATTTCTTCCGGCGACCGGGTCTGGGACCACGATGGAAACGCGATGCGCTGATAGAGTGGCTTGAAGGCAATCGCGAGTGCGTGGAAAAGTTCCCATTAGCCGAACCGGGCGGAAGAAATTTGGGGCAGTAAGTCGGCGTCAGAGTCGTCACCAACCAGCATGGCTATCTCCGCTTCCGAATCTTTTGGAAGGGACAAGATATCGCCGTGTCGACGCTCTACCGCGACGACGGCCCACAAGGCCGCAACCGTTGCCTGGTAAATGCCAAAGCGCTCCTCATTGAGGAAAACCTACGCCACGGTGCTGAGCTTGACAGAGCCCTGCTGGAAGTACTTGGCGATTGTCCGCCGCGTCTGATGCCCACACCAGGTCCGGCACCGAAGTTGAGAACGCTCCGCAGTTACTATGGGGAGTGGATCGAAAGGAAAGTTCCTCCCCCCGTTCGACTGTCAACGGCAAAGCGGCATCGGCGTTGCTTCGAAGCGATCGTGTTGCCGGAATTGGGAGCGGCACTTTTTCAAGAGATAACCAAGGGCCGGTTAGAAGCGTTCCGAGCCAAACTGCTGCGTGGGAAGACGCAACGAGGAACGACGCGCACAATCAAGGCTGTTCGCAACATTATTGACTGGCATCTTCATTGACTGGCATCTTCGATCTTTATGGCGCGACGCGGAAAGAGAAGGTCATGCGAGTCTGTTCCCACGCCTGGATTGGCCACGAGCGCATCGCACCAAACCCGATCCCTTTGACTCCGATGAGCGCGACGCCATTTTGGCATGGTTCGCGCGGAACGAGCCTTACTGGTGTCCATGGCTCTTTTTTCTTTTTTGGACTGGTGTCCGCCACGGCGAAGCTGCTGCGCTGCGATGGAATGACATCGATCTGAAGCGAGGCGTCATCTCAATAGCGCGAAGCCGCGACGAGGGCGAGGATAACGCGCCCAAGACAGCGGGTTCGACTCGCGAGATTCCGATGCTCCCCTGGGTCATCGATCTTCTGAAGCGACTGACGCGAAGACTTCATTCCGATGGATCGGAGTTCGTCTTCCTAAGCCCGGAAGGGAAGCCCATGGCCGACACTTGGTGGCCGAAGCGAGGAGCGACACGACGACCGGTCAACGACGAGTCGAAGGGTATCTGGTTTAGGTGTCTTCGCAGCCTTGGGATCCGGCCGAGGAAGTTCTACATGACGCGACACACATTCATCGCGTGGGCGCTTTCGGAGGGAGCCAATTTGAAAGGGCTTGCTGAATACGGCGGAACATCTCTGCAAATGATCGAGCAGAGCTACGGCAGGTACATCCCTAAGGACTTTCTAGGGCCCCTGATACCGGCCCGTCCGAAGACCCTCCGAAGGGCGGCAGTTGGCGAAAAAACCGGACCCCCCTTGGGGGTTTTGGGAAAAAGGCCCGAATTTCCTAGAGAATTTTGGTGGAGGCGGGGGGAATTGAACCCCCGTCCGAAGATAGTCCGGCGATGGCCACTACACGCTTAGTCCGCGATTTGTAGCTCGCCGCGGCATCGCCCACGGACGGGCTGTGCCGAAGCCAACCGATTTAAGTTTCGGGCCTCGATGCAACCGGTGAACCATCGCACCCTAGCCCACTAAATGACGTTCCGGCCCGCCGTCATGGGCGAACGGCGGCGGAACGCTAGCGGCCCTTAGGCCGCCAGAGCGTAACCGTTATTGTCTGCGGGTAAATTTCGCAGTGCGCCTGTTTTACGGGTCAGCGCCACCCGGCGTGCGACCACAGCCTTCGTGTCTCCGTCGAACCCGGTTCGCCCCCACACGGTTGTGAGTGAGTGCCGGAGAAATCGGCGAGAACGGTTACGCACATATAATGTAAGGGCGATTGCCAATCCTCGCAACCCGGCTGTGCGAGAGGGCTACAAATCCATCTTGTGCAAGTTTTCCCAAATTAGCGGCCGATTTTAGCCGGCCGCCACCGGGACTAGTAGCTGCTCAGGATCTACTGCGCGACCTGGACGAACTTGAAAAAGTGCCCGATGAGATTTGCCCGAGCAGGTCGCGTACTTCTGTGGTAGCAGGACGGGACCGTCGCGTTGCGGAGAGTATTGCCAAAAGCCAAGGCTGGACACGGCTGCGTCCACTCTCGACGACCCTTAAATACCGACGCGGCCGACGATAAGCTGCGAACTAATGGCCCGCAACAATGGAAAGCGTCCCGCGACCCACCTGGTGGTCGAAAACCGCAAGGCTCGTCATGACTTTTTTATAGAGGAGACCTACGAAGCAGGATTGGCGTTGGTCGGCACCGAGGTAAAAGCCCTGCGCGCCCACAAAGCCAATCTGCGCGACAGCTACGCGCGAGTGAAAGATGGTGAACTATTTCTGCACGGTATTCATATCGGCGCCTATGCGCCGGCGGGGCAGTTCAGCCACAAGGAAACGCGCCCCCGCAAGCTGCTGCTCCACCGCCGCGAGATCAATCGCCTGTGGGGACGCGTGCGGGAACGCGGGTACTCGATCGTCCCGCTGCAAATCTATTTCAAGGACGGCCGCGCGAAAGTTGAAATCGCGCTCGCCAAAGGCAAACAACTACACGACAAGCGCGAAGCGATAGCGCGCAAGACCATGCGGCGGGAGATCGAACGCGCGCTCAAAGGCCGAAACCGTTGACGACGATTCCGGCACGCGTCGCCGTCGCGCGCAATGCGACCGCCAGCGAGCGCATGCGGGAGATGCTGCGCAGGAGCGCTCGCGGAGTGCTACCCGGCTTGGCCATCACGCTTTCGATTGTCGCATGAAATCCTCGTGGACAGATGCTGAACCCGCGTGATGCCGGAAGCATACCCTTTTCATTGATTAGCCATTGGCGATTGAGCGCGTAAAGGACCAAGGTCATGAAACCCGCGGCGTGAAACAGAGAGCCCGTCACGTAGCTCGTGTCTCCGCGCTCAGCCGGCTTGACCGCAATCGCAAGCTCGAAGGTCGCATCGAAAAAGTGCTTGGTAACCATCGCGCGCCTGAATATCGGCGAATATTTGGCGACCTGTCGCTTGAGCAGTCGCAGCTTTGAGCGCGGATCGTGGAGCGGTACGCAGCAGCGGATCTCGCCGGGGTAGATCTGGCAATGAAAACCCATCGGGTGGCCTAGTTGATAGGCGGCTGAAATCCGTCCCGCGCGGCAATCTTCGATCGCACGACGGACGGCGACCAGGTCGCGGTAAAGAAAGTCTACCTGCCGTCCGTCGATCTGAAGCCATCCTCCTCCATCCACGCCCGCTCCCCACGCACCCAATGGGGTTGTCAGACCAGGACGGTTGCGATCATCAAGGGCTCGGGCGGCTCGATCCAGGGCGGAAAGCTGAAAGGGCCTCCGCGAGTCGTAGTAAAGTCCCAGGTCGATATCCGAGTGACGGTCGGCTGTGCCGCGAGCAAGCGATCCTCCCAAGGCGATCGCCTCGATCCCGGTCACGCTTCCAAGTCGCGCAACTACACGATCGAAGATGCCCTGAATTTCGGGAGCGAAGCGCACCCGGTCAAGGTAACGGGCGCCGGGTTATCGAACAATCAGTTCAGGAAAAGATACGCAAGCCCAACACCAGCCCGACAAGAAACAGAACAATAAAGACGCCGAACAACACCCGCGCGATGCCCGCGGCGGTGCCCGCAACCCCTCCCAATCCAAAAGCCCCTGCGACCAGCGCAATGATCAGAAACACAAACGCCCAATACAGCATCAGCGTTACCTCCCCGGCCCCTCAGGCCGGCAGGTATTCGGGGTGCAAGAGCCGCGCCCGTACCTTGTCAATTGGAGGCTCTATATCTTGGAGAAAAACGGCGAGGATCTGAAAAAATTACCGGCAGTGCCAAGAGTCAGCGCTTCTCGCGCGAAGTCCGCCAATCATCGATGCTTTCGCGATTGAAGCGCCAATCGCTGCCAACTCGAAATGCGGGAATCTCACGCTTTCTAAGCAGGCGATAGATCGTACTGGGGTGGACGTGCAGATATTCTGCGACTTCCGTGACGGTCATAACTTTTTCGTCGCCCTTCATCTAACCACACTATAAGTCAGGCAAGAGAGAAATCGCCGAGTAAAACTTCAGTTTTTCAAACAAGGACGAGGTGGGCATATCGCGCAACCCCGCCGCCTATTGCCAATTCGTCTACGATAACTCGACAGGATAAAGAGACCTTCCACCTTGGGCTTTTATTGGCAGATTTCATCACAAAGAGCAATTCGCGAATCAAAACACCCAGCTTCTGCGCTTACACTACTAAAGCGAATGTATGTATTCCTGACAGACCGCTGCGGCCCCTCGGGCAAATAGGGTGATTCTCGCCAATCGCTCCGTCGCAAAGGCCTGCGCGGTCGGCAAATCCAGCCAAGAAGCCGCGCAAAGTTGAGCGGCGACGGGTCCAGCCAAAATCAGGATGAAGAAACCGCGGGAAAAAACACCAGCGTGCGCGCCTCTATACTTTCACGCGCCGGGGCGTCGGGAGGACTGGTGGGATCCGCGAACGCGGTGTGGGCGGTGAAGCGAGTGCGTCCCGGGTCCGAGTCGTAGCACTTCAGAAGCAGCACTTCGGTCTGCGCCATGTGTGGGAAATAGAACCATCGATGGTGGGGGTTGTACGCGACGGCATACACCTCGCCGGTTCGATCGCGATACTTGAGATCCTGTGCAACGAAGTCGCGCTGCACCATGCTGGCGGCATCGCAGACCGCCAGCGGGCTCTCCTGCACCGGGCCACGGATCGGGCGCCAGACGTTGATGACCGCGAAGCGATTCTTCAACAGCTGGTCGGCTTCGGCGGGCAGCAGGTCGCGCACGCGCTGCGGTCCCGACTTCAGGGTGTAGTCGTTGTGCGCTACCCGGATCGGCTCACCCACGCCTTTTTCACCGCGCTTCATCAACTCGCGATTTCGTACGTTGTGGTCAAAGACGTGAACCTTTACGGCGCCGGTCGCCTGTTTGACGAGCCGTGCGACCTCCGGGTAGTAGACCGCGCGGATTTCCTGATCGTCATAGAAGTTGCGCACCATGCTCTGCTGGTGGACTTAGCGCAAAGCCCTGTCTGTCGAGTGACACTTCATCGAGGATCGCACGCGCATTGTAAATCGGCATCGTGTGTGTCACGTACGTGCCGGTGCGGGTGGGAACTCCCGTGGGCGGCCGGTACATGTAGTTCACCGGTTTCTCGGAGTCCGGCGCGAGGTAGTTCAGCGACGCTTCGACATGCTCGATGTTGGTGTGCATTGTAGGTTTCCTCGGGGTGGCGTTACTCGGGGTTCCCAAGAGTGAGCAGCTGCTTGCCGAAATTCGCGCCGGTGAACAGGCGGATTATGGTTTTGGGCGCGTTTTCGAGCCCGCGCTGAAGATCGACCTGATTTTTGATCTTGCCCTTGGCGTGCCATTCGGAGAGCGCCTGCCGTGCCGCGGGGTATTGCTGGGCGAAGTGAAACACGAGGAACCCCTCCATCCGCGCGCCGTGAAAGATCAGACGGAAGTAGTTGCGCGGTGGATGGGCCATCACCCCCGCGGCTTCATTATATTGTGAGATCGCACCGCAGAGGACTACGCGAGCCCGGAACGCGAGTCGGTCGAGGACCAGCTCCAGAATTTCGCCGCCGACGTTGTCGAAGTAAATGTCGATGCCTTTGGGACACAGGCGGGTCAAAGCTTCACCGACGTTCTCGTTCTTGTAATCAATTGCGGCATCGAAACCGGCTTCCCTGGTCAGCCACTCGCACTTCTGCGGGCCACCGGCGATCCCGATTACGCGGCATCCTTTAAGTTTCGCGATCATCCCGGCGACCGACCCGGTCGCTCCAGCGGCGCCCGAAACCACGAAGGTTTCGCCGCTCTTGGGTTGACCCACCTCAAGCGTGCCGAAGTATGCCGTCAGCCCGGTAATGCCCAGCACCGACAGTGAGAGGACGGGATCGGTGCCCCTAGGAAATTTCTCGACCGAGAAGAGTCCTCCGCCGTCCGTGATCGTGTAGTCTTCCCACCCGAACAGCCCCTGCACCAGGTCGCCTTTGGCGAACCCCGGCTTTTTCGAGTCGACGACCTGGCCGATGGCGCTGGCGCGCATCACCTGTCCGATTGGAATTGCGGGAATGTAGGTATCCATGGACATCCAGCCGCGTTGGGTCGGATCGAAAGAGAAAGCCAGATTGCGGACGAGCAGCTCACCGTCTTTAGGGGGCGGGGCCGTGGTTTCGTTCCAGCGGAAATCGGTTTCCTTGATGATTCCTTGAGGACGCGCCGCGAGAAGCCATTGCCGATTCTTCAGTTCTGCCATTGCGACTCCTGAGGAGGAAGGATTCTGTTTCGCCATTTAGCGAATTGCACGCAGCCATACAAGTTGCATATCGCAACCGACCGCACCGAAACGCCGAAGTGCGACCCTCGACGTCAAACGCCGCGGGAAGACGAGCAGACAACCATGACTCGACAATCGGAGTGCGATGCCAGGTTCAGGAATTGGTCGCACGCGGGACCAACATCGAGAGCGCAGCGGCGCCGGCGATTCCCAGTGCGAGCAACGCGAGACCGCCCGCGAAGCTGCCGGTGGTCTGTTTCATGTAACCCATCAGCGTGGGGCCGACGAACCCGCCCAGATTGCCGAGCGAATTGATCAACGCGATTCCGCCGGCCGCCGCCGCGCCGCCGAGAAACAGATTCGGGATTGCCCAGAACGGACCCAGTGCACTGAAGATTCCTGCGAAGCTGATGGATATGGTTGCGAGCTCGAGGTACGGATTTCGAGTGATGGCGGACAGCAGCAAGCCCAGCGCGCCAACGCTCAGGGCAAGTACGAGATAGCGCCGCCGTGCTCCACTGCGATCGGACGCGCGCCCGACCTTCACCATGCAGATTGCAGCTCCCACGGAGGGGATCGCGGTGATTACTCCAATCGCGAAGTCACCGCCCAAACCGAAATCGCTCACGATCTGGGGCAGCCACAGGTTGACTCCATATACTCCCATCACAAATCCGAAGTAGATCGCCGCAAGCAGCCAGACCCGAGCATCGAGGAAAGCCTCGCCGAGGGTGTGGCGGGCTCCGGTGTCGCGAAGCGCGCCCTCGCGTGCGAGGGCCTCGGCAAGCGCGCCGCGCTCGCTCGCCGAAAGCCACCGTGCCTCGTCCGGACGATCAGGAAGCCACAGCGCAACTACGAGCCCGAGAACCATGGCCGGGAATCCTTCCATCGCAAACAGCCACTGCCATCCCTTTATGCCGAGGAAGCCGTGCATCATCAGGAGGGCGCCGGAGATTGGGCCTACCACGATTCCGGCGATTGCGGTCGCGGTCATGAACAGTGCGATCGCGCGAGCGCGCTCGCGTTCCGGAAACCACCACCCGAGGTACAGAACCACGCCGGGAAAGAATCCCGCCTCCGCGACGCCCAGCAGAAACCGCAGGGCATAGAAGCTCCTTTCGCCGCGAACGAACATCATGGCAATCGCCACCAGACCCCAGGTGATCATGATCCGGGCGATCCAGGTACGCGCGCCCACCCGGGCGAGAATCAGGTTGCTCGGAATTTCGAAGATGAAATAGCCGATGAAGAACAATCCCGCTCCCACACCAAAGACCTGGTCGCTGAGGCCAAGGTCGTGGTTCATGCGGAGCGAGGCGAAGCCTACGTTGATGCGATCCATGTAGTTGACGATGTAGAGAAGGAAAAGAAAAGGCAGCAGACGCCGGCGCACCTTGGCGAGCGCTGCATCCGCGAGCGCCGTTTCCGCCGACCAGAGCGCGGGGGCCGGCGTGGGTTGCCGACCTGCGGCCACGTTCAATCAGCCAGCTCGGTGGAGTTGGCGCGCGCCACTCTTCCCAACCATTCCCCGCTAGGCTTGACGGTTCGCGCCTGGGTCATTCGGTCGACGGCTATCAATCCGAACTTCGGCATGTAACCCAACAGCCACTCGAAGTTGTCCATTGCCGACCAGTAATAGTAGCCGCGCACATCGATTCCGTCCTTGATGCACCGCCCGACCCCCGCGAGCGCAGCTTCAACGAAGGTGCGGCGGCGAGAGTCGTCTTCGGTGCCAATTCCGCTTTCGGTAACGATTATCGGCACCTTGGCCACCGCGGCGGCGCGGCGAACGGTAATTTCGAGCGCCTGGGGGCGGAACTCGTAGCCCATCTGGGTTTGCTCGACGCCCGGCTCAGGACCGACCGGACCTTCCGGCCCTACGCGGCGGCGAGTATAGGTTTGCACGCCAACGAAGTCGTCGCCGCGCGCCGCCTCGAGAAAGAGGTCCTCGGATTCGCGCAACGCGCGCGCGGCGTTGGCCTCGCCGCCGGGAAGCGCCTCGATCTCCTGCATCGCGACTGTCATGCCGACCGGGAATTTTGCGCGACCCGACTTGAGCGCCGCAGCTCCAAGGCGATGCGCGCGCAGAACGTTTTGTCCGGTCGTGCTGCGGGCAACGAACGGAAACATCGAGTAGCGTTCCGGAGTCGTGTTGCTGATGCGCGCGGCCTCCAGCCGCCAGGGCAATTGGACGATGACCTCGTCCGGCGGCATCACCCCGCCATGCTGAAGATGAGCGACCGAGTTCAATTCGTTGATGGTACACGCGCTGGCGAACAGATCGCCGAGGTCATGAGCGATCCGCTCGCAGTAGCGCGCGAACGCCTCCCCCACGGCTGCGGTCTCGAAACCGCCCTTGGCAGCCAGCCATCGCGGCGAGGAAAAATGATGCAGCGTCACCATCGGGGCCAGCCCGTGGTCGTGGCAGGCGGTCAGCACCCGCCGGTAGTGCTCGACCGCGGCGCGAGAGAACTCGTTCTCCTCCGGCTCGATCCGCGCCCACTCGACTGAGAATCGATAGGAGTTGAATCCGAGCTGCGCGAGAAGAGCGCAATCTTCGACATAGCGATGATACTGATCGCACGCGTCGCCGGACTTTTCCACGAAGGGACTCACCGGCAGATGCTCCATCAGCCAGTAGTCGGAATTGATGTTGCCGCCCTCGACCTGGTAGGCGGCGGTAGCAGTACCCCACAGAAATCCCTTGGGAAATTTCATGTCTATCCAATACCCCCGCAATCGTACGGCTGTCGATCTATGCAGCGCCGCGGTCGGTGCGGGCCCCTTTTTGGCCCTGATGACTCATCGCTTCTGCTAACCCTCAAATGTTACGGCCGCGCTGCTTGGTGGCGGCACAAGTTCCCATAAGCGAGGGTCTATGGTTAATCTGAATGACCCAAACCTGATCGGCCGAGCTCTCAAGGAGAGGATACGTGGCAACCCATCCGGTAGTGTTCCTGCTCGATATCGATAACACCCTGGTAAACAACGACGCGATAGTCGCGGATTTGATGAAGCACCTCGAGCGCGATGTCGGTGTCGAACAGCAAAAGCGCTACTGGGAATTCTTCGAGCAACTGCGCGGCGAGCTCGGTTACGCGGACTACCTGGGAGCCCTGCAACGCTACCGGGTCGCCTACCCGCGCGACTTCAAGATTCTCGATGCTTCGATGTACTTGGTGGACTATCCGTTCGCCAATCGCCTCTTTCCGGATTCGCTCGACGCAATCGAACACGCCCGCAAGATGGGCAAGGCGATCATTCTGTCCGACGGAGACGTGGTCTTTCAGCCCCACAAGATCTACCGCTCGGGCATCTACGAGGCGATCGACGGCGAGGTGCTGATCTACATACACAAGGAAACCGAACTGGATGATGTCGCGCAGCGATACCCGGCCGACCACTACGTGCTGGTCGATGACAAGGTGAGGATCCTGGCAGATGTCAAGCGCCAGTGGGGAACCCGCGTGACGACGGTGTTCCCGAGACAGGGTCACTACGCCAATGACCCGAAGGAAGTCGCCAAGTATCCGGCGCCCGACTTCACCATCGAACGGATTGGGGAATTTCTCAAATTTGATCTGGACACTTTGCTAAAAGGGGCGCGTCCGGCGCGATGAGGCGGGCGCCGACCCAGACGCGACCTACCAACCTCGAATCAATTAGCATCGCGGAGATTTTTCAGCGGCAGCCTCTGGTCGGACGGGGTTCAAAGTTCGGAGGTGGCGATGTTTCGGCTTGACGGCAAGGTCGCGGCGGTGACCGGGGCGGGCTCCGGGATTGGTCGTGCGATTGCTAAAACCTTCAGCAGTGCGGGTGCTCGGGTGTTCGTACTGGAGCGCGATACCACGGCCGGGGAAGAAACCGCGGCGAACATTCGGGCGAAAGGTGGGATGGCGACCGCGATCGCTTGCGACGTGGCCTCGGCCGAGTCAGTTCAGACGGCCTTCGGCGCGATCGATCTGGAAGCTTCCCGTCTCGACATCCTCGTCAACAATGCCGGCATCGTGCATATCGGAACCGTTGAAAGCACCAGCGAAGCTGATCTCGATCGTATCTATGCGGTCAACGTCAAGGGATTGTTTCTTTGCTCGCAGGCGGCCGTGCCGCGGATGAAAAAGGCCGGCGGCGGCGCGATTCTCAATCTGGCTTCGATCGCCTCGCTGATCGGCCTGGTCGATCGATTTGCATATTCAATGAGCAAGGGTGCGGTGTTGGCGATGACCCGATCCATAGCGGTGGATTTCATTGGCGACAAGATCCGTTGTAACTGCGTTTGCCCGGCCCGCGTGCACACGCCGTTGGTTGATGGATACCTCAAGAACACCTATCCGGGCCGTGAACCGGAGCTGTTCAAGCAGCTCTCCGAGTATCAGCCCCTCGGGCGGATGGGTACGCCGGAGGAGGTGGCCGCCCTGGCGCTTTATCTGTGCTCGGATGAAGCATCGTTCATAACGGGACAGGCTTATCCAATTGATGGCGGCGTGCTGGTCTTCTAGGACGGAATCATTGCGATGAAACAGTATGGACAAACCATCAACCTCAAGGACGACCCCGAGATTCGGCGTCGCTACGTCGAATATCACGCTAGGGCGTGGCCGGAGGTTCAGCAGGGACTCAAGTCAGTGGGCATCCGCCGGATGCTCATCTGGATCCTGGGACGCCAGCTCTTCATGTTCATGGAGACCGATGACGACTTCGATTTGGCGCAGGACTTCGCGCGCTATGAGAAAAGCTCCGCGCGAGTGCAGGAATGGCAGCAGTTGATGGCCTCGTTTCAGGAGCCGACGGCGCATGCCAAGCCCGGCGAGTGGTGGGCGCAGATGGAATTGGTGTTCCGACTAGAGTAGCGAGCCGTGGCGGGCGGCGCACAGAAGAGAGGCCAATGCCCGGACTCGGACGCCACCTTGGGGCGCGGTGCTTCGGTAGGGGGGCAGCGGGCCCTTCGGAGCTCAGGAACCTAACCAGGAGGCGGCCAAGCCTGGGGCTACCGGCGCCATTTGCGACCCTGCGGAAATTCGTAGTCATCCAAAGACTGCGGCTTCATCTCTATGCTGAAGCCGGGCGCAGTGGGGACGACATAGCGACCGCCCCGAAACGAGACCGGGTCCAGGAAATGCTCGTGCAGATGGTCAGCGAATTCGGTCATGCGGCGATCGAGACTGCCGCTGACGCAGATGTAGTCAATCAGCGACACGTGCTGGGCGTACTCGCAGAGACCGAGACCGCCCGCGTGCGGGCAGACCGGAACCTTGAATTTTGCCGCCAGTAGAAGAACCGCCAGCGCTTCGCTGAGTCCGCCGAGGCGACAGTTGTCGAACTGGCAGAAATCGATCGCCCCGGCCTGCATCAGCTGCTTGAAGATCACGCGGTTGGCGCCATGTTCGCCGGTCGCCACCCCGATTGGATGAATCGCACGCCGAATGGCGGCATGTCCGAGAATATCGTCGGGGCTGGTGGGTTCTTCGATCCACAGCGGATGGAACTCCGCCAGCGGACGCATCAGGGCGATGGCCTCGCCGACCTCCCACGCCTGGTTCGCATCCATCATCATAAGAGCATCGGGGCCAATCTCCTCGCGCACCAGCGCTGCGCGACGCACGTTCTCATCAGAGTCGCGCCCGACTTTGATCTTGAAACGCGTCCAACCCGCCGCGCGCGCCTCGCGGCATAGTTTGCGCACGAGCTCATCGGGGTACCCCATCCATCCCGCGGAAGTGATGTACGCGGGATAGCCTTCCCTGCGCATCTCCGCTTCACGCGCCGCGCGGGTCGGCAGCTTGTCACGCAGGATTTGGAGTGCGTCGTCCCGGGTGAGCGCATCAGACAGGTAGCGGAAGTCGATACAATCGACGAACTGCTCGGGCGTCAGGTCGGCGACCAGCTGCCATACCGGCTTGCCTTCCACCTTGGCCCACAGGTCCCAAATCGCATTCACGATCGCGGCGGTGGCCAGATGAATCACGCCTTTTTCCGGACCGATCCATCTGAGCTGGCTTTCCCCGGTGAGGCGCCGCCAGAAACCCGCCATGTCCCAGATGATGGATTCAAGGCTCAGCCCCACGACCAGAGGTTTGAGCGCGTCAATCGCGGCCACGCAGATTTCGTTGCCGCGGCCGATGGTGAAGGTCATGCCGTGTCCGCAGCGCCCATCGTCCGCGTCGGTTTCGAGAATCACGTAGGCGCCGGAATAGTCCGGGTCAACGTGCATCGCGTCGGAGCCCGCCTTGCTCTCCGAGGTCGGCATCCGGATATCGCGAGCGCTTAGCCTGACGATCGTGCGTGGCATGACCGCTTCCCTCGCGCGGCATGGTAGCATCACGCCAGCGCGTCATGACAACCACACAAGCGGTGCTCGATTCGCTCAATCAGCGATGGGCACAACCCTCGGCGCCCAGACCAATCGTGGTAATAGGTGCGGGCAGCATAGTGCGCGACGCGCATTTGCCGACCTATGCGCGCCTGGGGTTTCCGGTCGCAGGCATCTTCGACATCAATCACTCGGCGGCGGTGGAGCGGATGGCGCAGTTCGGGCTGCCGCGCGCGTTCGACTCGCTTAAGGCGGCGTTGGCGACCGACGCGGTCTTCGACATCGCGGTGCCGCCGCATCAGATCGACACGATCCTCGACCAGATGCGTCCGAATTGTGCGGTGCTGATTCAAAAGCCAATGGGCCGCGATCTTGCCGATGCGCGGCGCATCCTCGCCCAATGCCGCGAACGTCAGCTCAGGGCGGCGATGAATTTTCAGCTACGCTTCGCGCCCAACATGCTGGCGCTGCGCGACGCTATCGGGCGCGGCCTCCTCGGCGACTTCACCGACCTGGAGGTCCGCATCATGTTGCATACGCCGTGGAACTATTGGGCCTTCCTCAAGGGCCAACCGCGGCTGGAAGTTCTGATGCATTCGATTCATTACCTAGACCTGGTGCGTTCGCTGCTGGGTGAGCCACGCGGGGTCTACTGCAAGGGCGTGCGGCATCCGGAATTGCCCGACTACGCGGATGCATGCACATCGATCATTCTTGATTACGGGGAGCGCATTCGCGCGAGCCTCACGATGAACCACACGCATAAGTTCAACCCGCTCTACGCGGTCTCGCAACTGAAGCTCGAGGGCACGCGGGGAGCGGCGATTGCGAAGATGGGCGTGAATCTCAACTATCCGGAGGGTGAGCCGGATCGGCTTGAAATCACCACCGGCGACCACTGGCGCGAGGTACCCCTGCGCGGGTCGTGGTTCCTGGAAGCGTTCGAAGGACCGATGGCGAACCTGCAACGATTCGTGGCGGGAGAGGACGAGACGTTGATGTCGCCAATCGAAGATGCGTTGAAAACGATGGCGCTGGTGGAGGCCTGCTACGAATCGAGCGCCCGCGGCGCAACGCCGATTCCAGGAGAATAGCGAATTCTCAAGCTCACCCAGCCTGGACAGAATAAGCCCTTGTGAAATCCACCGCCTTGCCTTCCCCGGGACGAAAACCGTCAGTCGCGGGCGGGATTCAGCTTCATCTTGATGGGCATGTGCTTGATGCCGCCGACGAAGCTGGAGCGCAGCCGTTCGACCGGGCCGGCCAGCTCGGCATACTCCAGCCGTTCGATCAGCTGGCGGAAGATAACTTCGAGTTCCAGCCTGGCGAGGTTGGCGCCGAGACAGAAGTGTTCGCCGATTCCGAACGCGATATGCGGATTGGGATCGCGGCCCACGTCGAACTTGAAAGGGTTGTCGAAAACCTCTTGGTCGCGATTCGCAGACGGGTAGAACAGGCATACCGATTCACCCTTGCGAATCTTCTGACCTCGAACCTCGGTATCTTCGACGGCGGTGCGGGCGAACTGAATCACCGGGGTGGTCCAACGGACGATCTCTTCAACCGCGGGCTTGAGCAGCGCCGGATTTTTTCTTAGCCGATCCCATTGATCGGGGTTTTCGATCAGCGCGAGCAGGCCGCCGGTGGTCGCATTACGTGTGGTCTCATTGCCTGCCACCACCAGCAGAAAAAAGTACGAGAGCAGTTCAAGCTGTGGCAGCGGCTCCCCCTTTACCTTCGCGTTCGCAACCACGCTGGTGATGTCGTCGGTGGGGGCTTTGATGCGTTCCGCAACCATGTTGCTGAAATACTGAAACAAGCCCAGCCGCGCACGGTCGAGGGTTTCCTGGGTGCTCGTTCCCTGCTGGAACTCGGGGTCGCTGCCTCCGATGGTCTCGTTGGTCCACTGAAACAGCTGCTCCCAGTCCTGATGGGGCACGCCGAGCAGCTCCGCAATCACCGCGAGTGGAATTCTGGAGGAGATGTCGAGCACGAAATCGCAGCGGTCGCGGCCGGTCAGGTCGTCGAGGACCTGCCGCGCGATCGCGTCGATTTGCGCCTCGAGGTGGCGCACTCCCCGCGGCGTGAATCGCCTGCTTACAAGTGCGCGATACTCGCCGTGCTCCGGGGGATCCATATCGAGCAAATGACGAAAGGGCGGCGTGGGCGGGGGTCCGGAACTGCCTTCCTGTACAAACACCAGGAGCCGTGGACCGTTGAGGAACAGGCGTGGCTGCCGGGAGATGTTGACGATGTCGGCGTGCTTGGTGATGGCCCAGAACGGGTCAGTGTGGGGATGCTCGCACCAGAAGACCGGCTGGTGTTCGCGCAGGTAGGTCCACTCCGCGTGTGGGTACCCATTCCTGGCGTAGTGATCGGGACTGATGATGTCGAGGTTTTGGAGTGACAGCGTTTGTTCCATGGAACGGGCGCGCGGGTCGGGCCGCACGAAATCCTAGTCTTCCTTGAGTGCGATCGCCTGGCGCGGGCACATCCGTACCGCCAGCTTGAGCTTGTCGCGCAGAGATTCGGCGGGGCTTCCCGTGAGCAGACGTGCCTTGTCGTCATCGCCCACCTCGAAAACCTCCGGCGCGGCTTCCACGCAGCGGGCATTCCCTTCGCAGAGCTGTAGGTCCACAACAACCTTCATGACTTCTCCTCGAGGCGCGTCGGTTGCGCACGGATTTTGAGACTATCGCAGCGGCGGAAATTGAACCAGCGTCGCCTGCTGCAAGATGGGGTGGCGCTGACCCTTTGGTTTTTCGGTGATTTCAAGAGGTCGGGTCGGTGGCGGAGCAAGGAGACTTGGCGCCGGGCTGGAAATGGCAGCGCGGCACCGTTTGCGCGGGGAGGGCGATTGGATCAAGACTCCCGCTTGAGAGCATCTTCACCAATAGCGCGAGTCACGTTCATCGCAGACGTCGAGAGCGAGGAGCAAACGGCTATGGCATATGACCTGGTTATCAAGAACGGCACGGTAGTAGATGGAACCGGCGCGGAGCGCAAGCGCGCGGACGTCGCAATCGCAAACGGCAAAGTCGCGGAGATAGGCAAGGTGACCGAGGGTGGGCGCCGCACTATCGACGCATCGGACTTGATCGTTGCGCCCGGCTTCGTTGACCCACACACGCACTACGATGCGCAGATCTGCTGGGACCCGATGGTCAGCTGCACATCGTGGCATGGCGTCACCAGCGTGGTCATGGGCAACTGCGGGGTCGGCATCGCACCCTGCCGCGAGAGCGTGCGCGAAATCGCGGCGTGGGACCTGGTCAACGTCGAGGCGATCCCCATCGATGCACTCAAGCGCGGCATCACGTGGGAATGGGAAACCTTCCCGCAGTACCTCGATGCGGCCGAAAAGCGCAGGTCGGGCATCAACCTGGCCTTTCTCGCGCCCCTGACTCCCTTTCGCCATTTCGTGATGGGCGAGGAGTCGATGGAGCGCGAGGCGCGGCCAGATGAGATTCAGAAAATCGCGGCGCTGCTGGGCGATGCGGTCCAGGCCGGCGCAGTCGGATTTTCCACCACCACGCTCGCGCAGCACATTGGCTTCCAGGGGCGTCCCCTCGCCTGCCGGCTGGCATCGCGCGATGAATTGAAGGCATACGCAAATGAGCTCAAGCGCCTCGGCCGCGGTTCGATCGAGGTCGCGCTGACGCAGAGAATCGGGCGCGTCTCGGATGAAGAGCACGACCTGCTGAAGTTCCTGCTCGAGGAAAGCGGGCGGCCGGTTACGTGGCTCGCGATCGCATCGCGCCCGGACAAGCCCGAAGCGACCGATGGCATTCTCAATCGCCTCGAACCCCTAATTGCTCGCGGCGGTGTACCGCAGGTGCTCTGCAAGCCATTCAGCGTACAGATGGATCTGCGCAACCCGTTCTCGTTTGCGGACATGGCGATGTGGGGACCGGTGTTCAACCAGACCGTGGAGAAACAGAAGGAGTTCTATCGCGACCCGAGTTTCCGCGCGGCCTTCCGCGAAGAACTTAAGCGGCCGCATCTGTTCCAGGGGCGCTGGAACCGGGTCGAGGTGCTGGAAGTGACCAATGAATCCGTCAAGCAGTATGAGCGCAAGACCGTGGCCGAGGCTGCGGAACTGCGCGGCAAGGACCCGCTGGATACGTTCTTCGACCTGGCACTCGAGGATGACCTCAACATCCAGTACACGATGCAGCAGTACCACGAGGAAGGAATCCGCCGCCTGATTACCGACTCGCGCACGATGATCGGTCTCTCGGACGGCGGCGCGCATGTGAACATGCTCTGCGATGCGGGCTATTGCACATACCTGCTCGGCACGTGGGTACGCGAGCGCCAGGCGCTCACCCTGGAGCAGGCGGTCAAGCGAATCACCTCCGAACCTGCGGACTTCTTCGGACTGAAGGATCGCGGCCGGCTCAATGCTGGCCTTCCCGCCGATGTGGCCATCTTCGATGAGCGGACGGTGGGTTCTGCCAAGCGGGCCAAGATGCAGAACGATCTGCCGGGCGGAGGGCGCAGGCTCGTGATGCCGGCGGAGGGAATCGAGTACACGGTGGTCAACGGCGAGGTGCTCTACGAGCACGGCAAGCATGCTGGCAACCTGCCGGGCAAGGTGCTCCGTTCACGAGCCAACTGATAAGGTCTGCTGCCGGAGAGCTGGAAATGACTCAATTTGCACTGTCCATGTTCGCGACGGACTACGCTATTCAACCGGTCGAGCTTGCTGTCGAAGCCGAGAAGCGCGGGTTCGAATCGCTCTGGGTTCCCGAGCATACCCATATTCCTGCATCGCGGAAGACCCCATTTCCGGGCGGCACCGATCTGCCCAAGGAGTACTGGCACACACACGATCCGTTCGTCGCCCTGGGCGCAGCCGCGGCCGCGACCAAGAAGCTCAAGCTGGGCACGGGCGTCTGCCTGGTTATCGAGCGCGACCCGATAACCCTGGCCAAGGAGGTCGCGTCGCTCGACATGATTTCGGGTGGTCGGGTCCTGTTCGGAATCGGCGCCGGATGGAACGTCGAGGAAATGGAGAACCACGGAGCGGTCGCCAAGCGCAAGTGGAAGATCGTCAAAGAGAAGATTCTTGCGATTCGCGAGATCTGGACCAAGGAGGCAGCGGAGTTTCACGGCGAGTTCGTAAACTTCGATCCGATCTGGTCTTTTCCCAAGCCGGTTCAGGCAGGCGGCCCGCCTATACTGCTCGGTTCACAATCCAAGCGCGTGTTTGAACGAGTCGCCGAGTATTGCGACGGGTGGCTGCCGATCAATTTTCCCCGCTACGATTTTGCAGCTGGGATCAGACGGCTGCGCGAGGCCGAGAAGCAAGCCAGCCGCAAGCAGTTGTCCCTGTCGATGTTCGGGGCGCCGTCCAAGGACGACGCCATCCGCAGCCTGGTCGATCTCGGGTTCGAGCGCTTGATATTCCAGCTGCCGCCGGCCGGACGCGAGACGGTCCTGCCGCTGATGGACAACTACGCCAACATCGCCGCCAAACACCACTGACTCCTGCGAGAGGTGCTCCACCTCGCACCTTAAAGGTGGAGCACTCCATTTGCTGACCAGGCGAAAGATCTCTGACCAGGCGTCCGGACCGGGGGCAGTTGCAGCAAACAGAAGAGACGCGGGGCCCCGCCCCGATTGCGCGCCATGTGCCCGCCCGGGTTAGCAACCGTCCCGGGAAATCTCCTCTAGGCCACGACCACCTTGATCAGCAGCTGTACCACCATTGCGAAGGTCGTCAATGCTCCCAGGGTAAAGGCGATGGTCCGCAGCGGCTGGATACCGTTCAGGTAACAGATGGTGTGGACGATGCGGGCAACTACGAAGATCGCGCAATAAATGAAAAATGTCGTCGCCGAGAGACCGGCGGTAACGTAGATCCAGCCGAGGATCAGAAATATCGGGATATTCTCGAGATCATTGTGCCAAGCCCGGGCCGCCCGTTTCACCGTAGGAGCTTCCTCGGCGGCGGTTTGCGCGCCAAAGGTCCTGGCATCTTCGGGATTGATGAAGAGTCCAGTCCGGGTGCGGGCGAGCCCTTGCACCACGGAAATAGCGGACATTTTGAGTGTGAGGATTATGGCTGTAAGCGCATAAATCTGCAGTAATGTCACCGTTTAACCCCCGCTGGCCCGATAGTAACTCCTGATTCTCCGATGCCGTACTCTGCTATCATCGCGACAGGTGTACTGCAATTAGAGATTTTTCTGGCGGATGGAACCATCCGGCGGCGTCTCAGGTTCGTACTATTGAGTGGTAACCCCTCAGCAGGTTAGGAGGTCGCGTGAATTCCAGGCAGATTGGCCGGCGCTCGGTAATCGCGGGGCTTATCGCGGTACCGGCGCTGGTTGCTCTTAAGTTCGTCCGCAGTGCACACTCGGAGGAAGGTTCCGCGCCGGCAGAAACCGGCGAGCATGCCGGTACGGTTCCGATTGTCGAATTCACTGATGCCGGTGAAAGGAAGAGCG
Organism: Deltaproteobacteria bacterium; assembly: GCA_019237115.1. Taxonomy (GTDB): domain Bacteria; phylum Desulfobacterota; class Binatia; order Binatales; family Binataceae; genus JAFAHS01. The sequence continues at coordinate 20,564 of JAFAHS010000282.1, forward strand.
TCGTGGCTGAAAACAAGGTAGTGAAACCTGATGCGGAGTGGCAGAAGGAGCTGACTCCTGAGCAATACGAAGTAACGCGCCAGAAAGGTACCGAGCGCCCGTTCAGCAACAAGTACGCCGACTGGCACGAAAAGGGACTGTTCCGCTGCATCTGCTGCGGCAACGCCCTGTTCTCGTCGGACACCAAGTTCGATTCCGGGACGGGGTGGCCAAGTTTCTGGCAGCCGATCGCGCCAGAGAACATAAAGACGGAAACCGACCGGTCACTATTCATGACCCGAACCGAGGTACTGTGCGCCAAGTGCGACGCGCATCTGGGGCACGTATTTAACGATGGCCCGCGACCGACCGGGTTGCGTTATTGCATGAACTCAGCCTCGTTGCAGTTCGTGAAGCCGGACGGAGAAAAGGCGTAGTAACAGGCTGGTACGACTCACTTAGTCCTGGCTCGGCTTTCCGAACTGGTCGACCAGGACCAGAGAGCCGCGCCGCTGTTAACCATTCTCTCGGAGCATAGGCAACCGAGCGACATTCTCTCCCGAAAACTTTTTTCAGCTTCCCGAATTGGGAAGGAAAACCAGCGGGATCGTCTCCCGGTTATCGCGCGCGGGCGAGTTGCCACTGGACGAGCGTACCACCTTCGCGGTCTTCGAATACGGCTTCGACCTCGGCGTCGATAGTCACTTCCTGCATCGGATCGCCCAGCAGGTTGCCCACCATCCTGATGTTGCCTGCGTCGGGAAGTTCTACCACTACCACGAGATACGGGCATGAGCCCTTGAGAGCCGGATGCGCGGGATGCCAGACGCGTTCCCAGCTGTAGATTCGTCCGCGTCCGGATACGCGTTCCCATCCAGGTTCCATGGTGTGGCACTTGTAACAGATCCATTCGGCCGGGAACTGGAAGGTCCCGCACTTGCCACAGCGCTGTACGACGAGCTGGTGGCGCTTGAGCGCTTCGTAGAATTCGCGGTCGACGCCGTCGCGCGCTGCGACCGGGACTGGCATCCCCTGGGGTAGATAGGTTTTTCGGTTCTGATCAGCTTCGCTCACTTGCACTTCTCGCTATCGATGCAGGATCAGATCGCTGACTGGTGCAACCATCGGTCCCGACACCACCATCGAAATCTCTGCATCCTTCACCTGGCAGGTGGAAGTACCGCGGACCTGGCGGGCTGCTTCGATGACCAACTCGAGCCCATGCATGTAGCACTCGGCGAGGTTGCCGCCGCTGGTGTTGAGGGGCAGTCGGCCGTGGGGCCAGGTAAGATTCTCCACTGTGCAGAATTCCATCACCTGGTCAGGAGTGCAGAAGCCGTGTTCAACCAGGCTGGTCATCACCGCGCCGGTGAAGTTCTCGTAGACCTGGGCAACATCGACGTCCTTGGGCTCGATGCCGGCCATCGCGTAAAGCCGTGGTGCAAGGGTCTTGAAGTTCGAAGTGCCGTAGTCGGGATTGTTCTCGGCACCGGCACCCTGGCGAAAGTCCGAGCCCTGCGCCGCTGCCATTATCCACGCCGGTCGCTGCCGCATGTCGCGGGCGCGCTCGGGGGTGGTCAGAATGACCGCGGCGGCCCCATCGTTCTCCATGCAACAGTCGTAAAGATGGAACGGCTCGACGATCCAGCGCGATTCGTCATACATCTGGCGCGTGAGCGGACGGCCATACATGATCGCGCACGGGTTGAATTGCGCGTGGTGGTAGCAGGCCAGCGCGATCGCTGCGATCGCATCCTGGGTGACATGATGTTCGTGCATGAAGCGGCGGGTGCGCAGCGCGATCCATTGCGCGGGCGTGGACATTCCGTAGGGCCAGGTATAGGCGGGCGGCCCCGAAATGGTGTTGAGCGCGGGGGTCTGGCCGAAACGTCCGAATTGTCCCTGCGCGAGCGCGCGGTAAACCACCACGCAGTTGGCGTACCCCGCGGCAATCGCCGCGGCGGCGTTGCCAATCGCACCCGAACCACCCCCGCCCCCACCGCCCCAGAACATCGTCGACAGGCGCAGCTCCGGCAGTCCCAGCGCAGTCGCGACCCGGACCGAGTCATTGCGATCATTGCTGTAGGAAGCGATCCCATCGATGTCGGTCGGACGAATTCCCGCGTCGTCGCAGGCTCGCAGAATCGCTTCGAGTGCGAGACGGAACTCGCTGACGGGAGCACCGCCGCGCTTGTAGTACTTGGTTTCGCCCAGTCCAACGATCGCGGCTTTGTCCTTGACGGTGAATTCGCTCATGGTTGATCAATCGCATAGCGTAAGGCGCGCGCCGATAACAAGGGCGGCCGGTCAGTCGATGATTGGGGTCGCCTGACTTGGTCGAGGCTTGCTTCGCGCCGGCTGGCGCCCGTTCGAACTATGCTGCGCGGTGGGGTTCGGGGCTTTGCGGAAGCGATGACTTGGCGCCGAGCCGATTGATTACGTCGAGCAGCATCGCGCGCTTGACCGGTTTGCCGATGTGCTCGTCGCATCCTGCGGCCAGGCTTTGCGCGACCGATTCTGAAAACACCGCCGCCGAGAGGGCCACGATGGGCGTGTGTGGACGGTGGTTCTCGCGCTCGAAGCGGCGAATTTCGCGGGTCGCCTCGTCCCCGTCCATCACCGGCATCTGAAGGTCCATCAGCACGAGGTCGTAACCTCCGTCCTTGAAGCGCTCTACCGCGCGCACACCGTTCTCGACACCATCGACGGTATGCGGAGTATCCTTGAGAAACGCGGTGATTAGAGCGCGATTGTCGCCGGAATCATCGGCGAGCAAAATGTTGAGCGGCCGCACGTGGTTCAAGGCGTTACCAACCGCGCTGCTGGCGCGGGACACGGGGGTCTGCGCTCCCGTCACGCGCGACACCGCGTTCAGGACCTCTGCGCGTTTGAGCGGCTTCACGAGGTGATACTGCAGGCCGGCCTCGCGAAGACGCTGAAGCTGACTGGTCAGGTCATCCGAGGTAAGCATCTGGATTATGCGCGTGCCGGGACCCGCCGCGGTTCGGGCCTTGCGCGCGAGCTGGAACCCATCGGTGTCGTCAAAGTGCGCGGCGATCAGCATCAGGCGGTAAGGATCGTGCTCCTGGTGGGAACGCGCGATTTCCCCCATCACCGCTGCGGAGCCCTTGACTACGCTGACCCGGGCACCTTCGGCAGTGAGGATCTCGTTGAGCAGATCGCGATTCATCGCGGAGCCTTCAGCGATCAGCACCCGCACACCGGACAGCTGTGACACTTTCGGGGCGACCTCGGGAATGGCGGCCTCTGCGAGTTTGAAACGGGCAGTGAAGTAGAAGGTGCTCCCCTGCCCGGGTTCGCTCTCGACCCAGATCTGCCCACCCATCATCTCGACGAGCCGTTTGGTGATTGCCAGACCGAGACCAGAACCGCCGTAGTTACGCGTGGTCGAGGAATCGGCCTGTGAGAAGTTAGCAAATATACGATCGAGCTGCTGTTTGGCGATGCCGATGCCGGTGTCCTTCACCGCGAAACGGACCATGGTCTCGTCGGGGGAAAGGCCCCTGGCCGGCAGGTATGGCTCGACCGCCAGGGCAATTTCGCCACGGGCGGTAAACTTGGTCGCGTTACCGACAAGATTGAGCAGAATCTGCCGCAGACGGAGCGGGTCACCGACGAGCGCAGCGGGAACTCCGGGAGCTACCCGCGCAGCGAGTTCCAATCCTTTCTCGTGCGCACGCACGCCGAGCGTTTCGAGCACGCGGCCAACCAGTGCTTCGAGGTCGAATTCGACACTCTCCAGGACCAGCCGGCCGCTCTCGACGCGCGCCAGGTCAAGAATCCCGTTGATCAGTTCCAGCAGCGTGTTGCCGTTGTCGGTCATGGTCTCGAGATAGCGGCGCTGCTCGTCGTTGAGGGCCGTTTCCAGGAGTAAATCTGCCATCCCCAGGATCGCGTTGAGCGGGGTGCGAATCTCGTGCGACATGCTGCTTAAGAATTCCGACTTGGCGCGCGACGCCGCGAGTGCATCCTCGCGCGCGGCGACCAACTGCTGCTCGGCCTGCTTAAGCCGAAAGATTCCGCGAGTGATGGTGATGACGCAGGGGGCCCCGTCGATTTCTGCCTGCACGCCGGAAATCAGGGTCGGCACCACCCTGCCGTCACGAAGGCGGAAATCGGCCTCGAAGCTTTGCACAGCGCCCCGCCTTCTGATGATGTCGAAGAAGCGGTCGCGAACTGCCAGATCGTTCCAAATCCCAAGCTCGAGGTCGGTCTTGCCAATCGCTTCGGCACGCGCAAAGCCGGTGTCTTGCTCGAAGGTCCGGTTAACCTCGGTATAGATGAACTCCGGCATGCGCAGCACGGCTATCGGATCCGGGCTCGCCTCGTAGAGCTTGCGCAGATTGGTTTCGCTCTCACGCAGCTTGCGATTGGACTCTTCAAGTTCCGCCCTTTGCCGCCAGCGCAGAATCACCACAAACTGGGCGAAAGCGGCGGCGGCGATCACTGCCAACCAGCGGGGCGGATCCTCGGCCTGCCGACCCAGGGTCGCGATGGTGAGGAGCCACAGTCCGAAACAAAAAGTGCTTAGACATGCTTGCCATGCGGGCGACCAGGGCAGAAGCGCGCTCGGAACGAGGATCACGAGGACCAGCGAGAGCATGATCACTTCCATGCGCTGGGTTCGAATTCCAAAGAGCGTCATCGCCAGGACCGACGAAGCGGCCATGGCCAGGACTATTTCCCGCCAACGGCGGTCGAACCACGGCGCATAGGTAGCGGCCAAGGTGCCCAGACCCAGAAGCATCGAGAACAGCGCGCTCGTTATGATCAGTCCGGCGTGGTTCGCATTCACCCGCCACAGGTCGTACAAATTGATGAGGCGCGCCAGCACAATCAGGCTGGCGGCCACCCTAATCGCGCGGCGGGTCCATTTATCCAATGCGAATGACGTTTCGCTCACGGTCACGCGTGAACGTCCCCCACCCGGGCGGAAGGGTATCGAGCTGGGTGGGCCGGTTTCGCCAGGTGCAAAAGGTAGCATATTTGTAGGGGTCGGAGTCGGGTACTAGATGCAATCGGAATGCCGCCGCGGTGTGAATCATATAGCGTGTTTTAAGCGTCCACGGATGTGCACAATGAGATCGAAATTGATCGGGTTGACACTTTCTTGGCACCGGTTAGGACGTGAAAACACCCCGTCGGCAACCCAAAAGGAGCAGCCATGAACCTGGTGGAATACCAAGTCGAAGGAAACCTCGCAATCATCAGCCTAAATCGGCCAGAGTCCAGAAACGCGGTTGATCGCGCCACCGCCGATGAGCTCGCCCAGGCTTTCCGGCGCTTCGATTCCGACCCTGCGCTTTCGGTCGCCATCCTCACAGGCAAAGGGGGTTGTTTCTGCGCGGGCGCCGATCTGAAGGCCGTCTCCACCAATCGCGGCAATCGCGTGACCGAAACGGGGGAGGGACCGCTGGGATGCACACGAATGTTGCTCAGCAAACCCGTAATCGCGGCAGTGGAAGGATATGCGGTCGCGGGTGGACTGGAGCTGGCGTTGTGGTGCGACATGCGAGTGGCGGCACGCGACGCGGTCTTTGGCGTGTTCTGCCGGCGCTGGGGAGTGCCGCTGGTCGATGGAGGCACGGTGCGGTTACCGCGCCTCATCGGGATGAGCCATGCCATGGACATGATCCTGACGGGCCGCGGAGTGTCGGGAGACGAAGCAGTGCGAATGGGGCTGGTCAACCGGCTTACCGAAAAAGGGGATGCGCTCCGGGCAGCACGTGAGCTGGCCGCGCAAATAGCCGCGTTTCCACAGCGCTGCATGCGATCGGACCGCATGTCGACGTATGAGGCGTGGACGATGCCGCAGGTGGAGGCCATGCTCAACGAATATCGCCACGGGATCGATACGGTGAATTCGGGTGAAACTCGCGAGGGCGCGGCCCGCTTCGCTGCGAGGGCGGGGCGTCACGGGGCGTTTTAAGCCGCGCTAAGCTGAGCGACTCAGCTTTCGCTTGGGCCGGGCTGCTCTAATCCGGATCCCTCCTTGTCGGGAAGCCATCCAAAAGCCAGCCGCATCCCCAAGTCGTATGAGGGTCACGGTGAAGGTGGTCGCCGGAGGAGCGTTGTTTGACCGCCCTTCGATCGGTATGCTCGTCGGCAGTAAGAATTACCTCAATTGCTTTTTTCCGAACTTCATTTAGCTCCCGAAATCCAGCGTGCGCTTTCCGATCGCGGATACCACGAGACCACCCCGGTTCAAGCCGAGACTATCCCGGTCGCCCTCCAGGGCCGCGACGTGGTGGCGACGGCGGAGACGGGCAGTGGGAAGACCTGCGCCTTTCTCGCTCCGGCGCTCGACCGCCTGCATCGGGCGCGTTGCAGCCATCTGGCCGCCCTGGTAATCACCCCTACGCGAGAGTTGGCAACCCAAGTCGCGCGGGAATTCACCATGCTGGCGCGGCATACCCGACTGCGCGCCGCGGTGGTGATGGGGGGAGAGTCGGAGAAGCGGCAGATCGACGAAATTCGTTCCGGTGCGCAGGTACTGGTCGCGTGCCCGGGCCGACTCATCGATTATCTGGAGCGCCACATCGTCAAGCTCGACCGGCTGGAGGTGGTGGTCATCGACGAAGCGGACCGCCTGCTTGACATGGGCTTCCTGCCCCAGCTCAAGCGGATCATGCGGATGGTGCCACGGCATCGGCAGACGATGATGTTTTCCGCGACGATGGCCGCGGGACCCGAGATGCTGGCGCGCGAGTTTTTGCATAATCCCGCGCGCGTGACGATCGGCGAAAAGAGCGCGCCGCCGGTGACGGTGCGCCAATCGATCTACCCGGTCGCGCTCGAAGAGAAGAGCAAGATGCTGCTGGAGATTCTGAAGCGCCCCGAGATCGAGCGCGCGATTGTTTTCACCCGCACCAAGAGCCGCGCCGACCGGATCGCCAAAATGCTCCAGCACGCGCAGATCCGGGCGGTGCCGATTCATGGCGATCGTTCGCAAGGACAGCGCAACGCCGCACTCGCGGGTTTCCGAGCGCGGCGCTTTCGCGTGATGGTCGCGACCGACCTCGCAGCACGCGGTCTAGACATCGCCGACGTATCCCACGTGATAAATTTCGATCTCCCGGATGAGACCGAGAGTTACATACATCGGGTGGGGCGAACCGCGCGCATGGGCAAGTACGGCGAAGCGATAAGTCTGGTCACCCCCGAGGAACGAGTGACGCTGGCCCGGCTGGAACGGGTGCTCGGAGAGCAACTCGAACGCGAGCACGTCGAGGGATTCGAGAAGGTTCAGATCCAGGCGCCCAAACCGGTCAAGTTATTCTCCTCGTCGCGTGCGGGCGTTTCGCGCAATCGCCCACGCTCGCGCTGGGCTTAGGCCGGAAATCCACGCACGATCTTCTTTGAAACCGCGCGGCGCTTTCAGATAAAAGCGATCCAGGATGCCTCTTCACCGGCGACCTGCCCGCCACCGGCTTGTGGTAGTGTTCGCGATCCTTATCGGGTTTACCGCGGCCAGCTCGTGCAGCCCGGGCGCCAAACTGTTGTTGAGCCGAGGCGAAAAGGTGCGGAACCTTCCGCACGCTCCCCCGAGCGGCCCGCTGGTACTGATTTTCGCTTTCGACGGAGTCGGTTACCACGAGCTGAACAAGGCGCTTGAGTCGGGACACGCTCCGAACCTTGAAAAGCTGCTCGGCCAGAGCCGCGGCAACGGACTGTACGAACACGCGTGGTCCGCGCCGAACGCGATCAGCATATTGCCTTCGACCACCATAGCCGCATGGTCATCTATCTTCACCGGGGCACCGCCCGCCTATCATGGAGTTCCCGGCAACGAATGGTTCGTGCGCGAGGAGATGAAATTCTACGCCCCGGCGCCTGTCTCCGTGACCGAGACCGACGACACCCGCAGGATGGTGACTGAGGACCTGGTGGGGAAGGCGCTAAACACGCCTACGCTGTTCGAGCAGGCGGGAGTGCGCTCGTACGTTTCGCTCAACCCGGTGTATCGACGGGCGGACATCTTTACCACCATGGACCCCATCGCGTTTGTCTCGCTGATGGCCGATTTCGTCCATGGCGAAGTCCTGGAGAAGTCCTCGCTTAAGCGCGACGCCTACGCCGAGTTGGATGAAAATTCGGTGCCCAAGTTGATCGATGCGATCAATACACACGGCCTACCCGCCATCCAGGTGGTCTACTTTCCAGGAATCGACCTGTACACCCACCTGGCGCCCGACGCCCTCGCCAGCCAGGTCGAGTACCTCCAGACGATAACCGATCCCGCGGTGGGGCTGGTGCTGGATACCTACCGAGCGGCGGGGGCGCTCGATCGCACCTATGTGCTCATCATCGCCGACCACGGCCACACGCCGGTGCTCAAGGAGAACGCGCTGGGGTCGGAAGGGACCGACACACCCGCTGCAGTACTGCGCGCGGCAGGTTTCAGAACGCGCAAATTCAAGCTCGAACCGGCGCCGGATGAGCAGGACTACCAGGCCGCATTCGCGTATCAAGGCGCCATGGCGTACGTGTACCTGGCCGACAGGTCGACCTGCCCGGCGCCTGGCCAGAAATGTGACTGGAGCAAGCCGCCGCGGTTCGACGCGGAAGTGATGCCGGCGGTACGCGCATTCGACTATGTCAATCGAACCGGCACGCCGATACCGCGTCTGAAGAGAACCCTGGATTTAATTTTTGCGCGCGGGCGGACGCCGGCCGGGCAGCCGCTGCGACCGTTCGAGATCTTCGACGGAAAAAAACTGCTTCCGATTTACACATACCTCAAGGCGCATCCGCGGCCCGACCTGCTCAAGCTCAACGAACGAATGCGCTGGCTTGGCGTCGGCCCATACGGCAACCGCGCTGGCGATATCATTCTGCTCGCGCGTTCCGGCCTGACGATTCCGATTGAGCAGCGCTTTTACTTTTCCGGTCCCTATCGCTCGTGGCACGGAAGTCCTTCGGAGCAGGACAGCCACATTCCGCTCGTACTCGCTTGCCAGGGCAAGGATGGCAGCGACCTGCGGGACCTGGTTCAGCGCGTGGCGGGGAATCAACCTTCACAGCTGGATGTGACTCCGCTGGTGCGCGTGATTTTGGGCAGGTAGGAGCGAGGGCCGCGGCGACGGAAGCAACCACTCCTGCGGAGGAGATTCAGCGGCAGACTTTTTCCGCTATGGCGCAGCCAGGGCGCCGGTTAGAGTTAGAGAAGCGCGCTGGGAGATTTCGATCCAGTTGCCGTCAGGGTCGCGGATGAAGGAAATTCTTGCGACCTTGCCCAGGGTTACCGGCGCGGCGCCTTCCCATACCCCCATCGAGAGAAAGCGCTGGTGCTCGGCGTCACAATTCTTCACCTGCACGGTGCAGTAGCGGAAGCCGACCGCGCGCATCGACGCGATAACTTCCACCGCGGTTTGGGAAGCGGATTTGTCTGCGCGGCGCGCGGCCGGGTCGTGCGCGAAGCTTAAGATGGTCTCGCCGATTCGGTAACGCTTTTCGTCAACGCGTTCGCCGCCCAGCGCTTTGCCGTAGAACTTCGCAAAGTCGGCCTCGCTGGTAACACCCACGTGAATTTCGATTTGCCGAATACCTCGCTGTCCCGCCGGAACCAGCTCGATCGAATTGCCGTCGGGATCGGTCAGTTCCAACGGCATCGGGGTGCGGGGATCGGAAATGGTGAGTCGTCGGTACCCGGCGCCCGGGCCTCGTTCCGGCAACCGCTCGCGGGAATGGTTGACCTTGAGCACCGAGCCGAGCAGGCCATAGCGATGCTGCTGCATTCCTCCACCCAGGGGGAGGAGTTCTTCGTAGGGCAGCCGCAGACGCTCGCCGTAAAACGCCTTCATTTCATCGAGGCGGTTGGTGAAGAGCCCGACGTCGAGGCAATTTTTGGCAAGTTCCATTTCGGTAGATCTTTCCGGGTGGCCAGCGACCTCGCGACCCTCAAGGCCCCCACCTAATCTGCTCGCAGCCGGGCACGGGGGAACGATCGAGCTCGGCCACCCATTGCCACAAGCCCTGGCGCGTGCGGCTGCATCATCAACCTTTTGGAAGACCGAGGACGCGTTCGCCGATGATGTTGTGTTGGATCTGGTTAGTCCCCGCGAAAATGGTTGGGCCTCGAGCCGCCAACATCCGGAATGACCATTTGCCCTTGTCGATCGCGAAGGGAGCGTCGTATTCGAATTGGCTATAAGGTCCCAGCAGTTCCATCGCGTACAACGCGATCTTGAGCGCGAGCTCGGTACTGACCAGCTTCATCATCGAGCCTTCCGGCCCCGGTGGCAGGCCTTTGAGCTGGCGTGTCAACTGACGATAACCGGTGTATTTGAGCGCCCTGGCTTCGGACGCGAACTCGGCGATCTTCTGGCGCACCGCCGGATCGTCCCACGCGGTCTTGCCATCGCGCGGAAGTCGCCGCGCAAGGCCAGCCAGGTCGACGACTTCCTGACTCGGACCGCCCGCGCCGGCACCGCCTCCGCGCTCGAACATCAAGGTGGTGATGGCGACCTGCCAGCCGTTGTTCTTTTCGCCGACCAGATTCCGCTTGGGAACCCGAACGTCCTCGAAGAAGACCTCGTTGAAACCTCTGCCGCCGGTCATCTGCACCAGGGGACGGACCGTAACGCCGGGGCTGTGCATATCCATGAGCAGGTAGCTGATTCCCTTGTGCTTGGGCGCATCGGGGTCGGTGCGTACCAGTGCGAAAATCCAGTCCGCATGCTGCGCCATCGAGGTCCACACTTTCTGGCCGTTCACGACGAAGTCGTCGCCCCGCTCTACGGCACGCGTCTGAATCGAAGCGAGGTCGGAGCCGGAACCCGGCTCGCTATAGCCCTGGCACCAGATTTCATCGCCGGCGAGGATAACCGGCAGATGTTTGCGCTTCTGTTCTTCCGTACCCCAGTGCATCAAGGTCGGCCCGAGCAGCCCGATCCCCATCCCGATGCTGGGTTCGCTCAGGTTGAGGCGCGCCAGTTCTTCGCGAAAGATGAGCCGCTGCATGACGGTGGCCCCGCGTCCGCCATATTCGGTGGGCCAGTTGACGGCGACCCAGCCGCCCTCGTTTAACTTCTTGTGCCAGCGGACGCGGGCGCTCCAGTGGTCATCGCCCTCGCTGGCCAGATTGCTGAAGGAGGTCGGAGCGTACTGGCGGTTGGCTTCGAGCCATTGGCGAAGCTCCTGGCGGAACGCCTCGTCCTCGGGTGAATAGTTGAAATCCATCGTGGGTCCTCGTCGATTGCAGATTTTCGATCGCGGCCTGCCTGAACCGGTTTGCGAACGTCTAGAATGACCGCGAAACGGCCACTAATCCAGCACTGCTAGTTCCCGACGATCATCTCCTCGACCTCGCGCAAACGGTCCTTGCCGAAGAAGATTTCGCCGTCCACGAAGAAGGTTGGAGAGCCGAAGGTCCCACGCTCTACCGACTGCTCGGTATTGCGCAGCAATTCATCTTTGACCGGGGCCGATTGAATCAGCTCGAACCATCGCGCGCTGTCGAAACCGGCCGCATCCAGGACCCCACGAACGATATCGGGATCATCCATTTTTTTCGGCTCGGCCCACATATGACGGTATATCTCATCGACATAGCGTTCGAAGATGCCCATGGCCCGGGCGGCGATGGCCCCGCGCATGATCATCAGCGTGTTCACCGGGAAGAATGGATTGCTCTGGAACTTCGTGATTCCGTGCCGGCGGATGAAACGGGCAGTCTCGAGGCGCTCGTACTGCGGCTTGTTGCGGATCCCGGCCAGGCTCTCGGCGGGCGAACGGTTGTTGGTCAGCTTAAACACCCCGCCGAGCAGAACCGGCACGTATTGGAATTTCGATCCGGTGCGCTGTTCGATTGCGGGAATCACCAGGTGGCTCAGATAGGCGTTGGGACTGCCGAAGTCGAAATGAAACTCAATCTTTTTCATAACCTCACCATTTCTCGCGGAAGGGACGGATTTCCTGCTCGAACGTCCACGCATCGCGAGGCTGTTGGTAGAGTTGCCAGTAAGTCTCAGCGACCGATGCGGGGGTCATCAGCCGCGCAAGGTCAAGATTCTTGATCGCTTCTTCGCCTTCCCGTTCCTTGATGCGATCGCGGACCCACGCCGTGTCCACGCCCGCATCGATGATGAGATGTGCGACATGGATGTTGTGCGGCCCCAGCTCACGTGCGGCGCTCTGCGCGACTGCGCGGAGACCGAATTTCGCGGCCGCAAACGCGGCGTACCCGACGCCGGCTCGCAAGCTGGCGGTCGCACCGGTAAAAAAGATGGCGCCCCGTCCCCGCGGCAGCATGAGCCGGGCCGCTTCGCGGCCGGTCAGAAATCCGGAGTAGCACGCCATTTCCCATACCTTGCGGAATCCGCGCTCGGTGGTTTCCAGCAGCGGAAAATTGACGTTGGCCCCGATGTTGAAGATGCAGACTTCGAGCGGCGCGGTGCGGTCCGCCTCGTTGAGGAATGCGGTGATGTCGGTTTCCTTGCGCGCATCGAGAGAACGCCCGACGATTCGACCACCGTGCGCCTCAAGCTCCGAGATCAGCGACGCAAGCTTGTCACCCTGACGCCGTCCGGCAAAGACGCGGAAGCCTTCGAGGGCGAATTTCTGGGCGATCGCCGCGCCGATATAGTCCCCTGCCCCGACTACCGCCGCGACCGCGTTGCGCGGTTCCACTAGCTTGCTCCTTTGCGGGCTGCGCGCCGCCCGGTTGCCCGGGTATCGCGCGCCCGCCGCACGGGCCAGGCGGCATCGATTATCGATTTAGCCGAAACCGCCAGGATCCGTTGCGAAAGTGCTTCATCGCTCACGGCACGCGCCAGGACCAGCGCCCCGACCATCGCGGAAAGGGCCGCGATCGCCTTCCGCTGACGCCCTGAGGCGGCGCCGTCCGGTATCCATCCGGCCATCAAGTCGAACGCGCCCCTTACGGCGATGGTGAACGCCTGACGTACCGCGCGCGGTTGGCGCGGGATCTCGGTTCCGAGGGCGGCCAGCACGCAGCCGCGGCCGCGCTCGTCGCGATGCGACGTCGACAGGTATTGCCTGACGACCCTGCGCAGCCCCTGCTCTGCGGGTTGGCGCTCGGCGGGAGGCTCCAACCTGCGCGCGGAATGCCGGGAGGCGAGCAGGATGGCAGCGGCCGCGAGGGCATCCTTGGAGCCGAACTGGCTGTAGAGACCGCCGTGAGTGAGGCCGGCGCGCCGGGTGATCGTATCGACCCCGGTCGCCGCGATACCGTTTTCACGGAACAGGCGGGCGGCGGCGGCAACGATCTGCTCGCGATTCTCCGCGGCTTTCTGTTTCGACACTCTCACCCGGGCGTTCTCCGACTCTTGACTCAGATCGGCACGATCGTCAGCAATGGTATTAAACATTACGATCGTCATCAATACCAGCCAAGCCATGAAACCGTCGGAGGACCCAAAACCATGAGTGGACCGGCTTCACCGTCAAATCGCACCTGCATCGTGGTTGGCGTGGGTGAAGGTCTGGGCGCGGCGCTGGGCCGCCGCTTCGCGGCAGGCTACAAGGTGGCGCTGCTCGCCAGGAGCGCGCAGGTAGTTGAAAACGTCGCGGCCCAGATCAACGCGGCGGGCGGGACCGCCCTGCCCGTGCGGAGCGATGCCACCGTCGAGTCGCAGATCGCCGCCGCCTATGAGCGTATCGACCACGAGCTTGGACCGGTTGAGGTCCTGATCTACAACGGCGGACGGCGGCCGATGGGCCGGCTGATGGAAACCACGCCGCAGGTGTTCGAGGAAACCTGGCGGCTGCACACTTTCGGTGCGTTTCTGTGGGCGCGGCAGGTCGTGCCGGACATGCTCGCGCGGGGCCGCGGAACGATTCTGATCACGGGCGCTACCGCGGGCATCCGCCCGTGGCCGACTTCGGCGGGCTTCGCGCCGGCGAAATTCGCGGTGCGCGGACTGGCGCAGGTGATGTCGCGCGATCTTCATCCGCAGGGAATTCACGTGGCGTATGTGAACGTCGATGGCGGCATCGATATGCCCCTGCTCAGGAAGTTGCGGCCCGACGCGAAGGACGAGAACTTGCTCAAGCCCGCGGCGATCGCCGACGCGTTCTGGTACCTGGCCCATCAGGACCGCAGCGTGTGGAGCCACGAATTGGATGTGCGGCCCTTTACGGAGAACTTTTAGACCGAGCAGTGCGTGGGAGGGCGGTCGAGGCTGTTCATCGCATACGCTTCGCGACTTGGACGTCCCGACCAGACCTTTTCCGCACCAGGGGTAACCACGATGGGCAGCGATGTGATTCTGTGGGGAGTTGGTACCTCGCGCACGATGCGGGCACACTGGATGTTGCTGGAACTGGGTGTCGACTACCGGTTTCACGCGATTGGCCCGCGCACCGGCGAGACTCAGAGCGGCGAATTTTTGCGGCTCAATCCGCGCCACAAGATTCCCGTGCTGCAGCACGGGTCGCTGGTGCTGACCGAGAGTGCAGCGATAATCGAGTACCTCAGCCAGACCTTTCCAAATCCTGAGATCTATCGGCCGTCCAATCCTGAAAGCTTCGCCGCGCTGAGCGAATGGTGTTACTTCATCATGTCGGAGCTGGATGCGGCTTCGCTGTATATGGTTCGACGCCATCTGCGATTGAAGGACATTTACGGGGAGGCGCCGGTGGCAGTGCAAGCAGCGAAAACCTATTTCTCGCACAACCTTGAGGCGATGACGCCACGCATCGGCACCGCGAGCCCCTACCTGTTCGGCACCCAACTGAGCACCGCTGACATCTTGCTGATGACATGCCTGGAGTGGGCGCTCGCCGAAAAAGTGACGCTTCCCGAGTCAGTGATGAAATACCGCGAGCGGGTGGCAGGCCGTATCGCCTACCAGGCCGCGTTGGCCAGAAACTTCGCGCAATAGCAGGAGTTTGCATTGAATACCGAGCAGAAGGCGGCGGGGCCGCTCGATGGAGTAAGAGTACTGGATCTCACCACGATGATCGCCGGACCGGTTGCGACGATGATGCTGGCGGATCAGGGCGCGGACGTTATCAAGGTTGAAACCCCCGGCGGCGATCTGATGCGGCGTCTCGCCAAAGGACGCAACGGAATGAACCCGGCGTTCCTTTCCGCCAATCGCAACAAGCGTTCGCTCGCGGTCGATCTCAAGGCGGCCGAGGGCCGGGCCATCGTCCATCGGCTCATCGCGACCGCCGATGTGCTGGCCCATAACTTTCGGACCGGAGCCCCGGAACGTCTCGGCGTCGCGGAGGCCGAGGTCCGCGCGATCCGACCGGACATCGTGTACGTGTCGATCAGCGGGTTCGGGGAGAGCGGCCCATACGCCGGCCAGCGTGCCTACGATCCGGTAATCCAGGCGGTTTCGGGACTCGCGGATATCCAGCGCGATCGGTATACCGGGCGACCGCGGATGGTGCGAACGATTATCGCCGACTTCACGACCGCACTCACCAACGCGCAGGCCATCACCGCGGCGCTCTTTGCCCGGCAGCGCACGGGGGCCGGACAGCACGTGCGCATCTCGATGCTGGACGCCATGATCTCCTACCTGTGGCCGGAGGCGATGCCGAGTCTGACTTTTGTCGGCGAGGAGCGGGATCCATCCGACGGCGACATGGGACCAGACCTGATCTTCGCCACCCAGGATCGTTACATCACCGCCGGTGCGATGTCGGACGAGGAATGGGCGGGGATGTGCCGCGCGCTCAAACGGGAAGATCTGATCGAAGACCCGAGGTTCAAGACCGCGCATGCGAGGACCGTCAACGCGGTCGCGCGGCGCGAAATCATGTCGGCGGAATTGGAGAAGTGGAAGGCGGACGAGATTCTCGCGCGCCTGCTTGCCAACGACGTTCCTTCGGGGCCGGTGAGGAGCCGCTTCGAGCTGTTGCAGGACCCGCAGGTTCGCGCGAGTCAGATACTCGAAGAGCACGAGAGCCCCAAGTTCGGCAGAGTACGACAACCCCGACCCGCGGCCCGGTTCGATCGCACTCCGGCGCGAATCAGGACGCTCGCCCCGCTGCTGGGCGAGCATACCGCCAGCATCCTGGGCGAGTTGGGCTACGCGGCGGCCGACGTGGAGCGGTTGGAACGCGATCGCGTAGTCCGCACCCAGCCAGCTAACTAACACCAGGGGGTTGGCTATGAGCACTTCGAATCCGGTCGCGCTGGTAAGCGGGGTGGGGCCGGGTACCGGCGCCGCGATCGCGCGGCGCTTCGCACAAGGCGGCTACCAGGTCGCAATGCTGGCGCGCAATGGCGCACGGCTCCAGGAGCTTGAGCGCGAGATAACGAGCAGCCGTGGCTACCCGTGTGACGTGACCGACGAGGCGCGGCTGGATGCGACCATCGCGGCGGTTCGCAGCGACCTGGGAGAGCCCCGCGTGCTGGTACACAACGCAGTCGGGGGAGCGTTCGGAAATTTCCTGGAAATCGAGCCGGCGGTCTTGAACCAGAATTTCCAGGTCAACACGATGGCACTGCTGTATCTCGCGCGACGACTGGCGCCCGCGATGGTGGCAGCAGGTGATGGCGCGATAATCGCCACCGGCAACACCTCAGCGCAACGTGGTAAGCCAAATTTCGCGGGCTTTGCGCCGACCAAGGCGGCACAGCGGATTCTGGCGGAGTCGATGGCGCGCGAGCTGGGGCCCAAGGGGGTTCACGTTGCTTATGTGGTCATCGACGCGGTGATCGATCTGGAGTGGACGCGACGGCGATTTGGCAACGCACCGGATGATTTTTTTATCAAACCCGCGGCGATCGCGGAGGAAGTGTGGCACGTCGCGCACCAGGATCGCTCTGCGTGGTCGTTCAACGTGGAGCTGCGCCCGTTTCGGGAGACCTGGTAGGAACGCGTTCGAAGTCAACTAAACTTCGTCAGCTCGGGCCGGTCCGAGTCTTAGGAGAAGAATTCTATCAGCGCGGACTTCAGGTTGTGGCTGGGACGTTCGACGTCCCCCAATTTGACCAGGGCGTAGCGCTCATCTTCGTCGAGCTCGTTCCACTTTTCCTGAGTCAGTTCGGTGCCGAGCTCGCGGGCGTGGGAAATCAGGCGGGGCGGAGGTGTCGGGGGTGGTGTCGCGCCGCGACGTACTTCTTCGGACAGTTCCTTGGGAGGGCTGCCCGCGCGCGCCAGGGTGGCCTCCTCGATGAACACCTTAAGCGCGGCGCATTCCTCGGGGGTACTGGCCGGAGCATGGCAGATCATCAGGCGCTCGCCGCGGCCGAGTTGCTGCCACTGGGCCAGGTGAACCTTGATTCCAACCGCATCGAGCTTGCGCCGCGCCTGCATCGGGACGCAGCTCAACGACTCGTAGATTTCGGCCTCGAACTGAAACTGGCGAATCATATCGGCGACTGCTCCTTGTGCGGCGATTCGACGCGTGCGTGTCCAGGCCGCTCCGCTCGCCTTTTTGATCCCGGACCAAGCCGTGCCGACATGGTACGCGCGTTGACTTCCTTGTTACACGCGGGACAGGTAAGCACGGGCATTACGTGGCGACCGCAATTGCGATGGAGCAACTCTACAGGGGGTCCATCCGAATCGACCATCCAGCGGTCGCCCCATCTAAGCAACGCGACCACGACCGGGTAAAGGTCGATGCCTTTTTCGGTCAGCCGATATTCGAAGCGCCGCGGACGGTCATGGTAGGGAACGCGGTCCAGAATGCCCTGGTCGACCAGCTTTCCGAGCCGGGCCGCCAGGCGATGGCGTGTCATGCGCAGGTCGCGCTGGAAATCCTCGAAACGGCGCAGACCGAGAAAGCTGTCGCGCACGATGAGCAGGGTCCAGCGATCGCCGATGACCGAGAGGGTCCGCGCGACTGAGCATTTCATCTGGTTTATTTCAGACCACCGCACGACTGGTTCTTCTTTAGGAGTGGCAATCGGGTCGCTTGACTCAATATTAAGTTCCAAAATAGAACTTAGTCAACATCGCCCGCCGATGCCCGTGCACGGCCGGCCGACTCGTCTGGAGAAGCAGCATGGCTGACGAATGGCTCAAGACGGCTTGCATCCTGTGCTCGGTCAATTGTGGAATCGAAGTAAAGGTCGAAGACCGCCACATCACCCGGGTGCGCGGCGACCGCGCGTCGGCCGCATCCCACGGCTACGCATGCGAGAAGGCTCAGCGCCTTGACTTTTACCAGAACGGGCGCGACCGCCTCACCGCCCCGCTCCGGCGCAGGGCCGACGGAACCTTTGAAGAAATCGATTGGGAGACCGCGATTCGCGAAGTCGCGGCAGGCTTTGCCAGGGTGCGCGACACCTGGGGCGGCGCGAGCATCTTCTATTATGGCGGCGGCGGCCAGGGGAACCATCTGGTGGGCAGTTATGGGGCATCCACCCGCCGGGCCCTGCAGATGGTGTACTCTTCCAACGCGCTGGCACAGGAAAAAACCGGCGAGTTCTGGGTCGAGCACGTGATGTTCGGCACCGGCGTGCGCGGGAGCTTTGAGCAGGCCGAGATGGCAGTGTTCGTCGGCAAGAATCCCTGGCAGTCGCATGGCTTTCAACGCGCACGGCCCATCCTTCGCGATATGGCGGCTGACCCGAAGCGGGCGCTGGTGGTGATTGACCCCCGGCGCACCGAGACGGCGGAGATGGCCGACTATCATCTGCGGGTGCGACCGGGCACCGATGCTTTCTGCCTTGCAGCGATTCTCGGGGTCCTGGTGCAGGAGGACCTCGTCAACCACGATTTCATCCATGAGCGGGCCGAAAACAGCACGGATCTCTTCGCCGCGCTGACCGAGGTTCCAGTCGCCGAGTATTGCACTCGCGCGGGACTGAGTGAGGACCTGGTACGCGAGGTAACGCGGCGGATTGCGCGCGCCTCAAGTGTTTCGCTGTACGAAGACCTCGGAATCGAGCAGGCGCCGCACAGCACTCTCAACTCCTACCTGGAAAAGCTTATCTTTGCCGTGACCGGCAACCTGGGAAAACCCGGGGCCATGAACGCCGGAACGACCCTAACCGGCCTCTTCAGCGGCAGCCTGTCGTCAGCAACCAGCCCGGTCGGCGGCCACCGAATCATCGGCGGGATGATTCCTGCCAACGTGATTCCCGACGAGATTCTTACTGATCATCCGAAACGCTTCCGCGCCATGCTGGTGGAAGCGGAAAATCCGGCGCACTCGGTCGCTGACAGCGCGAGAATGAGGCAAGCGCTGCGCTCGCTGGAATTTCTGGTGGTGATCGACGTGGCGCTAAGCGAGACCGCGCGTGAAGCGCACTACGTGCTTCCCTCATGCTCGCAGTACGAGAAGTGGGAAGCGACCTTTTTTGGTTCTCCGTTCACCACAGAAACCGAGTTCGCGAACACCTTCACGCTGAGAGCGCCGATTCTTGAGCCGCTGGCCGGAACCATGCCCGAAGGAGAAATCCATCGCCGGCTGGTGCGCGCCTTAGGCGCGATGACCGACGACGACGTCGCGCCGCTGCACGCGGCCGCGGCCCAGGGACGCGAGGTGTTCGCGACCGAGTTGGGGCGCGTGCTTTCCGAGCGTTCGCAACTGGGAGCGGTGCTGACGGTGCTCTTGTACGAGACTCTCGGCCCTACCCTGGGCGCGGGAGCCGAGAATGCCGCTTCGGTGTGGGGAATTGCGCACGAGTTTGCCCGCCGGTATCCGGAGTCGGTGCGACGCGCAGGCATCCGCGGCCAGGATGGTGAACTCGGAGAGGCGCTGTTTGAGGCGATTTTGAAAAACCGCTCGGGAGTAGTCGTCAGCGTCGATCCGTTCGTCGAAACCTGGCGCCGGATCCACAAGGGCAGGATCAATCTCACGATTCCGGAGTTGCTCCCGGAGCTTCGCTCGCTGCGCGACGAGCGTCCGTCCGCCCAACCGGACTTCCCGTTCGTGCTGTCGGCCGGGCAGCGCCGCTCGTCGACCGCTAACACTATCATCCGCGATCCGAAGTGGCGGCCGAAAGATCCTCAGGGTGCGCTGTGGATGAACCCCGAGGACGCCTCGCAGCTCGGAGTGAAGAGCGGCGGACGGGTGCGGGTCATTACCAAGCGCGGCAGCGCAGAAACCATGGTCGAAATAACCGATAGCATGTTGCCCGGGCATGTCTCGCTCCCGAACGGAACCGGACTTTGGTATCCGGACCGTGAAGGACAGGAGTTCCAGAACGGCGTCGCGCCCAATGATCTGACGACCACCGAGGATCGTGATTGGTTTGCCGGAACGCCATTTCACAAACATGTGCGGGCGCGGATCGAGGCGATCGCGAGTTAAGCAAATCAAGCGGGGGCCGGACGGTTGCTGTTCATGGTCATCGAGCGGTTCAGGGATCGAGATCCGCTACCGATTTATCGACGCCCGCGCGATAGCGGGCGGATGCTGCCGGAAGGGCTCACCTACCTCGACAGCTGGGTCGAGCCCAACTTCGATCGCTGTTTTCAGTTGATGGAGTGTCCTGATTTGCGGCTGATCCAGGAGTGGGTCCTGAATTGGCACGGTTTGGGCGTGACGATTGAAATCGTGCCGGTGGTTCCAGGGAAGGACACCGTGGAGGTGGTTGGCCCCCGCCTGGATAAAGGGTCGACCTCCTGACTTCGGCTCTCGGCCTTCTCGGCGCACCGCGCGCCGTCTGGCGGCCGCGCTCGGGAGCGGCTTCCTTCTGCGACGGAGCCGGGCTTGGATCAGACTTCTATTTGTTTTCGAAGTGGGTTATGAGTTTCTCACCAACCCACTCAAGTTGAGAAAAGGCAATGGATTTTTCGCTCAGCTCGAAGTCTGAAGACCTGCGCAAACGCGTGGGAACTTTCATGGATCAGCACGTCTATGCAGCGGAGAAAGACGTTCTCTCGCACGAGCGCGCCGATTCTCATGAAGAACATCCGGTGATGAAGGAGATCCGGAAGAAGGCCAAAGCCGAAGGGCTGTGGAACCTGTTTCTTCCGGACAAGGAATTCGGCGCAGGACTTACCAACCATGAATATGCGCCGCTGTGCGAATTGATGGGTCGCAGCCCGCTTGGGGCGCGCGCCTTCAATTGCATGGCGCCCGACACGGGCAACATGGAAATTCTCGCCGAATACGGTAGCAAGGATCAGAAGGACCGCTGGCTCAAGAAGTGCTTGGATGGCGAGATTCGCACCTGTTTCTCGATGACCGAGCCCGACACCCCCGGCTCCGACCCGACCCAGCTTAAGACGCGGGCCGTGCGCCAGGGCGACTACTACGTAATCAACGGCCACAAGTGGTTCACCTCCGGAGCTATCGGAGCCGCGTTCGCGATTGCAATGGTCGTGACGGACCCCGACGCGGAGCCGCATCGGCGCGCCAGCCAGATTATCGTTCCGACCGACACTCCCGGCTTCAACCTGATTCGGCCGGTGCCGGTCATGGGCCATGTCGGCGGCGGCGGACACTGCGAGATCATCTACAAAGATTGCAAAGTGCCGATTACCGCCCTGCTCGGCGGTGAAGGCGACGGGTTTGCGATTTCCCAGGCCCGACTCGGCCCGGGGCGCATCCATCATTGCATGCGCACCATCGGAATAGCGGAGCGCGCGCTCGAACTGATGTGCAAGCGGGCCAACACGCGATGGACACACGGAAGCCTGCTTGCGGACAAGGCGAATATCCAGGAATGGATCGCGGACTCGCGAATCGAGATCGACTCGACGCGCCTGATGGTCATGAACGCCGCGTGGAAAATGGACACGTTGGGCAAGAAGGAGGCGCGCAAGGAGATCTCGATGATCAAGGTGATGGCGGCAAACATGGTGATGCGCGTGCTCGACCGCGCCATCCAGCTATACGGCGCCGCCGGGGTCAGCGACGACTATCCGATCGCACGCTTCTGGCGAGAGAGCCGCGCATTGCGCATCGCGGATGGTCCGGATGAGGTTCACCGCCAGACTATCGCGCGCCGCGAGCTGCGGGCGTGGAAGTGATCGCACTGCAGGTGTAGACGGCCAGTTGCCGGAGAACCGAGGGAGTTGCAGCGCAAACTGGTCCCTAACGCTGCCGAGAGAAATCTCGGCGGCGTTTTTTGAAAGCTACCCCGGGCGCCACGATAAAAAACGACGGCACGAACACTCCCGATCACCGATGCGAGGCTCCGTTTCCGGACCGGCGATTTTGGGACTGGGGCGGATATCAATGACTACGAAGACGAGCGATAGAGCGGTCAGGACCAACCGGCCAGGATGACGCCGCCGAGCGTCCCTCGCCTGCAGGAGTATCGTGGAGTGCGGCGGCGATAATATGCAGCACCCGCTTCTTCCAGCGCCAACCATCGATTTGCGGAGCCGACCTACTCATCTGGCGCGGGTGGGCGGCTTTTTGGCATAAATCAGGCAGATGGTAGCGGCCGTCGAAATAACGCCCGAATTTGGCGAGGTTCGCGACGAAGAGCAGCTCGATTGGGAGAAGCTCGCCGCCTACCTGCGCGAACAGCTGCCCGATGCGGATCGGCCGTTAACCGTCAAGCAATTCCGTGGTGGGCATTCAAACCTGACCTATCTACTTCGCTTCGGCCAGCGCGAATGGGTGATGCGCCGGCCGCCGTTCGGTCCCCTACCGGTTGGCGGCCATGACATGGGCCGCGAGTATCGTGTGCTGTCGCGGGTCTGGGAAGTATTCAAACCCGCCCCGCGCGGGATGTTGTATTGCGAAGACCCCGCAATAGTTGGCGCGCCGTTCTTCGTAATGGAACGGCGCAAAGGAATTTTGATCCGGATGCGGCAGGCGCTGCCCCCGGAACTGCCGATGGATCCGGCCTCGCTGCGAAAGTTGTCGGAAGGGTTCGTCGACACACTGGCCGATCTGCATGCGGTTGACTACCAAGCTATCGGACTCGGCGAACTGGGGAAGCCCGATGGATTTCTCAAGCGGCAAATCACCGGCTGGATGGGGCGTTGGGAGAAGGCCAAAACCCGGGAAGTTCCGTTGATGGAAAAACTCGGCGGGTGGTTCCTCGATCACATGCCGGTTTCGCCGCCACCGTCGCTGATTCATAACGACTACTACCTGCACAACCTGATGATCGATTTCGCCGATCCCGCGCATGTCGTCGGGGTCTTCGATTGGGAGATGTCGACGATTGGCGATCCGTTGGTCGATTTTGGAGTGGCGCTCGGGTACTGGCGCGAGCCGGACGATCCCGCCGATCTGCTCGCTACCGGCGAAGGCGAAGTGCATACGCTGCGGCCCGGGTTCATGAGTCGCGAGGAACTGATGCATCGGTACGCAACCCGCACCGGGCGCGACATGAGCGACATGCCCTTTTACTGGGCGTGGGCGCATTGGAAAAACGCCACGGTGGTGGAGCAGATCTACGTTCGTTACGTCCGCGGTCAGACCACGGATCCGCGGTTTGCGGGCATGGGAACCCACGCACCGGCGCTCGCATCCGCGGCCGCGCGCATCGCGCGCCGGCTGGGATTCAGAGACTGATTGCTGTGCTGGACGAGGATTCGCCCCACTCGGGGGGAGCAGTCAAAGAGGATTTGTGCGGCGCTCGCAGAGCGCACGCTTTTGGGGGCCGTCGGTCGGATAGCGGGAATTTTCATAGTCGCTAGCGACGGGGAAGCGCTGAAATACGGGGCCGGGCCTAGCCTCTCCAATCGAAAAAAGTGCAATGAAGGCCTGGTCCGGTCCCGTACGCAAAGAGCTTCGCGAAGAGCCGTCACCGAGTTTGCCACTTGTGCACCCTTTTCGGGGCAGGGGAAACTGCGCTATCTAAGGGGATCGGGGGACTAGTGTGCCCTAACTTCATCTGGAGGAAGTGCCCGCTTGCACGCATTTAATTACGAAGCTCCTTCCACGCTGGCCAATGCGCTCAAAATCATGAAGGCGCATGGGGACAAGGCGCGCCCTATCTGTGGGGGTACCGATCTGTTGATCCAGATGCGCGCCGGCGTCCGACAGCCCGAGTTTGTCGTCGATATCAAGCACATCAAGGAAATGCGCGAAGTAAAGTTCAACGCCAAGTCGGGTCTGCGGCTGGGTGCGGCGGTGCCCTGCATCGATGTCGCCGAGAACCCTGAGATGCGGCGCCATTATCCCGGCCTGACCGAGGCAGCGCATCTGATTGGCTCGTTGCAAATCCAGAATCGGGCCTCGGTGGGCGGAAATCTATGCAACGGTTCTCCGGCCGCGGATACCACACCCGCTCTCATCGCGCTCAGGGCGCGCGCCCGCATCGCAGGGCCGCGCGGCGAGCGCGAAGTGCCGGTCGAGGAATTCGTGGTTTCTCCGGGGCGCACGGTGCTGAAGCCGGGAGAATTGCTGGTGCAGCTGCTGATTCCCGCGCCCGCGGCCCATTCGAGCGACGCCTACCTGCGCTTCATACCGCGCAATGAAATGGATATCGCGGTGGTGGGGGTAGGCGCATCGGTCACGCTGAGTGGTGACACGGTAAAGGCGGCGCGCATTGGTCTCGGCGCCGTGGCCGCAACGCCGCTGTTTGCCGACAAGGCGTCGGAGTCGCTGATCGGCAACAAGCTGGATGAAAACGCGTTGGCGGCCGCGGCTCGGTTGGCGAGCGAAAAGGCCTCGCCCATCGACGACATGCGCGGAACCGCCGAGTATCGCAACCACGTGACCGGAGTTCTGACGCGGCGCGCACTGACTCTGGCGGCGGAGCGCGCGCGCAAACTTTGAGAGTGAAAGAGACGAGAAGTATGGCGAAGAAAACCCTGGTTGAAACCAATATCAACGGCGAAGCGGTGGAGTTCCTGTGCGAGCCGCGGCAGAGCTTGCTGGAATGCCTGCGTGACGTCCTGGAACTGACCGGCAGCAAGGAAGGATGCCTGACGGGGGACTGCGGCGCTTGCAGCGTGCTGGTCGACGGCCGGGCGGTATGCTCGTGCCTGATGCTTGGGGTCGAGGCCCAGGGCAAGAACATCCGCACGGTTGAAGGGCTCGCCGACGGTACGGCGCTGCATCCTCTGCAACAGAAATTCCTGGAGCATGCCAGCCTCCAGTGCGGTATCTGCACCCCGGGATTCCTGATGTCGGCAACGGCGCTGCTGGAGCGCAATCCGAGCCCGACCGAGGCCGAGGTCCGCTATGCGCTGGCGGGGAACCTGTGTCGTTGCACGGGATACGATAAGATTGTCAGGGCGGTGCTCGATGCCGCCAGGTCCATAAAGTCTGGAGTCAGTACCAGCCGCGCCGCGTAGTCAGAATACGCGAAGAGCTAAGAGGGTATACCCATGGAAGGGACCACTTCTAACGGCAAGTTCAAGGTAATCGGAACCCGGCCGATCCGTCACGACGGAGTCGACAAGGTAATCGGACGCGCCAAGTACGGCGCCGACTATACGTTTCCTGGCATGCTGCACGGCAAGGTGCTGCGCAGCCCTCACGCGCACGCGAAGATAAAATCGATCAACCCGGCGAAGGCGCTCAAGCTGCCGGGGGTCAAGGCGGTGGTGACGGCAGCCGACCTGCCGGAAGCGGCCAACCGGCTCGAACAGGCCGGCGCGATGGCGATCAACCCCCACTACCTGTCACTGAACATTCTGGCGCGTGACAAGGTGCTCTACGACGGGCATGCGGTGGCAGCGGTCGCGGCGACCAGCCCACATATCGCCGAGGAAGCGCTCAAGCTTATCGAGGTCGAATACGAGGTGCTGCCACCGGTCATGACGGTGGACGCTGCGATGAAACCGGGAGCGCCGATTCTGCTGCCCGATTTGCGCAACCGCGAAGAAGGCGACAAGCCGACCAACGTCGCGCAGCACTACCAGTTCAAGCGCGGCGATCTCGAAGCTGGCTTCAAAGCGGCAGACTTCGTGATCGAGCGCGAATTCAATACAGCGATGGTGCATCAGGGATACATCGAGCCGCACAACGCCGTCGGCATCTACAATGCCGACGGCCAGGCTACCATCTACTGCTCGACGCAGGGCGCTTTTGAGGTCCGCTCGCTGAGCGCACAGGTGCTCGGAGTCCCGGTCGGAAAGATCAAAGTGGTGCCCGCCGAGATCGGTGGCGGCTTCGGGGGCAAGACGACCATCTACCTCGAACCGCTCTCGGTGCTGCTCTCCAAGAAGACCGGCCATCCGGTGAAGCTGGTGATGACGCGCTCGGAAGTGTTGCGCGCATCCGGCCCGACCTCCGGTTCGCGGATCAAAGTGAAGATGGGTGCGACGCGGGACGGTAAGATAGTCGCGGCGGAAGTGTGGATGGCCTACGAGGCGGGTGCGTTTCCCGGCTCGCCGGTCGGGGCCGGCGCGATGTGCATTCTCGCGCCCTACACGATTGAAAATCTGCAGATCGACGCCTACGACGTGGTCGTGAATCGTCCCAAGACCGCGGCCTACCGGGCCCCCGGCGCGAGCAATGCCGCGCTGGCCAGCGAGACCGTGATCGACGAGATCGCCGAGAAGTGCGCAATCGACCCGCTCGAGCTGCGCATCAAGAACGGCGTACGCGAAGGCTCGCCGCAGGTAGTCGGTCCGCCTTTCAAGCGAATCGGATTCATCGAAACCTGCGAAGCGATCAAGCACAGCGATCACTACAACTCCAAGCTCACGGGCGCGCATCGCGGGCGCGGGGTTGCGTCGGGCTTCTGGTTCAACGCCGGCATGCAGTCGTCGGCGACGGTAAACATCCATACTGATGGTACCGCCAGCGTGGTCACCGGATCGCCGGACATTGGCGGTTCACGCGCCTCGATGGCGATGATCACGGCCGAAGTGCTCGGGCTTCCGGTTACCGACGTACGTCCGGTGGTAGCGGACACCGACTCGATTGGCCACACCGACGTGACGGGCGGAAGCCGGGTTACGTTCGCGACCGGGATGGCGGTCTACGAAGCGGCGCAGGATGCGGCCCGCCAGCTCTGCGAGCGCGCGGCCAAGGTCTGGGAGGTGAAACCGGAGGATGTCCAGCTGGTCGACGGAGCGGTCAGCGTGAAGGATACGGCGAGCTTCGAAAAGGGCGAAGGCAAAACGCCGATGGCGATTAAGGAACTGGCGACCAAGCTCGCGCGTACCGGCGGCCCGGTCAGCGGACGGGCGAGCGTCAACGCACGCGGGGTGGGCCCGGCCTTCGCGACTACCTTGGTCGATGTCGAAGTGGATCCGGATACCGGCAAGGTTCAGATCCTGCGCTGCACCGTCGCACAGGACGTCGGCAAGGCGATTCACCCCAGCTATGTTGAAGGGCAGATGCAGGGCGGCACCGCGCAGGGAATCGGCTGGGGACTCAACGAAGAATACTTTTACGATGACAAGGGCCTGCTGCGTAACACCGGATTGCTCGACTACCGGATGCCGACCTGCCTCGACCTGCCGCTGATCGAGACGGCGATCGTGGAGGTGCCCAATCCGGGACATCCGCTGGGCGTGCGAGGAGTCGGCGAGGTCTCGATCGTTCCACCCCCGGCGGCCCTGGCCAACGCGATCTATCGTGCCACCGGAGTGCGGATGACCGAGACCCCGATGTCGCCGCCGCGTCTGCTCAAGGAAATGCTCAAGAAGCGTGCTGGCGAAGAGAGCCAGTCGGCGGCAGCGGACTAATCGGGCGAAAACGGAACGCAGGAGCCGGGCCGTCACATGGTCCGGCTCTTTTGTTTGAGATGGCAACCGCAATAATTCCTTCACTGTTGCGAAAATTCACCAACGGCGAAGAACGGGTCACGGCTGGCGGCCGCAACGTGCGGGAATTGATCGCGAATCTGAACCGCCAGTTCCCGGGACTGGCCAGCCATCTCCTGGAAGGCGACGACCTGAAGCCCTCGATTGCGGTCTCGGTCGACGGGGAGATAGGCCCGGGCGGAATAATGGAACCGATCCGGGAGTCCAGCGAAGTTCACTTCCTGCCGGCGATTGGGGGCGGCAGCGAAGAACCCAAGCGGCGCGCCTAAATTCGGGCTGGATCACCGTACGGTTTTTCGTTGCAAGCAGGCCCCCATTGGGCAACAATAACATTGCTGGCCGGGGTTTGCCCCCCTTTTCCCGGCTGGCGATGGGCCGGGCGAAGTGATTCGCTCGGCCTTTTTGCGTCAGGCGACCTCGCGCGAGACTTGAACCCGCGGTTACCGCAATGTTCCCCTCGCCGCTGTGATCCCCCGGGAGAAGTGCCGATTAGAGGCCGGGCCCGAACCGCCTAGCTCATAAAGACTTCGCGGACGTGGTTGGTGTCATTGTACTCGCGGATTTGTCCGATCTTGTCGCCATCGAACCGGAAATAGAAGTGATATCGATTGGCGTACTTCTTCCCGTTTCCCGCCGTGGTATCTGATTCAGCTTGGATAGCGACGTGGTTGCCCTCCGCGATCACGGTATGGAACTTCAGGTTGAGCCCGTTGGGGAACATCTGCTTCAGGGTGACTGGCAGGCCCTTGAGGAGCGTGTCTTTGCCTCTGATCGGGGCAACGCCGGGCAGGCGGCCCATCATCTCGAACTCGACACCGTCGGCCAGCAGGCTCTCCAACGTCTTGGAATCAGGTTTCTCGAGGTTTTTGAGGAACGTGAGGGCGCGGTCCTTTTGCTCTTGAAGATTCATGGAAGTTTTCCTCTTGGGACGGTGACCCTATCCCCGGCGGGGTTTCAGCACTAGCACGGAGCAGGGGGCATTGCGCACCAGTTTTTCAGTCACGCCGCCGATGAGGGCGTACTCAGATCCCGAGTGACCGAACGCGGGCAGCACGATCAGGTCGATATCATTTTGCTTCGCGTATTCGACCAGCTTGGCGGCGGGTGGACCCACCAGGACCGCCGTGGATACCTTGTCGGAGTCGCCCAGCTCGTCCTTTTTGAGACGTGCCAGTTCTTCCTCTGCCTGTTCCTCCATGGCGGTTTCGCGTGCCAGTTCTCTGCTGCGCTCGACGATCGTGAAATGCTGTCCCACGACGTGAACGATATGCATTTCACCATTGACATCGCGGGTGAGTTCCCAAGCGTTGCGTAACGCCTCGGCCGAATGCTCCGAGAAGTCAAGCGGCGCCAATACCTTCTTTACGTTTTGAATCATGACACCTCCGGAATTCCTCCACTTATCACGCTATTCGCGGCGGCTGCAAACGCGAACCCTTCTGTGCGATGATCGCCTCGGCTGCAATTGCGGCACGATTAGCGCTGCTTAAGGAAAGGGTATTTGAGGATGAAGGCGACTGTCTTTCATGGCCCGCGCGACGTTCGCGTCGAGACCGTCCCCGATCCGGTTATCAAGGCGCCAACTGACGCGATCGTACGAATTACCCGCGCGGCGATATGCGGTTCCGACCTGCACTCCTATCACGGCAATCAGCAGGTCGTTCCGGGATTCGTGCTCGGCCATGAGGGGGTCGGCGTGGTGGAGGACACCGGGAAGGCGGTCGGCCATCTGAAGAAAGGTCAACGCGTGGTGGTCGCGGGCGCGGTAGCCTGCGGACAGTGTTTCTTCTGCCGGCGCGGCCAGGTCGCACAATGCTCAGTGAGCGGCGCCGCCGTGTTCGGCTACGGCAAGAATTTTGCCGGCACTTTCGGGGAAATAGGCGGAGAACAGGCAGAGGCGGTGACCGTACCGCTGGCCGATTACACTTGTTACCCGCTGCCAGACTCGATTTCCGACGAGGCGGCAATATTCCTGGCCGACATACTGCCGACCGGATATTTCGGCGCCCTCAACGGCGACATCCGCCCGGGCGATACGGTCGCGATTTTCGGGTGCGGGCCGGTGGGGCTTTGCGCGATCATTGCGGCGCAGCTTTTTGGACCCGCCGAGGTCATCGCGGTCGATAACTTCCCCTACCGCCTCGGATTGGCGCGCCAGCTCGGCGCAAGCGCGGTCGAGGTTGAAGATGCGCAAACCACCATCCTGGATCACACGGAGGGACGCGGCGCCGATGTCGCGATCGAAGCCGTCGGCCACATCTCCGCTCTCGAAGCCGCCTTTCAGGCGGTGCGCGGCGGCGGGACGCTGTCGATGGTGGGCGTGATAAGCGATCCGGCGATCAGTTTTCCGATGATGCAGGCGTTCATGAAGGACCTGACGTTCCGCACCGGGCTCGCGAATATCCGCAGCAACATCCCGCATCTCGCCAAGCTCATCGAGCGCTCCAAAATCGATCCCCGTCCAATCATCAGCCACACGCTGGCGCTCGATGAAACGCCCTATGGCTACAAGATTTTCGATGCGCGCACGGAAGGCGCGCTTAAGGTGCTGATCAAACCCGGATGATTAGGAGCGCGCGCAATGGCTGAGGAACTTATCAAAACCAGAATCGAAGGTGAACTCGCGTATATCGGGCTCAACCGGCCCGAGAAACGCAACGCGGTCAGTGGTGCGATGCTGGAGGCGCTGCCGCGCGCGCTCATGGAGGTGAGCCGCGCGGAGGTCCGCGCGGTGATCTTGTATGGCGAAGGCGAGGTCTTCTCGGCTGGAATTGATTTCAAGTCGCTCACCGGCGATACCGGGGCGTCGTCAGGAGCGGGCGGCGGACCTGACCTGGCGCGCTTTCGGCATTTCGTCGGGGAATCGCAGGCCGCGCTCAATCGCCTCGAATCGATCGAGAAGCCGGTCATCGGCGCGATCCACGGTTACGCCGGAGGCCTGGGCCTTGAGATCGCACTGGCCTGCGACGCTCGTATCGTGGCCAAAGGAACCCGCCTGGGCATGCCGGAGGTGCGGGTTGGCCTGGTGCCGGACGTGGGCGGAACCACCCGGCTTGCGCGGACCGTTGGCTATGCGCGTGCGAAGGAATTGATCATGACGGCGCGACTGGTCGATGCCGACGAGGCCGAGCGCATCGGACTGGTCAATCGGGTCGTGGCACCGGGCAGCCATGTCGCGGCGGCGGAAGAACTGGCCCGCGAGATGGCACGCAACGCTCCGGTGGCGGTGGGTCTGGCGAAACGGATCATCGACCGCGGTTACGGCCTGGACAAAATGACCTTCATGGAACTGGAGATGCTCGCGCAGAGCTCGTTGCTCATGACTGAGGATTTTCGCGAAGGCGCCCGCGCGCTGGCGGAGCGTCGCGAGCCCAGGTTCAAGGGCCGCTGACGCGAATCTCGAAGGCGGTTTCGAACGACGCGCCCGGACTAAGTACCCGCAGGCCTGACCCGATTCCCCGCGCCGCCAGGTTGAACGCATCGGGCGCGCAGGTATACGGCTCGAGTGCAACCACCTGATTAGCCGGCGGAGCAAACACCACGAACTCGCCGAACTCCGCGTCGGCTCGAACCTCGATCGCGGTTCGATTGGCGGGGTTCACCAGTCTCGCGCAGGGAGCTGCGTAGTCACGCACGGGATCCAGATGAAACGCGTCGTCGTAGGTGCCATCGGCGAGCCTCAGCGGATTGCGCACATCGAGTCTGCCGGCCAGGGCAACCGGCGATCCGGTCGGAATCATCATCTGGTCGAGCGGCCAGCGCGAGATTGCCGGTGGCACTTGCACGGTCAGGTCCCCGCGCGTGCCGGCGCCGCCCACGGGAGCATGAAAGTAGGGATGCGCCCCGAACCCGAAGGGCATCGCGAGGTCGCCGGTGTTGCGCGTCCGCGCGCGAACCCGCAGCCCATTGCCGACTTCGTAGTCGACCTCCAGAACGAATCGGTAGGGCCAGTGGCGCTTAAGTTCCGCGTTCGACGACGAGTCGAGTTCTGTATGCACATAGTAGGGGCCGCGACGGACCACGCGAAACGCACAGTTCCAGGTGAGACCGTGAATCGCGTGACCGTGCGCCGGTTCGTTGATGGGCAGTCGAATTTCCCTTCCGTCGAAATGGAATATCCCGTTGGCCACCCGACCCGGCCACGGAAATAGCAGTGGAATACCGCTACGGAACGGATGCGCACGCCAGGCGTCGAGGTCGGATGGGCCCGCGATTATTTCCAGCGATGCGACACGATAGTCAAAGCATTGGCATCCTGCTTCGGGAACGATCGTGGCGCGCTCGCTCTGAGCCTCAAGGGTGATGAAATCCACGCTGCCTAGGGTAACCCGCCCGTGCGCGACTCTCTAGCGTGGACGCTGCCGCGCCAGTTCTTATACGATGTCGTCCCTAACCTGCCTCATCACCTTTCTCGCTGGTAGACATAACCCGCGCGGGGCTAAGATCAGTTTCCTGGAAATACAGCAGGATTGAATTTTCGCTGGCGCGACCAGGGCTCTGGCAGCAAGCGATCCGGATGGTGTACGAGACGGTTCTGCCGAGGCCGCTTTTAAGGAGGGACAACCGAGGCGCCAGGGCGGGGACGGATTCTCGCGATCAACCCGTACCCAGCCGGCGCTGCAGTTCAAGGTTAGTTGCGATCGCGCGGGCCTCCTCGCCGATCATTATTTCTGGCCTGAGCTTCGTTAACCCGGATCGGACGTCCCTTGATATCTCTGCCGTTCAGTTTCTTTATTGCCGCCTCCGCAGCTTCGTCGGAGGACATCTCAACGAAACCAAACCCCCTCGAGCGATTAGTCGCTCGATCGATTATGACCTGCGAGCTGTCGACTTTACCTGCTTCTGAAAACGCATCCTGCAGGTCCTGATCAGTCACAGTCCAGGCCAGGTTCCCGACATACAATCTGCGACCCATTACCTTCTCCCTGGCGACCTCCAAACTCTTCGCCCGCGCGCGAGACGGTTCACACGCTCCTCATCGCGAACTTGGAATGTATTCGCAGTCGCGCGGTCGGCGGGCAAGTCTCAGTGGCACGCACCTTTCGAAAGTTGGTGTGTTTATAGCACCGGTATCGTCTTAAATACAGGCACGAAAAGCAGGGTGCGCCTGTGCTTGTCTTGACTGCAAGTTGATGAGTGCAACCGACTGCGAGAAATCTCCGATCTGGGTGGCTGCGTGAGTCGCAGAAGGCTGAAGGGAGCGCACGTAAGCAACCAATTTCTCCAAAAAGACGAACGGCTTCCAAGAACGCCGTTCTAAAGCGGCTATTGGGGACTCCTCGTCCAGGCCGCTCGATTCAGCTCGGAGCTGCCGTTTGAAGAATCGTAGATTGGAGGTGTATCACGCGCGAGTTTGCGAGCTCAGGAACGCCGCTGCCGAAGTAGCGTTAAAAACTCAAGAGCATCTGGATATTTCTTTCTCTTATACGCAACTCTGCCATTTCATGCAAAAATAGAATTTATGAATGTCCGCTACCCAGTTAGGAAAACTAAAGAAAGAGTAGATACATCAATCCAAACAATACTCGACCACGGAAAATCCGGGGCCGTTAGCTACTACGAAGGGAATGGCTTGTAGTCAGGTGACCGATTATGTAGGTTGAAATTGACTTTCGGGTCAGTTTCGTACAAGGAGTCAGTTAATGCCGCGTACTAGTCTAGGTGGAGTAACTTCAGCTTTCGAACGTATTCAACGCCAGGCTCGAACGGTACTCGGAGGCCTCCGGGGGCAGATTCGCGCCAAGGAGAATGAACTTCTACGCCTCAAGCAGGAAGAGGCACGCCTTAGCCACCTGCTCGGAAGCGCCGGCAGGACGGGACAGGCGCCGAGGGCGGCGGCGGCCGCCGCAGCCGCGAGCGGCGGTGTGGGACGCGGACGGATCAATTGGCGTGAAGTGCTCAAGCAGATGCCAAAGCAGTTCAAGGCTTCCGATGTGCGAAAAGTGCGCGGACTCAAGAGCAAACGTCCGTCGGAGATCTTCGCCGCCATCACGCGTTGGATCGATGCGGGTCTGGCCAAACGCAAGAAGCGCGGAATCTACGAGCGAAGCTAAGACCTCGTGATTCCTCTGAGTATTTCCTGACTACCTCGAAAACCAACCGGTGGGCGGTGGCGGACTGCGCACCTCCTGTTCCGTGTATGACGGGCTGACGGTCGCAACCGAACCGGCTATAACAGGACAACTTCTCGGCGACTCTCTCTTTGTACATGGCAGTCAAGACCATCGAATGGCGTGCCGATACGGTCCGGATGATCGATCAACGATTGCTCCCGACGCGAGAGGTAGTACGTACCTATCGGGACTTTCGCGGGGTTGCCGCAGCCATTCGCACGATGGTCATTCGCGGTGCTCCCGCGATCGGGGTCGCGGCGGCAATGGGAGTGGCGCTGGGTCTCAAGGGTTTCCGCGGCGAGAATGCGGTGAAACGGTTTGCGCTGGTGGCAAAGACCCTGCGCTCCACCCGTCCCACTGCAGTCAACCTGGCGTGGGCGGTAGAGCGGATGCGCCGGGTGCTGGAGGAAAATCTGGCCCTCGACGAACCGACCCTGTTCCGCAGAATGCGCGAGGAGGCCATTTCGATCTACCACGAAGACCTGGCGGCCAATCGTTCATTGGGCCGTTACGGCGCCGAACTCCTGGACGATCCCGCTATCGTGCTCACGCATTGCAATGCAGGAGCGCTTGCGACCGCAGGCTACGGTACTGCGCTGGGGGTGGTTCGCGCGGCGCGCGAGGCGGGGAAGACCATCGCGGTGTATGCAGACGAGACTCGGCCCTTCCTGCAGGGTTCGCGCCTGACCGCGTGGGAGCTTCGTAAAGACCGCATCCCCGTAACTGTAATTGCCGACAACATGGCAGCCACGGTCTTGTCCAAGGGCCGCGTGAACTGTGTCATCGTTGGTACGGATCGCACCGCGGCCAACGGTGATGTCGCCAACAAGATCGGTACCTATCCGCTCGCGGTGATGGCACGCCGTCACGGGGTGCCATTCTATGTTGCTGCGCCGCTCTCGTCGGTCGATCTACAGTGTGCATCCGGCGAGATGATCCCAATCGAGGAACGCAGTCCCAGGGAGATAGTCGAGTTCGCGGGAAAATCAGTAGCTCCCAAAGGAGTAGCAGCTTTCAATCCGGCGTTCGATGTAACTCCCGCCGAGTTGGTAAGCGCGATCATCACTGAGCGCGGCGTTGCGCGCGCCCCCTATCGCGAGAGTCTGCGCGCGCTGAAGGGCAGCGGCTAGCCAGACTGCGGCGCGGGGAAGAACTCCCCGAGCATTACGCCCCCGTAGCTAATCGCTGTCTACTCTTCAAGATGGTCGAGATACTCGGCGAGGCCATAGCCGACTTTTTCGCCCCATCGCCATTCGGTCAGGCCTTCGGCGATTCGGGTTACCGTTCCAGCGCGGCGATTGCGCAGTGGAATCATCGAGATAACTTTGCCGGTGACTATAACAGGTTCGTCACTGCCGTCGGCCAGAATGGTCGCCTTGATTTTGTCGTGGAGTTTCTGTTGACCGGTGAACTCGGTCACGATTTCAACCTTGCGGACAGTGACCGTCGGCTGGCCTTTGCGAGCAATGAACCCGCCCGGATGTTCACTGCCATCGCGATTGACCGTAACGGTAGCCATCCCGCCCAGCCCCTCATCGAAGTTCATTGTCAGCCAGCGATAGTATTTGGGTGCCTGCCAATAGCGGGGACCCCAGCTGTGGTCGCGCAGACCGAGTCCGTCGAATTTATATTCGCGATCGTCAATTTTGATCGAGCCGGCCGCGTGGCCAAGTTGCTCGAAGTGACCTTTGGCGAACTGGACGCCGGGATCGCTATCGTTGCGCGGCGAGACCCACTGATCCCCCTGCCGCTCGCGCAGCTCACCGCCCCAGGCGGGTGCGGTGGCCCGGTAGTCAAGTTCCAGGCGCACCCGGGCGAAGGGATTGCTTTTGAACGCCCGCGCCGGTTCGGCCATTTCGAGTGGATCCTTCAGGACGCAGACCTTGCCCACATAGGTGACGCGATGATGCTCGAACGGCTTGACAACCCTGAACTGGAGGCCGCCCGCGTCGTGCGCATCGTTGTTCTTGATTTCGGGACGCTGAAACATGAAGCCAACCGTGGCATCCGGCTGGTAGAGGCAAACGGTCATTTCCGCCGCGCCCTCGTTGGGCCGATTGCCCAATCGCACAAAACCACCGAGGCGCTGTCCGCGGTCGAAAAAGTTGTAGTACGCGCTTTCATTGAAGTTTGCTTCGCCGGTGTTGGGATGCATCAAATCGTCGTGTTCGAGCAGGATAACTCTGCGCTCAGCCATTGGGGTTGCTCCTTGCAGAATTGTCTAGCACATCGAATCCAATTCCGGACAGAATCCGGCCAAACGTGGGCCCTAGGAGCGGGTTCCCGCCAATTGGGCGAGACCGTCACCAAGCAGGTTGAAGCCGAGTATGGCAAGACCGATCGCAAGCCCGGGAGCGATGGTGAGGTACGGAGCGATCAGCATGAACGCGCGGCCCGTATCCAGCATGTTGCCCCAGCTCGGTGTTGGAGGTAGCGCCCCCAGCCCCAGAAATGACAGCGCAGCCTCGGCTGCGATAATCCCCCCAACCCCGAAGGTCGCCTGCACCACGACCGGGCCGGCCATCGCGGGAATTAGATGGCGCAGGAGAACCCGCGCGGGTCGCGCGCCGAGGGTCTCGGCCGCTTGAACGTATTCACGCTCGCGCAGCGATAGCACCTCGCCCCGCACCAATCGCGCATAGGTGGTCCATCCCATCGCAGATAGCGCGATCACCAGGCCCAGAACCCCGGGGCCGAGGATTGCGGCCAGCGCGATCGCGAGCAAAATCCCGGGGAACGCGAGCAGGATGTCGACCCCGCGCATGATCAGCTCGTCGATCCATCCTCCGTTCAAACCGGCCACCCCGCCGACAAGACTGCCGACAATCAACGAGAGCGCCACTACCGAGACCGAGAGCCCCAACGATAGACGCGCGCCGTACATGATGCGCGCGAAAACATCGCGCCCCAGCGCGTCGCATCCAAGCAGATGCCCGCCGCTTGGGCGGGCCAGTGAGTCGGACAGATGAACGGCAAGCGGGTCTGTATGCGCCAACCACGGTCCCAACGCCGCGACTGTCGCGAACAGTCCGACGATCACCAGGCCCACGGTGAAGGAAGGGTTTGGCGCGAAACGTTTCAATCGAGCCTCACCCGTGGATCGACAATCGCATAGACGAAATCGGTGCCCATATTCACCACCAGGTAGGTCAGAGCGAAGGTCAACACGCACCCTTCGACCAGGGGATAATCCCGAGCGCTGATAGCGGTGATCAGGAGCCGGCCAATCCCGGGCCACGAGAAGATCACTTCGGTGATTAGCGCTCCGGTCAACAGCGCGCCCGCCTGCAAGCCGACAAGAGTCACGACCGAAGTCAGCGCGTTGCGCAGGCCGTGGCGGAGCAGCGCCGCCGTCTGACCCAGTCCCTTGCCCCGGGCAGTCCGCAGGTAGTCGCTCTCGCGCACCACGATGAGGCTCTGACGCAACATCCGCGCGAGGACCGCTGCCAGCGCGGTCCCAAGGGTCAGGGCCGGCAACACCAGATGAGAAAATCCGCCACGACCGGTCAGCGGAAACCATCTCAGATCCAACGAGAAGATAATCATCAACAGCGGCCCCAGGTAGATGTGGGGAATGGATATTCCCAGAATCGCGAACCCCATCGCGCCCAAGTCGCCCACACTGCCCGGTTTCGCGCCGGAAACTATTCCGAGCGGAAGGGCGACCAGAACCCCGACCAGCAGGCCCGCAATAGTCAACTCCAGGGTGGCTGGGAATCGTTCGACGATCAGACCGGCGACCGAGCGATGATAGGTGATTGACTCGCCCAAATGGCCCCTGGTCAGGCCGCCCAGGAAGTCGAGGTATTGCTCGGCGAGCGAACGGTCGAGCCCGAGGGTATGGCGCAAGCCCTCGATATCGCTGGGTGCGGCGGTTTCGCCGAGCATCGCTATGACCGGGTCGCCCGGCACCAGGTGAATCATCGCGAAGGTGAGGCTTGCGACCCCGAGCGCGACCGGCACCACCGAACCGAGGCGCCGCAGAAAATACCGCATCACTCCGATGCCCCAAAAGCGGAGGGGGCCACGAGGGTTACGCTCGCGAGCGAACGCAGGCTGCCATTGGGATACGGTTCAAACCCAGCCACCTCGCGATTCAGCACCGTGACGTTTTGCAGCCACCACAGGGATACATACGGCAGGTCATTGGCCGCCAGACCTTGCACCTGTGCGTAGACGGCGCGACGGCTTGCCGCATCGATGGTGCTCCTTCCGGCTTCGACCAGAGCGTCCATTTCCGGGTTGCTGTACGCGCCGCGATTCAGTCCGCGCGGCGGTACCATCCGGGAGTCGAAGGTCAGGTAGTAGTGGTTCGGATCGTTGATGCCGATCCATCGCATCGAGGCGAGATCGAAGTTGCCGTTGGCGAGGTCACTGTAGAAGGTTGCCCATTCGTTGCTGCGAATCTCGACCCGAATGCCGACTCGTCGCAGCATCGCCTGCAGCACCTCGGCGAGCTGGCCGTTTTCGCGTGTAGTCTTGTAGATGAACTTCAGATCGCGTACGCCATTGCGATCTGCGGGATACCCGGCGTCATCGAGCAGCCGGCGTGCCATTTCCGGATCATAGCCGTAGGACCGCACCTTGGCGTCGTAAGCCCAATTTTCCGGCGCCAGCATGCCGGTGGCGATGCGGGCCGTGCCGCGCAGATAGGAACCGACAATTGCGGCGCGGTCGATTGCATAGGCGATTGCGCGGCGAACGCGCAGGTCGCGAAGGTGTGGGTTGCGGAAATTGAGCAGCAGGTATCCATAGCTGGTCCCGGGCGCCTGGTTGAGGCGAAGGTCGGGATTCGAGACCAGGTAGGGTAGGACTTCGGGGTCAATGTTGTTGGGGGCGACATCGCAGATCCCTTCCGCGAGCTCCAGCGCGCGCACCGTTGCATCGGGCACGATCCGGAACACGATGCCCTCGAGCGAGCCGGCGGACCCCGGCCGGTAGGGATTGCGCTTAAGCCAGGCAGCATCATCGCGCAGGTACTTCGTCATCATGAAGGGCCCGTTTCCGGGTGGGCTGACTGCCACGCTGCTATGCGGCAACGGTGTGCCTGCGGGCACGATGCCATAGGTACCCATCTCCAAGGCGGGTGCGTAGGGGCGTGCGGTGGTAATCACCACCGTGTGCTCGTCCGGAATCTCGATGGACTTGAGCTGCTCGAGGCCAGCCCGCTTGGGGGATGCCGACCGACTATCGAGAATCGAGTCGTAGGTGAACCTGACATCCCGCGAGGTGAGCTCGCGGCCGTCGCTGAAGTGCATGCCGGATTTCAAATGGAAGATTATGCGGGTGTCGTCGGGCCGTTCGATGCTTTCAGCGAGATCGCCGACCAGGCGACCATTGCGATCGATCTTGACCATCGAATCGAAGATTAACTCCATGATCCGCGACGAGATCGCATCCGTCGCAAAGCGCGGGTCGGTCGCGGTCGGAGAGGTTTCGACGTCGACCTGCAGGTAATGCGCGGGAGGGGACACCGGACGGGCGCATCCCCAAGCCAGTGCTGCGCATAGTGCGAGCGCGCGTGCGCTCGTCTGACCTTGCCGCTTCCTCATCGCCACGAGTCTTTGGATCATTGCGGACAGCGCGGATAATAGCAGACGACTCTGGAGTTAAAGTGGAGGAGGCGTGCGCGATGGCTACCGAATGGCGCGACAAGATAACTCTCCGGCAGGGCGATCTCACCGAGGCATCGACCGATGCAATCGTGAACGCCGCAAACAATGATTTGCAACTGGGTGGCGGAGTGGCGGGAGCAATTCGTCGCAAGGGTGGTCCAGCCATTCAGGAGGAATGCGATCGCATCGGGCCGCTGCCGCTCGGCGAAGCAGCGCTCACGGGCGCCGGTCGGCTGCGCGCGAGATACGTCATTCACGCTGCCAGCATGCGACTGGGCGGCCGCACCACGGCGGAAAATCTGCGCGCATCGACCCGCAACTCGTTGCTACGGGCCAAGGAGAAAGGACTCCGGTCGGTCGCGTTTCCGGCCGTCGGCACCGGGATTGCGGGCTTTGCAATGGACCGGTGCGCCGAGGTGATGTTGAGCGAGGTAGCGGCGCATCTGCGCGGCTCGACCTCCGTGGAGAGGGTGGAGTTCGTGCTATTTGATGATGCGGCACTGCAGGAATTCCGGCGCGTGCTCGAGGGGATGGTGCGAAGCTGACCGGCGCGCGAACAGAAGGTTAACCTTGCAACCAGGCTTTGCTCCAAGACATTCTCCCAATCCCGGACGGGCCAGTCCGGCGATTGCGCGAATTCGGTACACTCAACTCTGCCAAGCTCGCACCCGCGCTCGCCAGCAGAAACGGTTACCGACACGGCGAGTTCGACAAATCAGTGGGCAGCGCCGCCGGCGCCGGCGCGCGCGCGGCGCAGAACGATGAAGCTTGGGACCAGAATCAGCATGACGATCGCAAGGGTGCGGTAGATGTCGTTGAACGACAGCATCGCGGCTTGGGCCTGGATCATCGCGTAGACCCCCCCGATGCCCTGCTTCTGCCCGGTGATCAGTTGCGGGACAAAGTGAAAGGGGTGCGCGCCTGGCAGCTGGGCGCCGGCCGCGCTCATTTTCCAGGCGGCAAAGACCGAGAAGCGTTCCGCGAGATACGACTGGTGGACCTGTTCGTGACTCACCAGGGCGGTGGTCATGTACGAAATACCGATAGCGGCGCCCGCGTTGCGCATCATGTTATACAGGCTGGCCGCATAGCCCATCCGCTCGCGCTGCACGCAGGAAAGTGTGATGGCGGAGAGGGTCGGAAAGATCATTCCCATCCCGATGCCCATCACAATGCTTGGCCAGACCACCACCCAGGTACTTACCTGCAGATCCCAGCGCGACATCTGCCACAGGCCCGCGGTCATACCGACAAAACCCAGGCCGATGAGCGGCCGGGTGTCAAAACCGGCACGTGAGAGCTGGCCAACGAGAAGCATCGCCACCATGGTTCCGAGGCCACGCGGAGCCAGGACCAGGCCGGCCTTCCAGGCGGAGTATCCGAGCAGCTCCTGGAGGAAGATCGGATTGAGCAGGCCCGTGCCGTAGAGCGCGAAACTCATCGCGACCATCAGCGCGACCGAAAAGCTGAAGATCGGAATCTTGAGAATGCGAAGATCAAGAATTGGTTCCTCGAACCACAGTTCGTGAATCACGAACCAGGTGAACAGGGCCAGCGAGATCACGACCGAATAGACCACCCACGACGATGCAAACCAGTCCGCGCGCTGGCCGCGATCGAGAACGATTTGCGTCAATCCCAGGCTCACCGCCAACAGGAGCATCCCGAGGTAATCAACCTTGCCGCCGCGCGCGCGATGCGCCCGCAGGTAGGCGGGGTCGTGCACGAAGGCCGAGACCATCAAGAATGCGATAAGGCCGATGGGCAGATTGATGTAGAAATTCCAGCGCCAGTTCCAGTTGTCCGTGATCCAGCCGCCCAGCGTTGGACCCATGATCGGAGCCACCATCAGACCCATGCCCCAGGTTGCCATGGCGAGCTGCTGCTCGTTGGGTGGAAAGGTCTCCATGAGGATGGCTTGCGACGACGGGATCATCGCGGCGCCGGCCGCCCCCTGGATGAGCCGGAATATCACCATCTGGTCGAGTGAGCGCGCCGCACCGCACGTCCCGGAGGCGGCAACGAACACCGCGACCGAGGTAAGAAAGTAGCGCTTGCGGCCGAAGCGGGCGGAGATCCACCCGGTCATCGGGATCATGATGCCGTTCGCGATCAGGTAGCTGGTCAAGACCCAGGCGATCTCGTCAACGCTCGCGGAAAAGGTCCCCTGCATGTGCGGGAGGGCGACGTTGACGATCGAGGTATCGAGCACCTCGAGCGCCGTGCCCAGCATCACGGCCAACGCGATCAGCCATTTGTGCGACGGCCCGGCGTGGTCAAACTGCTCGAGCGTTACTCTACTGGCGGCTCCCATGAGAAATTCATTCCGCGGCTGGTCTTAGCCATAGTAACGGACTCTTATCGACGAGACACCGGCGCGCTTGCGGTCATCCGAAAGGCACCGAACCGTAATACGATCTTCATTGATTGCGACGCACCAACCCCATTGATTGTGCAGCGCCAACCTCGCGATGCTTAAGCGTGCAACCCGATGGTGACAACGGGTATTCGAGCGGCTACTCTCTGTGCATGCGGCTTGCCGCAATCGACGTAGGATCGAATTCCGTACACATGATCGTCGCCGATGCGAGCCGCGACGGGCACCTTGAGGTGGTCGATCGCGTCAAGGAGATGGTTCGACTGGGGCGACGATCCTTCATGACTGGCCGCCTCACCGACGAATCCATGGACCTGGCGATCGGGGCGCTGAAGAATTTCGGGCGACTGGCGCGGGTGCGGAGAGTGGACCGGCTACGTGCGGTTGCGACCAGCGCCGTTCGCGAGGCAAAAAACCGGGTCGGGTTCATCCGTCGAATCCGCCGCGAAACCGGCCTCAAGATCGAGGTCATTTCCGGAGTTGAAGAGGCGCGGCTGATTTTCCAGGCCGCCCAGCATGCTTTTGGACTCGATGGTGGTCCACACCTGCTGGTTGATGTGG
Organism: Deltaproteobacteria bacterium; assembly: GCA_019237115.1. Lineage (GTDB taxonomy): Bacteria > Desulfobacterota > Binatia > Binatales > Binataceae > JAFAHS01. The sequence goes on from JAFAHS010000282.1 coordinate 62,745, forward strand.
GGGGTGGCAGCGTCGAATTGGTCCTGGTCCAGGATCGGCATCCGCTGTGGATGCACAGCGCGAAGCTGGGAGTCGCCCGCTTAACTGAGCGCTTTCTTACCGAGGATCCGCCGACCAGCGCGCAACTCCGCCGACTCGAGGGCCACCTCGACCACAAAATCGGCGAGCTGCTACGCAAGGTGCGCAAGGCCGGCGCGGTTCACGCGATCGGGACCTCCGGGACGATTAATACATTGGTGGCAATGGCGCGGGCATCGAGGGGAGAAGAGCTCGGCCGCCTGCACGGCGCCAGCGCATCGGCCGAGGAGATCACCCGGCTGGCGGGCGACCTGGTCACCGCCAATGCGGCGCTGCGAGCCGAGCTGCCCGGAATGGATGCAAAGCGGGTCGACCTGATGCCGGCAGCGGGAGCGCTGGTGGACTTTGTACTGAAGCGTTCGGGCGCATCGTCGCTGATCGCGTGTTCGTGGGCGTTGCGGGAGGGCCTGATTCTGAGCTTGCTCAAGGCGGCACGCGGCAACAGTGCGGCCGACGCTCGCCGCCGATCGGTGAAAGCCCTCGCCTCACGATTTTTAGGATCCAACGAACATGGACAGCAGGTTGCGAAACTGGCGCTGCGGCTGTTCGATGCTACCGCACCGGTTTTGGGTCTGCCGAAGACTTCGCGCGAGTTACTTGAATACGCGGCGCTGCTTCACGACGTAGGGCACGCCATCGACCACGACCGGCACAATCGACACTCGTATTATCTCATCAAAAATGCTGAACTATTCGGCTTCGAGCCCGACGAGATCGAAGTGATCGCGCAGGCCGCCCGTGGTCATCGCAAACAGGCCCCGAAGGTAGACTCACCCGACCTGAGTGCGCTAACTGGACCGAGGCGTCGTCTGGTACGGGGGTTCGCAGCGATTCTAAGGGTGGCGGATGCGCTGGACCGCACGCATTTCGGTGTGGTTAAAAATATCGAAGTAAGCTACTCGCCGGGGCGGTTGATCATCGGGGTCGACTCCAACAAGGAAAAGGCCGACCTCGAACTGTGGACATGCGAGAGACGGACAGACCTGCTATCGCGACTTCTCGAGCGCCAGGTGACCTTGGCGCGATAAGCTCGGCAAACCATTTAGCCAACGCCGCGGGCAAGAGCCGCGGCGGAGCGGCACCTGCGAAGGTTGGCGGCACCAGCCAGCTGCTCACGCCCCATCCCTATCCGGGGCGGCTGATTGCGGTCGAGGGAATCGACGGGTCCGGCAAATCCACCCAGATGATGCTGCTGGAGCGATGGCTGCGGGCGCGCGGTTACCTGGTCATCTTCACCGAATGGAATTCGTCGCGTCTGGTGCGACGCTCGATGAGCCGCGGCAAGAAGAAGAACCTGCTCACGCCGACGACGTTCAGCCTGCTCCATGCGGTCGATTTCGCGGACCGCCTGACCTATCAGATCATGCCCCCGCTGCAGGCGGGAATGATCGTGCTCGCCGACCGCTACGCGTTTACCGCCTTCGCACGCGACGTGGCCCGCGGCGTGCATCCGGACTGGGTGCGGGCAGTCTACAGCTTTGCCCTGCGCCCGGACCTTACCCTGTATTTCCGGGTTCCCATCGAAGTCTCGCTGGAGCGCCTGCTTGCGGGGCGTGCCAAACTCAAATATCACGAGGCCGGCATGGACGTGGGGCTGTCGGCAGATCCGGCCCAGAGTTTTCGTATATTCCAGAGCCGGGTACTGGAAATCTACGACGAGCTGACGCACGAGTTCCGGCTACGCACCATCGACGCGACCGGCGAAATTCCCGAACAGCAGCGGATGTTCCGCAAGATAGTTCAGGACGTGGTGCTGCATGACTATGACCGCGAACGCGCCAAAGGAAACCATGTCAGAATTCAACCACGCTAAGAAGTGGTACGGACACGGGCTGCCATACCTGTCGGAGAAGCGGCTGCCGGGGCATCTGATCGCAATCGAGGGAACCGATGGGGTCGGCCGCTCGAGCCAGATCGCGCTGCTGCGGCCCTGGCTGGAGCTGGAAGGATACGCGGTCAGCAACACCGGATGGACCCGGTCGCCGTTGTTGTCGGAGACGATCAACGAAGCCAAAGCAGGCCATCAGCTGACCGTCACCACCTTCAGCCTGCTGTACGCGGCGGATTTCGCCGACCGGCTTGAGCACGAAATTCTGCCCGCCCTGCAGGCCGGGTTTATCGTGATCGCCGACCGCTACATGTACACGGCGTTTGCGCGGAACATGGTAATGGGCGCTGACCCGCGATGGACGCGCGACGTTTTCGGCGTGGCGCTGCAGCCGGACCTGGTCATCTATCTGGACATCGATGTGGAGACGCTCATTCCGCGGGTCGTGCAAGGCAAAGGCATGGACCATTGGGAATCGGGCATGCATCTACTGCTCGGCACCAACCTGTTTGAATCGTTCCAGCGCTACCAGACCCACCTGATTGAGGAATACCGGCGCCTCGCGTCGGAATTCGGCTTTATCAGGGTGGATGCGCGCCAGCCGATCGATGATGTGCAGACAGAACTGCGCGCGCACATCATGCAATACTTGCGCGCGGCAGATCCGCGCAACCCGATCGTAGACGAGGAGAAGTCGGTCACTTCCACGGATGAGGAGTAGTCGGTGGAAGTTGACGTGCCCACTTCCTTGGCGACGGTCGCGGAGCCTCCGCTCGCGATCGCGCAGACGCTGGGGCTCGCGCCCAAGCTCGAGTTCGCGGCCGACCAAACGACTACCGCAGCGGTCCGCCAGGCGATCATTTTTGGTGGCATCGCGCTGGAGCGTCATCACGAAGCCGCAGTGGCTGGACAATCCGAGCCGATTCACCAGCTCCGGGTAACGGCGCGACGCCTGCGCGCTTCGCTGCACCTGTTTGCGGGGGTCATCCACGCGACCTATTCGCGAATCGTCGAGCGCGACCTGATCTGGATGGCGCAGGCGGCCGGCGGCGTGCGGGAACGCGAAATCAGCGCCGTGGTATTTCGCAGGCGCGCCGCAAAACTCGACCCGGTCCTGGCGGACTCGCTTGGAGCGATCCACACGACCCTCTGGAGAGAGCGTTCGCTCAAGTTACAGGAGCTTCAGAGCGTGGTTGAATCGAAGCGCTACCGTGCCCTGCTCGCGCGGCTCGAGAAGCCGCGTTTACGCAAGGTCTCCTCGGACACCCTTCTCAGCACCAGGGCTGCCGCGATGCTGCGCCCGATCGCGCGATCGGTGGCACGCGCCGGCGCGGGGTTGGATGAAGGTTCCACGCCGCGGACGATTCATCGGCTGCGGGTGCGGATCAAGCGGTTGCGCTACGCGCTCGAACTTCTCTCCGCACTCGGAGGCAAGCGCTGCCGACGGCTCCTGTCGCGGCTGGAGGTGCTTCAGGATCTGCTCGGTAATTTAAACGATCTGTCGGTCGCAACCGCCTGGCTGATCAATTTTCCCCGTACCGCGGGCGCCGAGGTGGGGGCGGTGATGGCGGCGGGCGCGATGACACAGGCACTGCGCAGCCGGTCGGCCAAGCTCGCGCGTCGCAGCGTCAAGGCATGGCGCAAGCTGGACAAGAGCACCGCGATCGCGGACGCGCTGGACGAAATTCAGCGGAACGGCAAAACCCTTCCGGTGCAGACGTCACTGATACAGGAAGTCTTTACGGAGAATGCCGCATGATCCTTTACATTCTTCGTCACGGAATAGCCGAAGATGCGCCGGTCGGCGGCGATGACGGCGCGCGCAAGCTAACGCCCAAGGGACGCGAGAAGATGCACGCCGCCGCGGAAGGCATGCGCAATTTTGGTCTCAAGTTCGATTCCATCCTGACCAGCCCGCTGGCACGCGCCACCGAAACGGCCGAGATCGTCGCGGCGGCTTACGCCAACACGCCGCCGCCGCAAGTCCTGCCCGCACTGGCAACCGGAGTCCCGGCGCCAGAGGTCGCCGCAGCCCTGCGATCGTTCGCCAAGCAAAAGCATGTGATGATCGTGGGACACGAACCACAGCTGAGCGCGGTCGCATCGATGGTGCTGACCGGTTCGCCAACCGGTGCGCATCTTGAGCTCAAGAAAGGCGGGTGCGTCGCCGTGCACGTGCCCTCGCGCCCGGACAAAGGCGGCGCGCAACTGCTCTGGCTGCTTACCCCACGTCAACTGAGAACTCTGCGCAAATGATCCGGGTTCATTGCCAGACCCTTGCAACCGGCACGATCTGAGCCTCGACCCTGCGCGACTCACTCATGGAATTTCCCATGGCTACTGCGGACTCCGCGTAGCGCTCCGCGGTCCATAGCTTTCCTGGATGAACCTTGGTGACGAGCGAGTTGGTACGCGGGCTGGGTGGCACCCCCGGCTTGATGCACGACCATACCGCCGGCTGGTTGTTGACAGCCGGGCGTGTGCCGGTGAAGCGCTCGCAGACGGAGCCATCTTTGAGCTCGAGAATCCACGGTGATGCCGAGGCGGTGGGAGGCGTGGTCACGAGTGGAAGCGGGGTGGTCAGTTTCATCACGAAGCCGCTCTTGCCGAGCACCGGGTTGGCATCGCAGATGACTTCATTTTCGATTGGCGCCACCTGGAAACAGGGGTCGTGAATGCCGTTGCCGACTATACATCGCCAAGCACCGGGCCGGTCGGCAGCAATCGAGCGGGTCCAGCACGATCCTTCCTGGATTGGACCTGAGGGGACTGACGGACTGAACCAGGTGACTTGCGTCTTGCTGATGATCGACTGAGCGCACGCGCGATCACCCAAGATCAAGAGGAGCGCGGCTGCCATGGCACGGAGAGAGGTCTTCATGGCGGTAGCTTGGCGGGTCATTTCTTGTTTGGAGAAACCCAGTCGAGCGCCGGTCGGTGGCAAAGCCGCGACGCCTCTCCGGCTCGCACTCCCCCTCTATAGTGGTTTCTTCAAGTGCTTTCACCAGGAACACGGGTTTGGCGCTAGTCTGTCCAATCACTTCGCGGTTTGGGCCATTTTCGACCAGCGTGGTCCTGCCGATTGCGGGTGAATTCTGACCAGCCATATCCACCGTATCGACGCTCTGGCCCGGCACATTCGCTACGAAGGAGCTGCGGTGCCGATGGAGATAGCTTGCTCCGGAGAAATGGGGACATTAATTCGAACAGCGTGGCGGCTCGTTACACCGGCCTTAATGTTCACCGATCACTACGAGGCTTTATGCACGTGAATCACTAGGAGGCTTTATGCACGAGAAATGAACGGGCACGAGCGAAACTCCCGCAAGCGCATGGAACGACCAGGGTGCTTTCACCAGCCTCGCCCTAATGAAATAGTAGACTGCTCTTTCCAGTATTTGCAGTTCACTATAGGCTCGTTTACCCTTTATACGACGAGTCAAGCATTTCTCCAATGCTCCTAGTGCATCCATCATCTCGCTTGGTGCAATTTTCTTTATTTTGGTGAAGCCTGCCGCTTTCAACATCCGTTTGTACTGCCAGTTATAATAAATGTGCTCGTTGCCTCCGTAATGCCCCATCTTTTCTGGTTGGGTCTCCAATAGGCGGTGCCACTGACCTTTACTGATCCAGGGACGCAGAGTTGGTTCAGAGCATAAGATCAGCGATCCGCCCTCTTTTAGCACCGAGAATGCCTGCCCGAGCGCTCTCTCCGGGCTGTCGCAATGATGCAGACTGCAATTGAATATCGCGACGTCAAATTTATTCTCACCGATATGCTCTATGTCTTCCGCCACCCCCTGCACCGGTACAATAGCAAGCCCGAACTTTGCAGCCGCATCGGCAATTAGAGCGCAAAAGTCCGGACTCGGGTCTAACGCGTAGACCAAGTTCCCGCGCTCCGCCAGGAAGACCGAGGATTCTCCCCGCCCTGCGACCAACGTCCAAGATCTTAAGCTGCTGAAGAGCGCCTACCAACCGGGCATATTCAAATGCCGTCGAAGGACCACGTTCAACATACTCTTTTGGACATCGACTCGAATCGAGAACTGCTCTGTATCCAGCAGCGATTTCTCTCGATACCCTGTTCTCGGCGGCGACGCCCGGCGTAAACACCTTCGTAACTACTAAAGGGCTCTGCACTAGCACGCACTTACTCGTTTCCTGAGTTTGGTGTTGATCTACAAATCGCCTGATCGATTTGAGTGTTCGATCAGTGCTCTCCGTCTAGATCAAGGATTTTGAGATTACAGCTATGGAGGAAAGGACCGAGGGCCTGTTCCACCTCACGGATGTTGCGGTGCAAACTGACGTTTAAGTCGCAATGTTGGCACTGCATCACCGCATGCTGACCATTTGTGACTCAGCTTGGCGTAATGATAGCAGGCCATGTGAGTTGTCGCCAACCTTTCAGGTTCCACCTCGCGGTGAGCTCCCGAGCAACTGCTCGCGGCGCCTGCCAGCCTCGCCCTCTCCTGCTGGTCGAGGAATCACCGCCACCTGCGCGGCGTCGTAAGTGCGCGGGCGCCCCGGTCGCGACTCTAGAATAGGGGCAGGGAAATTCCGGCGGTGACCAGCGCGCCGGTCGCTACGCCCATCAGGGCCTCGCCGGCGACCATTCCGGCCGCGAACAGCAATCGAGGGCCGCCCTCTTCCTCCTGGCCGAGCCATCTGCCGGTCAGTGCACCAAGGAAAATGGTTACGCTCAGGCCGAAGGGCAAATAAAGTCCGATCGCAACCGGCATGATTGGAGCCCGCCAGGAGCTGCCAAACCGTTCGGCAAGCACATCGCCAACCGCGAGCATCGCGGCCAGCATCGCGCCGGCCGCGATCATCGTCCAAGGCAAGCCGCCACGGAAAACACCTTGGGTAACCTTGGCCATCAGGAATGCCTGCGGCGCTGCGAGTGCGCCGGCGCGGGCAGTCGCGGTTCCGGCGATTCCATAGCCTGCGATGAGCAGATTCAGAATCGGCGCCATGACCAAGGAGGCCGCGATCGCGCCGATCAACACCCCTATCTCCAGCGCACGTGGGGTCGCTCCGACAAAATATCCGGTCGCAAGGTCGTGCAGCGAATCACCCGCCATCGCGGCCGCCGTGCAGACGACGGCGCCCGACAAAATCGCAAGACGGGGCCCGACCCCGACGGCTTCAACCCCTGCGAGTTTTAGGAAAATTGCCACGGCCAGCAGCACGATGACCGTGACCCCCGAAACTGGATTGTTCGAAGCGCCCACGATTCCGGTCAGATAGCCGGCAATCGCCGTGGCGAAGAATCCGATCAGTGCCAGCATCAGTGCTAGTGCGGCGCTCAAGGTCACCCCCGCGCCGAGCGCCAGACAGAGCGCGAAAATCACCGGAACCGTGAGTCCGACGGCGCCGACGATTGCCCTCGGCGAAAGATCGGTGTCCTCGCGCGCCAGCACCTGCATATGGCTGCCACCCATGGCGGCCAAGCTGTCACGCAGGGCCGTGAGAATGCGCTTGCGCAAGCGCCACAGGGTTACGATCCCGCCGGTAAGCATCGCCCCAACCCCCAGATAGCGGACCTGCGAACTCCACAGCGCCGCGGCGGCGCGCCTCGGGTCCGGGTCTTGACCACCGCCATGAAGCAGGGCGAGAACCGGTATGGCAACCACCCACGCAAATGCGCCTCCCGCGAAAACCAAAGTTGCGATGCGCAGGCCAACTATGTAGCCGATACCCAAAAGCGCTCCGGAAATATTGATCGAGCCGCTGATCACCGCACCTCCCAGCCAGCGCGCGCCGGAAACCATTCCGGGAACGACCCCAAACACGTCCTGTGCGGCTTTCAAACCCGCCGCGATCGCACCACCCCACGCAAGCGGAGCCATTTGGCTCTGATTCTCCCCGGCGCGCAGAACTTGAGCGCAGGCAAGCCCTTCGGGAAACGGAAGCCGGTCGTCCACGATATAGGCGCGTCGTAGAAAGACAACCAGCAAGGCTCCCATCGTGCCCCCTGCTGCGCTCAGGGCGGTGACCTGCAGGTAAGGCAGCGGACCTTTGTGCCCAAGGATAATGAGGGCGGGAAAGGTGAAGATCGATCCGGCGGCGACCGCCTCTCCCGCGGATGCGATGGCTTGCACGACGTTGTTTTCGAGAATGGTGGCCCCACCGGCCATCCGCAGCAGCGCCATCGAGATAACAGCCGCCGGGATACTGGCCGATACGGTCAGGCCCGCGTACAGGCCGAGGTATGCGTTGGCGGCGCCGAGGATCAATGCGAGGGCGATTCCGAGCGCGATGCCGCGCGGGGTCAGTTCGCGCGGGGCGGACAGCGGTGCTGGGGAAACGGCTTGCACCGCGCAACTATATTCCATCGACGAGGCGAGGGGGTGAACCTGGGTCGGGGAGCGGGGCGAAGGCCGACCAATTCCTGATTCCTTCCGAGACGAAGAGAACCGGGGGCTTTTTTTAGGTCAAACGAGCCAAGGGAAGTTGCGCGCCTACAGGCTGCCGTTGGTGCCGTCGACTGCCACGACTGGTTTGCCGGCCTTGTGCCACCCGGTGATTCCGTCGACCATCACGCTCACATTGGTGTATCCCGCCCCTACCGCCCGACGGGCGGCTTCGTGTGACGCCATTCAATGCAGGTTGTGACAGTAAAAGACCAGCTTGGCGTTTTTGTTCGAGGGCAGCTCCTCCGCCACGTCGTAGTTGCTGTCCGAGGAGAGCGGGCGCGCACCCGGAATCATCCCTTCGGTCTTGCGCACCTGCGGCCCGTCGGCATCGAATAGATGAACGTGTGCGGTCGGGTCGGCCATCAACTTGGCGAGATCGTCGACATGGATTAACTGGAAATTGTCCTGTTGAGGCTTGTTGTTGATGACGGAGCCGATGTCGGTCGCGAAGGCCGGTATCCCGACTATCATGATTACGCCGATCACAGCCAGAATCGGAGCTGGTTTTCGCATGAGAAGGACTCCCTCGACAACTGACCGTAGAATATCAGACCTCATTCACGACGAGAACGATCAAACTTTCTCGAACAGACCGACCCATCGTTCGAGGGCGGTCTCGTGTCCGGGCACCAGTTGAATGGTGAACTGGTCGTAGCCGGCGTCGCTCAGGACGCGGATTCGCTCGACTAACTCCGGCGCGGGGGCCGTGAAGGTAGTCATGCGCATAACGTCTTCGGTCAGAAAGCGTTTCTCTTCGGGACGCACCGCCAGCAGATGCAGCTTGTGCATCTGGAGATAGCGGGCATCCGCGGGCCGATAGGTCGCGTACAGACGGCGATAGTCCTCCATGAGCGGCGCAATCTGCGGCGGGAGTTGAAGGTTGATGGTTGACTCGACCAGGCCGTGAAAGAAGACCGTCGCCAGCGGGCCCGCCTCGGCACGGGCCCGCGCGCAGGCCGGCGATTCGCCCGAATCGAGAATACATCCAAGGGTGAATACCGTACGGTACAGCGACTTCGGGTCGCGCCCGCTCTCTTTGCAACTGCTCGCGATTTGATTCGCTTCGTTCAGCGCGCGCGGCATAGTCGACAAAAACGTCATCCATCCGTCGGCGATTTCTGCGGTCAACTTGCGTGCCTTGGGCGCGAAGGCAGAGATGTGCAGCGGGATCTTGTCTTTGATATTGACCATGCCGAATTCGGGGTTGAGAAACCGCACTTTGTGGGACGCGCCATCACATTCCCACTCCACGGTCTCGCCCCTCAGCAACCCTTGAACCACGCGCAGGTACTCGCCGAACTCCCTTAGTTTCATGGGGCCCAGGCCCATCGTGTTTCGAGCGGTGAATCCGGTGCCGGCCCCAAAGATGATTCTTCCGGGGGCGAGCTGGTTGAGCGTCGCGAGTCCGTTGGCCGTTACGGGCGCGATACGGTTGGTAGGAACCAGCACCCCCAGCCCCAATTTAATCTTGGAAGTATGCTCGGCGGCCAGCGCCATAGTCGCGAAAATATCCGGCGCCAGCATCTGCGTGTCGTAGAACCAGGCGTGCGAAATTCCGAGCTCCTCTGCGCGCTTGACCGTTTTCCAGCCATCGAGATTGGATGCGAGTGCAATTCCGAAGTCCATGGTTCGGCCTCCCGTCCCAGCGAATCGACCGAGCACTATCACTATTTGCGCAAGGGGAAAATCGAGTTAGGGTAAATGTCGGGACTATCGAGGAATTCTTCCTGTCATGCTGAAACTATACGAGCATCCGTTTTCGCCGTACGTGCAGAAGGTCAAGATTGCGCTCTACGAGAAGAACATTCCGTTCGAGGCCGAGATCCCCGACGCGTTCAGCGGCGCACCGACCAAGTACCGCGCTCTCAACCCGCGCCTGGAGGTACCGGCGCTGGTCGATGACGGGTTTGCGATCTTCGACTCGACCATCATTCTCGACTACCTGGAGGACAAGTGGTCGAATCCTCCGATGCTTCCAGTCACACCGCGCGAACGGGCGCGTGTGAGGATGATCGAAGACCTGTGTGACACCTATTACGAGGCGATCAACTGGGGGCTGATGGAAGTTCGCGCATGGAAGCGGGTTACGGGTGATCACGCCGCGGCGATCGAGAAGCGCGCACGCGAGCAGACGGTGGGAGTATTTGCGTGGCTGGAGCGAGAACTGGGCTTGGGTGAATGGTTCAATGGCTCATCGTTCGGTCACGGCGATTTGAGCGTATTCCCGTATCTGCACGGCTCGGTAGTGTGGGGGGTGGGACCGAGGGCCGGATCGAAGCTCGCTTCGTGGCTGGAGCGGATGGACGAGCGTGAGAGCGTGCGCAAGACCATCGCGGCGACGCAGCAGTTTACGGGCTCGATGGATGCCCTGCCGGCAATGCTCGAATCGGGTGCCTTCAAGCGACAGTATCGGGACCATCGACTGGAGTGGATGCTGCGGGTGGGCGGAGTTGAAGTGGTGCTGGAGGGATTGAAGAAGGGAACGATTCGGTTTTCGGAGGAAGTGTCTTAGGCCGCGCTGCGAGGACCGGGTTCCCTCCGACTCTCCAAACCGTGGCTTGCGACAACTCAGGAATTTGTAGACCCCGGTTGGGGATGGTTCGTCTTGCGGGGGAAGCACCGGTCATCACCGGCGCCAGCGGCGGTTCATGACCGTCCGCGAAGTGGCGAAGGGAACCAGACCGAAGAGCTTACCCCACCGCGGTTTCGGCAGGTTCCGCGATTACCCGGTTTTCGAGCTTGCCGATCTTTTCAATCTCGATTCGCACGACGTCGCCAGTCACCAGCCATTTTGGCGGTTTCATCGCGGCTGCGACTCCGCCCGGGGTCCCGGTCGAGACGATGGTACCCGGCAGCAGGGTAAACACGGTCGACAGGGTTTCGACCTGAGCGAAGCAATCGAAGATCAGGTGGCGCGTGTTTGAATGTTGGCGCATTTCCCCGTTTACGAAGGTCTTGAGGTCGAGCGCGTGCGGGTCGCCGATCTCGTCGGGCGTGACGATCCAGGGGCCGATCGGACCGTGGGTATCAAACGATTTGCCCAAGGTCATGGTAGGCGCCCGCATCTGCCAGTCGCGCACGCTGACGTCGTTGACGATCAGATACCCCGCGATCACTTCGTGAGCGCGGTCGCGCGGCACGTGGCGGCAGCGTCGCCCGATCACAAAGCCGAGTTCTCCCTCGTAGTCGAGCGCCTTGGAGGCGCGCGGCAGATGAATCGGATCGTTCGGACCGGCCACGCAGGTGGCCTGCTTGTTAAAGAACATTGGGAAGGAAGGCTTATCGCGACCGGTCTCGGCCACGTGGTCGGCATAGTTCAAACCGATCGCGAGGAACTCGGGGGGGCGCGCAATGGGCGCTTCCAGCTTTAGCGCGGAGAGTGCAATCCGCCCCGCTTTGCCGGCGACGGCCTTGCGCGCGAGGTCGAGCGCCTCGCGGCCCGCGCCCAGGAACGCGACCATCTCGCGCGGAAGTTCGGGCGCGGTTGCGGCCAGGTCAACGATCGATTCGTCGGTCACGACGCCGATGCCGGTTCTTCCTTGGTGCGTGAAAGTTGCCAGTTTCATTGTCGTCCTCGCTCACAGAGCCGCTTTGAACCTGAATGCGCTCCCGCTGCGGGTGATCTTGCCGGCCGACGGCGTGGCGAAGTGAGTGCCGAACACCAGCACGTCGCGGTCTGCATATTTCTCTGCGAACGCGCGCCGAGTGCTCTTGGCCATCGCAAGGTCGCTGTCAAATGCGTCGTCCCATTCCGGATATTGGAACTGCACCGGATGATGGATCAGGTCGCCGGTTATAACCGCATCGTGGCCCTTGGATGAAATGCGAACGCTGTGATGTCCGGGAGTATGGCCCGGCGTGGGCTCGAGCCAGACCTCGTCGGTGATTCGATAGTCCGAATCGACCAGCTTCGCGTGTCCCGAATCGACCACCGGGCGGACCGAGTCCTCAACCGGGTCGCGAGAGTCTTTGTTGTCGGACTTGGACCAATAGTCCCACTCGGTGCCGCCTACCAGGTAACGCGCATTGGGGAAGGTCGGGACCCACTTGCCGTTCTCGAGCGTGGTGTTCCATCCCACGTGATCGACGTGGAGATGAGTGCACACGACGATGTCGATATTGTCGCGCGTGTAGCCTGCTTTCTTGAGATCGTCGAGGAACGGCAGCTTCAGATTGCTCCATGCAGGATTGCTGCGCACCTTGTCATTGCCGATGCAGGTATCGACCACTATGCGCTTGCCCTGGGATTCAAGGACCAGCGCGTGGATCGCCATCCTGAGCTTGCCTTTCTCGTCACTGAAGGTAGGAAACAGCCAGCTGGCCTCTTTCTTGATGTTCTCTGGTGTCGCGTCAGGCAGCAACCAGGTGCCCGGCCAGGGGGCTTCGCTTTCAATGATGCGGCTGACCTTGACCTCTCCTATATTCCAGGTGCTCATTGCGGTTCGACCTCCACTACCTGGCCCGCAACTTAACTCGATTCCATGGTGGCCGCCAAACGGGTCTTGCGAATTTTGAGGTGGACCTCCATCCCGGGTCGGATTGACCTGCCGGGCCTGCCAATGCCGGCAAGCAGCCCGCCCTAACCGGACAGCAGGTGCTTGAAGAACGTGTCGCCGACTCGACGATCCTCCGCAAAACCGAAAAAACGGCTGTGTGTGGATGAATCCTGCGCAAAGAACGGTCCGGCGCGCGTCGAAACGCGTGCGCGTCGGACGCATTTCTGGTAGCGGAGCGGTAGATGGGGTTTACCCGGTCCCGAATTTGGAGGTGCTAGATGTCGGTCAAACCACCCACCGCGGAAGAAATTCGAGAACTGGCGCGCGAGAGCCACATCGAACTGAGCGCGCGCGAGCTTGATATGCTGGTGCAGACGCTCCGTGCGCAGATTCCCTTGCTCGAACGGGTCGATGCGTTCACGGCAGACCCACCACCCTCGCTCGCGCGCTATCCGAAGCGCGACGCGGGGGCGCCGATGAACCGCAAGGACGATCCGCTGAACGCGGTGGTGCGAAAATGCCACGTCGCCGGCGCGCCCTCGGGAAAGCTCAAGGGCAAACGTGTCGGATTAAAGGATAGTGTCTGCGTAGCGGGCATTCCCGTCAGCGGCGGCTCCCATGTGCTGCAAGGCTACACCGCCGACATGGACGCGACGATCGTCGCTCGGATGCTTGACGCGGGCGCAGAGATCGTCGCGATGCTGAACATGGACGACTTCGCGCTTTCCGGCAACGGCAAGACCTGCGCGTGCGGGCCGACGCTTAATCCAGTAAATCCGGAACATTGTTCGGGCGGATCCTCAAGCGGCTCGGGGGCCGCACTCGGTTACGACTGGATCGACATCACGATCGGAACCGATCAGGGCGGGTCGATCCGAATTCCCTCGTCGTGGAGCGGCGTGGTGGGGATCAAGCCGACCTACTCGCTGGTTCCGTACACCGGAGTTATGAGTATCGACCCGTCTCTCGATCACGTCGGTCCCATGGCCAAGAACGTTCGTGACTGTGCTCTCATGCTTGAGGTGCTTGCCGGCAAGGACCCGCTTGACCAAAGGCAACAGGAAGTTCCAGTTGAACGCTACACCGAGCCCCTCGACCGGGGCGTGAGGGGTTTGCGGCTGGGAATTCTGCGAGAAGGGTTCGAACATTCCGGTGCCGAAGCCGATGTCAACGACTGCGTGCGAAAAGCGGCCGCCGCCCTGGAAAAGCTCGGCGCAACGGTGCAAGAACTTTCCATTCCGGAGCATCGCGATGCATCGGACCTGCTCTTTGCAATCGTGCCGGAAGGAATGATGTGGCTGGCGGCTACCGCCCTGCAGAGCGTCCACTTCAACGGCAGCTACAATCCGAGTCTGGCCGACTTTTTCAGCGCCAACCTGCCATCGCGCGCGAGCAAGGAAGCGCTGACCGTAAAGCTGATGTTCGTGCTCGGCAAGTTCGCGGCGCGTCAGTACAACGGGCGCCTCTACGCGAGGGCGCAGAACTATCGTCCCAAGCTGAGAGCGCTATACGACAAGGCGCTGAAACGCTACGACGTCTTGCTGATGCCAACCACGCCGATGAAAGCGCCGCGGCAAGATTCCGAGGCACCCTACTCGATGATCACCAACACTGCCCCCTTCAACATGACCGGACATCCGGGACTGAGCATCCCCTGCGCAATGTCGAAGGGGCTGCCGGTCGGGCTGATGCTTATCGGCCGGCACTTCGAGGATGCAACGCTACTGCGAATTGGACATGCCTATGAACAGAGCGTTGAGTGGCGGAAGGCATAGGGTCCAGGCAGAACCCAGGGCACATGAGCCGGACCGCGTGACACGCTCGGTTGCAAAGCCGCCGAGCTAAGGCAAAGTTCTGTTGAACGAGGGTGGCCAGCGGCCTACCGGTCATGAACACAGCCGGTCGATGACCTTCAGGATGATGGGAGTGGTCTTTTCCAAGGATTCGCGGCGGATGTATTCGTTAGGTTGATGGGCCTGCTCGAGATCGCCTGGGCCGCAGATCAGTGAATTGATTTCGGCGCGAGCGAAGAATCCTCCATCGGTCCCGAACAGCACTCCGCCCGACTCGTGGTTACCGGTCGCTTCCAATAGGGCAGCTTCCAGCGGGGTCCCACGCGGTGAATTGAGCGGCGGAGTAACCACCGGAGGGGTCAATTCGATTTCTGCATCGTGATTGCGCGAGGCATAGTCGTGCAATGGGACGCTTTCAATTCGACGCTGCACTTCGCGATACAACTCGGTCGGATCAATCTCCGGCATGGTGCGGTAGCTCAGTTTCAGCACGCACTGCTCCGCGATCATGTTTACCGCCATGCCGCCGCTTATGGTGCCGAAGTTCAGAACATCGTGGGGAGCGTCGGGGAAGATCTTTGCCTGCTCGGGGTGCGCGCTGGATCTGCGCTGCTCCTGGATCTGGCCGATCGCTTCGATGACTTTGCCCATAACCGCGATGGCGTTGACGCCGCTCGCCGGCGCGCCGCTGTGCCCGCCGCGTCCGCGCACAATCACGTCGAACAGCACGATGCTCTTGTGCGCGTGGCTCACCTGCCAGGAAGTCGGTTCTCCGATCCAGGCCAGGCGCGGAACCGGGGTCTCGCCGAGTATCGACTTGAGCGCGGGCCCCACCTGTGCGGCGCCCAGACATCCCACTTCCTCATCGGCGGTGAACACGAACACCAGCGGCCGCCTGAGGCGGGAAAGGTCGATTCGCGCAGCAGCATCCAGACACGCCGCGATGAAGCCCTTCATGTCGGAAGTTCCGCGGCCGTAGAGCCGGTCGCCGGCGTCGTCCAGTTTGAGCGCGCTTCGGGTCCATCCCGGCTGTCCTTCGAAGGGGACGGTATCGATGTGTCCGGAAATAATCAGACCGTCGGCTCGCGCAGGTCCGGCCCAAGCAACCAGGTTGCATTGCGGAACGCCCCCGACTTCGATTCTCTGCTGCGCGACCTTGAACCGTAGGCTCTCGAGCTGGGTGGCCAGGTAGTCGATCGCAACCAAATCGCTGTTCGCGCTGACGGTATCGAAGCCGATCAGGCGGCGGGTAACGTCATAGAGATAAGTGGCCACGTCCTCGCTCCACTGCCGACTCTACCACGGCCCGTAGCAACCCGGTTTGACGTAGATTCGCAGTTTTTTCGCCCAACGAAATCGACTTTGACGGTTACCCGCAAGCACACAAATGCGCTATCGGCTACAATGAGCGGTCGAGGATTCGCTGCATGCCGAATGAGGCCACCACGACCGTAGTCACGGACGATTCGCAATCAATTCCACTTCAGTCGCAGGGTAATGGCGTGGCAAGTTCCACCTTAAGCGAACCCCCCAAAGAGGCCCTCATTCATTCGGCCGCCGAGGTTTCCCGACCCGTCAAGGGAGAAGCCGCGGAGCTCAGCGCGCCGGAACTGTTCCTCAATCGCGAGCTGACCTGGCTCGCGTTCAATCGCCGCGTGTTTGAGGAAGCGCTCGACGAGCACAACCCTCTGCTGGAGCGCGTCAAGTTTCTCGCCATCACTGCTTCGAATCTCGACGAGTTCTTCATGAAGCGAATCGGGGGTTTGAAGCAGCAGGTGGTCGCGGGCATGCAGGAGCTCACGGTTGATGGCCGTACCCCGCAACAACAGATCGACGAATGCCTCGCCGAGATTCGCGATTTCGAACCGCGCCAGCGGGCGCTCCTGCCAACGCTCCTGGAGGAGCTGAAGAAGAACGGCGTAGAAGTGCTCTCTTTCGAGCAGTTAACCGGCGAGGAGCGAGTTGCGATTCGCGACTACTACGTTCGCAACATCTTTCCCCTCGTAACGCCGCAAGCGCTGGACCCCGCCCATCCATTCCCGTTTATTTCGAACACCTCGCTCAATCTGCTGGTTACCGTGCGCGGGCCGGAGGACGTCGAGCCTTCACTGGCACGAGTCAAAGTCCCGGTCGGGCTGGGAATTCCGCGCTTCCTGCGCGTCGACGGGACCAACCGCTTTGTACCGCTCGAAGACGTCATCGCGCACACCCTCGATCTCCTGTTTCCCGGTATCACGATCGAGTCGTACGAATTCTTCCGGGTCACGCGTAACGCGAACACGGAGCGCGACGAGGACGAGGCCGACGATCTGCTGGCCCTGATAGAGTCGGAGCTGCGCGACCGGAGATTTGCACCGATCGTGCGCATCGAGGTGGCGCGGGGCATCAACCCGGTCCATCGCGGGATGCTCGCCGCCGAGCTGGGACTGCACGAACTGCGCGACGTGTTCGAGGTGGACGGGATGCTCGCGATTCGCGATCTGATGGAACTGGTGGCGGTGGACAATCCGGCGCTGCACGATCCACCGCATCACCCGGTAGACCATCCCCGGCTGACTCCATCCCGCAATATCTTTCACGTGATTCGCGAGGCGGGTTCGGTCCTGCTCATGCATCCCTACGAATCGTTCTCGACCTCGGTCGGTCGCTTCTTGCAGGAAGCCAGCGAGGATCCAAAGGTGCGGGCGATCAAGATGACGTTATACCGCACCTCGCGGGACTCGGAGATCATCGACTACCTGTGCGACGCGGCGCGCAACCAAAAGCAAGTTGCGGTGGTGGTCGAGCTGAAAGCGCGCTTCGATGAGGCAGCCAATATTCAGTTCGCTTCACAGCTCGAGGATTACGGAATCCACGTGACCTATGGCGTGGTCGGTTTCAAAACCCACAGCAAGGTCATCCTGGTGGTGCGCCAGGATTACAACGGACTACGCCGCTACGCGCACATCGGGACCGGCAACTACCATCCGGGGACGGCGCGTCTTTATGCAGATTTCGGGCTGCTTACCTGTGAAGACGCGATCGGGCAGGACCTGACCCAGCTGTTCAACTACCTGACCACGGGATACTACGGAAACCGTTCGTACAAGAAGATTCTGCCGGCGCCGCGGTTCCTGAAGAAGGCGCTGCTGGAGAAGATCGAGCGCGAAGCGAAACTGCATTCGACCTCATCGCCCGGGTTGATCCAGATGAAGATGAACGCGCTCGAGGACGCAGACATCACCAGCGCGCTGTACCGGGCCTCGAGAGCCGGGGTCAAAATCGATCTGGTCGTGCGCGACACGTGCCGGCTGCGGCCCGGGGTGCCGGGGCTTTCCGAAAAGGTCCGGGTGGTAAGCGTGGTCGGGCGCTTTCTGGAGCACGGGCGCATCTTCTATTTCCGCAACGGGGGCAACGAGGAATATTTCATTGGCTCGGCTGATTGCATGAAACGCAATCTCGAGAGCCGCGTGGAGGTGGTCACGCCGGTGGAGGATCCGTCGTTGCGCAAGGAACTGCGGACCGTTCTGGATCTGCAACTCAAACCGAATCATGCCGCGTGGGAAATGCACGCCGACGGCAGCTATACGCGGACCATGTCGGGCGATCGGCAGAACGACTGCCAGCAGGCGCTCATCGACCTGGTCACCAAGCGCGAGAAAGAAGCGAGCAAGATACGCCGGAGGCGACGGCGGGGGTTCGCACGCCGCTCGGTGAAATAAACCCGCCCCTCTTCGCAGAGTCGGGATCGAACCCTTACCTCTTCAGGAAATCGCGCAATCGTTCTGCGAGTTCCTCAGGTTTTTCTTCCGGGATGAAGTGACCGCAGTTGGCGATCGCTCCGCCCTCGGCATGGTTCGCGACTCTTCGCAGTGACTGGACCACGAGCTCGCCGCGTCCGCGCGGACCGCCGCCGCCGAGCCCCAGCGTCGGCATCGGAAGTTTAAATCCGTTCGCCAGCGTGGCGCGATTGTCCTCGACGTCGCGCGACATCGCCCGATAGAAGTTGAACCCCGCGCGCATCGCTCCCGGCTGCGAATAGGTGCGGACGTACTCCGCGATGTCGGCGTCGCTGAAGGTGGCGGCCTGGTCGGCGCCGTTCATAAAGAAAAATTCCAGGTAGGTTCGCTCGCGGCCAACCGTCAGCGCTTCGGGGAGGTCGGGCACCTGGTGGAAGAGATGGTGCCAGCGAGTCGCCCCTCGGGGATCGCTGGGGCCGCCATCGCCCGGCGCGCGATCACCCGGCACCGGCACGTCTAGCATGACCAGGTGAGTGACCGCTTCGGGGTGGTCGGCGGCGAGGCGGAATGCGACGGGTGCACCCCAATCGTGACCGACGACGATAAAACGTTGGTGCGCAAGATGATTGTGCATCAGCTCCCACACGTCGTTGGCCACGGTCTTCTTATCGTAGCCGGTCGAGGGACGCGACGAGTCACCCAGACCGCGCAGGTCCGGAGCTACCATCGCAAAGCGATCCGCAAGCAAGGGCATCAAGCGGCGCCATTCGTACCAGGTCTGCGGCCACCCGTGCAGCAGCACCATTGGAGTGCCGCGGCCGGCTGTGACGTAATGCAAGCGAAGACCTTTGAGATTTGCGTAGTGATGTTCGAACTGGAAGTCGGCCATGCTGATCGCTCCTCGAGAGCCGGTGCGACGGCGATTCTAGGAGAAGGGGCGACACACCGAAAGAAGCTTATTGGGCGCTCAACATTTTCATCACCTCGGGATGCGGGATCGGAGGGTTTGCGGTGAACGCGTCGTAGCTGCCGGTGGTAAGGAGCTCCTGGGCGATTTTTCTGGCTAATGCCATGGCGGCAAATGCAGCTGCGCCGCCGATGCTGAGACGTGCGACTCCGAGAGCCTGGAGCTCTGGCGCGGGAGCCAGACCGGGGGCGAGCATCACGTTCAGCGGCAAAGGCGATTCCTTCGCTATGCGCCTGATGGTTGCGGAGTCGGTCACTCCGGGAACAAACGCGCCGTCCGCGCCCGCGCCGGCGTAGGTTTTGATGCGGCGGACGGCTTCATCGAGTCGACCATCTTTTTCGCCAAGCTGCCGCAGATACACATCGGTACGGGCATTGACGAAAACCGGGAGGCCGATTCTATTCGCCAACTCGCGGATGCCCTCGATTTTGTCGCCGAGGACACCTGGAGGCTCAGTCGCGTCTTCGAGGTTCATGCCGATCGCGCCCGCTTCGACGACGGCGCGCACAGTTTCGCAGACTTCGGCCGCAGTTTTTCCGTAGCCTGCCTCGAGGTCAACCGTGAGCGGAACGTTCATCACGCGCGTGATGCGACGGACGGCATCGAATAGACGGTCGCGCGTGATGTGCTGGCCGTCGGGGTAGCCGTTTGCGGCGGCGAGCCCTGAGCTGGTGGTAGCCACGGCGGGGGCGCCGGCGAGTTCGAAGACCCGGGCACTGGCGGCGTCCCAGCAATTGAGGAGAACGAGAATTTTGCTCGCATGGTGAAGTTGCTTAAAGGCTTGGGCTTTTGCGATTTGGGACGGGTTCATGGTGCGGCTCCTGATTCCTCGTTGCGATGGTTACGGTCAATTGCTAGAACCCCGGCGCAACGCGCATGTGAGAACTCCGTTTCCTGAATGCCTAGAGGCCGCTGTGCTGTGACGTGCGGCTCAGGGCTCGCGTGGTTCGTTCGCTTCTCCGGTAAACACCGGGAGTCATCGGCTACGCGGCGGGAGCAAGGACGCCGCCGCAGTTGGGGCAGGTTTGATTGACGGCGCTCGCGCAGTCCGGGCAGAAGGTGCACTGGAATGAGCAGACGTGCGCGTCTGAGCGCGCGGGTAGAGGTTTGCGACACTTTTCGCAGCTCTCTTTTGCGGTGGTCATCAGGCGCAGCAGGTCGCCGTTTTCTTCCTCGCGGCTGGCGGCCTTGAGGAGAGCTTCGCGAGCCTTGAGGTTCTGTTCCTGCGCAGCCCACGCGCGATAAAGTCTCGCTCCGGTCGATTCCAGGCGTCCGAGCAGGGCCATTTGCTCGGGGCGCGAGAGGCCTGCGAACAGCGACGCCATGACCTGTTCCGGTGCGGTGTCGTGGTTGCTCATTGGTGGTCCCCTTTCGCTAGGTTCTTGCTTCAAGCACCATCTGTGTTTGTGTGACAATAGCGAGCAGGCGTCCGTCCGCGGCGGTTACGCGCGTCTGCCACACCATGGTGCGCCGACCGCGATGAATCGCGGCGCATTCCGCTCTCACCGTCGTTCCCACCGGAGCGGGAGCGAGAAAATTGGTTTTTGACTCGATGGTGGTGGTGCCCTGACCGTCTTTCAGATTGACCAGGGTCGCGTACGCGCCCAGCGTGTCCGCCAGCGCCATGATTGCACCGCCATGCAGCACTTCGGGGCTGGTGCACAATTCCTTGCGCACCAGCAATTCCGCGGTCACCCGCTCGGGTGACGCGCCAAGGAACCTGACCCCGAGCAGTTCAGAGAAGGGCAACGGATTGTTCTGGATTCTTGTCAATTCATCCATCGGATGGGCTCCAAGTCCAGCTAGCCTGACAAACGTGAAGCATCAGCCGCAACCGGGTTCTTACCCGGGAGGTAATCATTGACCTGGCGGTTCAACCGCCCTTGAGCGCGTTCCGTACCGGATGATCGGGCGGCAGCGTGCAGAGGCCGTCGCTCTCGATCTTCAGTGCGCAATTGAAGCGCGCGCGGAAATTCTCGAGTGCGATTGCCTGAGTCAACTCGATGACCTGCTCATCGCTGAACTGCGCGCGGACTTCGGCGAACACCGCATCGGAAACCTCCGCGGGTGTACGGGTCATTCCCTCGGCATAGCGCAATACTGCTTTCTCGCGCCGATCGAAGCACGGACTCGTTTCGAAAGCAGCCAGCGCTTCGAGCTGCTGGTCGGTAATGCCCGCGTCTCTGCCTACGGCAGAGTTGATGTCGACTCAGAAGGGACATCCGATCATCTGGGCGGTGCGCACGAAAGCGAGCGTCTTCAGGCGGCCGTCCACCACCGTGGATGCGGCAACCGCCTGACTCAGCCGGCCGGAGGCCAGAAAAATCTCCGGACGATGTGCCATCACCAGATTGGGCGTGATAACCCGGCCAAACAACTCGACGCTTTTCTGGAAGGCTGTTTTTACGTTGTCCGGTGCGTGCTGGGGATCGATTCCTTTGATTCGCATGATTTCAACCAACCCTTGAATGTGCCTTCCAAATTGATACACCGATGCGCAGGACCAGTGGACCCCGACCAAAGCTCCGCCCTGCGGTTGAGAGAGAACCTGGTCGAAAGGCTCCCGCGCAACCTTACCAGGTGTCGATACAGGGTCGCTTTTTACCGCTGCGGGGCGCGGGCGGCGGCGCTGACTGCAGCGCGGTCATGATCCACTTGCGCGACTCGAGTGGATCTATGACGTCATCGATTTCGAAGGTCGAGGCGGTGTTGACCGCCTTGCCGTGCTTGTACATTCGATCGACCATCTCGTCGAACAACGCCTTGCGCTGGTCGGGATCGTCGACCGCGGCGAGCTCCTTGCGATAACCAAGCTTGACCGCGCCCTCGAGGCCCATGCCGCCGAATTCTCCGGTCGGCCACGCGACCGTGAACAACGGCGCCTTGAAGCTGCCGCCCGCCATAGCCTGGGCGCCGAGTCCGTACCCCTTGCGCAGGACGATGGTGAAAAACGGGACCGTGAGGCTTGCGCCGACGACGAACATCCGCGAGGCGTGACGGACCAAACCGGTTTTTTCAATTTCCGGTCCGACCATGATTCCGGGCGTGTCGCACAGGAACAGAATCGGGATGTCGTAGGCATCGCAGAGTTGCATGAAGCGCGCCGCCTTGTCGGCGCCGTTGCTTTCGATCGCGCCCGCGAGATAGGTCGGGTTGTTCGCGATTACGCCGAGCGGCCGCCCCTCGATTCTGCCCAGCGCGGTGACCATTCCGTGCCCGAAGTGACGCCTGATCTCTAGGACCGAGCCGGTGTCGGCCAGCGTCTCGATCACTTTGCGCACATCGTAGATACGAAGGCGATTCTCCGGAATGAGTCCGCGCAGTAGTCTTTGGTCGGCGCAGCTCCAGGCCTCGATCGATCCCTGGAAATAAGAGAGATACTTGCGCGCGACCTGAACCGCTTCGCGCTCGTTCTCGACCGGAAGGTCGATGACCCCGTTTGGCACCTGCACCTCGACGGGGCCGACTTCCTCGGGCCGGAAGATGCCGAGCCCTCCGCCCTCGATCATTGCGGGACCGCCCATGCCGATATTGGAATTGCGCGTCGCGATCACCACGTCGCAGCATCCGAGGATGGCCGCATTACCCGCGAAACATCTACCGGAGTTGATTCCAACCATGGGAACCAGCCCGCTGAGCTGGCCCCAATAAGCAAACGCCATGCAGTCGAGTCCGGCCACGCCGACGCCATCGGTATCGCCGGGGCGGCCGCCTCCACCTTCTGTGAAGAAGACCACCGGGAGCCGCGATTTCATCGCGATCTCGAACATTCGATCCTTCTTGCGATGGTTCTGCTGACCCTGGGTTCCCGCGAGCACCGTGTAGTCGTAAGACATCACGATGCATTGCGCGCGCGAGTCTTCGAACAGGTCCCCGTTGACTCGTCCGATGCCCGCGAGCATGCCGTCGGCGGGTGTGTTCTTGACCAGGTCTTCGACGGTGCGGCGCCGGCGTTGGGCCGCGATAACGATGGGGCCATATTCGACGAAGGTTCCGGGGTCGCAGAGGTCGGTGACGTTCTCGCGAGCGGTGCGCTGGCCGGTCTTGCGCCGGCGCCCGACCGCATCGGGCCGCGACTCATCCATGCCGAGGAGATGCCGCTCGTGCACCTCTGACAGGTCGGGGCGGATGTTATCGAGATCGATTTGCTTCTGCTCTGCCGCCGCGGAGACTTGAACCTCTGCCTCCTCGATGAATGCGAGCGGATGACCCTCAAAGATAGCATCGCCGACCGCGACCAAAATCTGGCGCACCGCACCGCTGGCCTCGGCCCGAATCACATGCTCCATCTTCATCGCTTCCATCACGAACAGCTGCTGCTCCCTGTGCACGAGATCGCCTTCCATAACATCGATGGAAACGATGGTCCCCTGCATCGGTGCCGCGACCGCGAACGTCCCGTCCGGGACTGCGAGGTCGCTGCGTGGAGCGGCGGCAGGGGGAGCGTCCTGGGCGACTACGGCGGTTTCGCCCGACTTACCGTGATGGAGCACGGCGAGCGGATCTCGGGTATCGATCCTGGCACCCGCGAGCCGCGGAGCGGCGCTGCGTTCGAAGAATAGGCGGCGATGAACGGAGCCCGACTTGCCGTCCAGTTCTGCGATGTGATCGTCGATGAACCCCGTGTACAGACGGTTCGCCGTAAAATCAGGATGACTGAGCAAGCTCTGCAGGAAGCCGAGGCTGGTGGATATGCCTTCGACCTTGAACTCGCAAAGCGCTCGATAGGCTCGCTTCACCGCATCGGAAAAATCCGGTGATGGTGAATGGGCGATGAGCTTTGCGAGCAAGGAATCGAAGCTCGGATTGGTCGTATAGCCGACATAGGCGAAGGTATCGACGCGAAGGCCGGGACCGGAAGGTGGCTCGAATGCGGTGAGCGTTCCGCCGGAGGGCTTGGCGGTCCCGTCGGGGCGCATCGATTCCATGTTGATGCGTGTCTGAATCGCGAATCCACGCGGCTTGGGGAGGTTTTTCTGCTCCAGGCCGAGCTGCGCCAAAGATTTTCCCGCCGCAAGCTTAAGCTGCGTTTGCACAAGGTCGACGCCAGTCACTTGCTCGGTTACCGTGTGCTCCACCTGCAGGCGCGCGTTGGCTTCGATAAACGCGAAGGACCCCCCGCCGTCGACGGTCGCATCGACCAGAAACTCGAAGGTACCGAGATTGTTGTAGCGTGCTTCCTTGGCGAGCTTTAGCGCCGCCGAGATGATTTCATCGCGCAGCATTGGAGCGAGGCTCGGGCTGGGCGCAATTTCGACGATCTTCTGGTTCTGACGCTGCACACTGCATTCGCGCTCCCAGAGGTGGCTGACGTGAGCCGTGTTGTCACCCAGAATCTGGACCTCGATATGGCGCGCGCGCGGCATCAACTGCTCGACGTAGACGTCGCCAATGCCGAAGGCCGCGCGCGCCTCGGATTGACAGCGTTTGAAGGCCTCGTCGATATCTTCGGCGCGATGAACGGCGCGGATGCCCCGGCCCCCGCCGCCGGCAACGGCCTTGATCATGATCGACGCGTCCGGGCCGAGTGATCCGAAAAAGTTCTTGGCCTCGCCAAGGGTGGTCGCGCCCGCGGTGCCGCGCAGCAACGGAATGCCAGCCTGGTGGGCGAGGGCACGTGCGCGGACTTTGTCGCCAAACAGATCGAGGACTTCGGGGCGTGGACCGACGAAGCTGATTCCCTCTTCGCCACAGCGACGTGCGAAGGCGGCATTTTCGCTCAGAAATCCGTAGCCGGGATGGATAGCGTCGCATTTGGCGGCCTGGGCGACCGCGATTAGCTGCTCGACATCGAGGTAAGCGGCGGCACCTTTGCCGCGCAGCGCGCGCACATCATCGGCCTTTCGCGTGTGCAGTGATTGTGCGTCATCCTCTGAATAAACCGCGACCGTTGGTATGCCCAGTTCTGCGGCGGCGCGCATGACGCGAATCGCAATTTCGCCACGATTGGCGACCAGCAGGTTCTTCGGAAGCATGAATTAGGCTTACTCTCCCCTTACCGAACGCATCGAACGGCAAATCCCTTCACCTGATCTATCAGATAAAAGCAAACTCTTGTGGCATTGTGGAAGCGCCGTCACGCCCCCCAACCCCACGCCGAATAGGAGAGCGGTTGAGTGCGAGTCAAACAGGCCCCTTTAGGACAGCCAGCGCAGGAGGACCGCTCGGTCCAGGGACCGATGGTTGGTGCCCTTCTTTTCCCGATCATGAGTTAGAGGTTAGCTTGAATCGCCGCCGATGCCTTCCGAAACAAACGCTGCCTGGCCTCGAACCGTGAACTCGCCGTCGACGACGGGGGAGGAATTCTTACGCTACGAGCTTGCGTCCCGCGCGGTCGCAATCGCAATGATTGCAGCGCTCAGTGTGCTCCAACTCGCCGGGCTGACCCGCTACTTTCCGATCGGTTCCTGGACCGACCGCCACCCATTTTATACCAACAGCTACGCCCTCCATTTTGCGCGCAGCTTGTTGAGCTCCAGGGCGATGGCGCGCCATCTCAGGCTGTGGAGCTACAGCCCGTTCTTGATGGCGGGCTATCCGGCCGGCACGCGAACCGAACCAATGGGCGACGCGGTAGCGCTGTGGTTCTGGTTGTGCAGCGGTTTTTCAACCGTCCGATGGGTGGGCCGGGCTGCCGTCCTCTACAAAATGTTCGTGGTCGGAATCCTGGTATGCATTCCCGCGGCGGCCGCTTCGGCTGCGGTCTGGCTGGGCTTCGATTGGACCGTCGCGACGATTTCGGCGGCGCTCGGCGTGTTTGGGACGTTCAATTACCCGGGGCTGATGATGATTCGGGCTGGAATGTTCCCGTTCTTCGCCGTCTCTTTCCTTTGCGCGGCATGGAGCGCGCTACTCTACCATTCGCTTGATAGGGGTCCGGCGCATCGGGTAGCGGCTGCGATAGGCGGCGGGCTGCTGACCTATCTCCATCCCCTGACCGCACTTTTGCTGATTCCGGCCTCGATTGGGTGCCTTGCGGAGTGCCGAACCCGCAAGGGTCTGTTGTCACTGGCGGCCACCCTAGCGACCGCATTCGCGATGTCGCTTGGCTGGCTATGGCCGCTACTGATGACCTGGGGTCTCGGCGTTCACTTCGCCAATTGGTGGAAAACCGCCGGAACAATGAGCGGGAGCCTGGCGGCACTTTTCCGCTGGCGTTTGCCGTTTCCGCCCATAGCAGTGGCCGCAGCCGCAGCGTATGGCGGGGTGCGCGCGCCGTTGCGCAAAGCTTTCCTTGGTGCGTGGCTCGCCGCGATTCTGGGTTTTGGTGCGCTGGCTTATTTTGGATCGGAGCTTAAGACCCTCGCGAACCTGGAGCCGGGACGATTCGAGGTACCCTTCTTCTCGTTCGCCGCACCCCTGGCCGCCTATGGCATCCGCGACGGGTGGAATTGGCTCGGACAAATTCGGACCCCGCTTCGCCAGCTCAGCAAATCACTAGCGGTCGCCGTGGTGGTGTTCTTCGCCCTGGTCTCGTTCGCATCGTTGTGGCTGGAGACATCGGCGCATGGACCTATCACAACTAAGCTTCCCGATCAGGCCCAAGAAATCTGGCAATGGATGGAGGCGTCGGAGCACGACTCCCGAATGGTGATGGAGTCGGGATGGATGGTCGATGAGAATGGCGGGGTGGTGGCACCCTATTTCAACGGCGATATCGGGATGCTGTGGGCGATCGAAAGCAATCGGGAACTTATCGGCGCATCGCCCAGCGAAGGTTTCACCGCGTTCAGCTTTACCGACCTGGGCAACGGAGTCGGGTTCGGCAAGTCGCTGCCCAGCTTGAGCCCGGCTCAGTTTCGCCGCGAACTCGAAACCTACAATGTCGGCGCTCTGATCGCCTGGTCGGCGGAGGCCAAGGAATATCTCGACCGAGTTGATGGGCTGGTGCCGCTGCAAAGAAGCGACCCATATATGCTCTACGGGGTGCCCGGCAATCACACCTTTCTGATGGCAGGCAAGGCAGGTTCAGTTAGTGCGGACCCGGATTGCATTCGGATCAGAGCCGCGGAACCGGGGCGGCTGATTTTGAAATACCATTACTTCAAGACGCTGCGCGCTGACCCGCCGATCGCGTTGAACCCCGCGCCCATCGGCAATGGCGATCCGATCCCGTTCATCGCGATCGATAACGAGGTCAGGCGCGATATACGGGTTTACAATGCCGGCTTTAGCGGCTGGGGTGGCGCGGTGGCTGCCTGCCAGTGAGCCGGACAGTCAGTGCCGACCGAACCTGCCGCTGCCAATTCTCTAAAAATCGCCGCGGGCGCGGCGCGGGTCAGAAGGGCCAAAGTCGGGCAAGACCCTTGGCGGCCCTTCCGTGAGAGCGGATGTCAAGAACACTTAACTTGCAATTCAACCTCTCAGTTGTTCAAGATAACTAGAAGCTATTTGGCAGCTTCCCTGCGCAGCTGGTCGTGCCGAAAAGGGGTGGTACGCTTGTGCTTGACTGTCAAATCGATGCGGAGAGCAATGGCTTTCCGGTTGTGACGTTTCTGCAACCGTATCCGACTTGGTCGCGCCGCCTGCCGATACTTCCCCGCGCGGTCTGGCGAGTCGTGTTGGTCGCGGCGATAGCGCTGTTCTTTTGTTCTGCTCCCAATGCTGCGAGCGCTCCGCCGGCTATCGCGGCGTTCCAAAACGTCTTCCCGGCGAACACCGCCAGTAGAGTTTTTCGGTGGGGCCCTGCACTCGATGAAAACTTCATCAGGATGGGGAATGTGCTGGATCCGCGAATCGCTTTCTCGCGTGCGTCATCTGCTACGTTTGTCGGGCAGAATGGCTTGATTCAAACGGCTGCGATAGATGCTCCGCGCTTCGACTACAATCCCAGCTCAGGTGTGCTCAAAGGGCTGCTCATTGAACAGGGAAGTGTCAATCAACAGCTGGACTCAAATTTCAACATCTTTACCAGCGGGATTGATCGATGGTATGGGTCCGCTGCTTCCTTGATGTTCAATTCGGGTTTGGCGCCCGACGGTACCAATAGCATTGCGACCGTGGTCGACGATTCAGTCAATGGCCCCCATCAAGCTCATTACATAAATGGGGCATTCCCTGTAGGCATCAATCCGAACATTCCTTTTTACGCCTGGCCGGTGGGCGGGCCACAAGTGGAGAGCTGTTCGATGTTTCTACGCGCGGGTAGCTTAAGCTTTGCACAGGTCCAGTTGTACGAGAATGCGAGCGGCGCCGGCGTCGCGGTCGATGTCAATCTCCAGGCAGGAACCTTGGCCAACGCTGGACCTTTGGGTTCGGGTTCAACCTATTTGGGAAGTAACATCACCGCATATTCAAACGGGATATACCGCGTCTCGATCAGTGGGGTAATCCCTGATCCACATAATCTCTCGTGCGTTCCACTAACCGAAAACTCATTGGGTGAGATATCGTACTCAGGGACCGGTGGGACTATTGCTGCGTGGGGTATCGACCTGGAGAACAATCCGATCTCGACCTCCTATCTTTATACCGCCAGCATTCCGAATCTCCAGCTTGATTCCAATAACTTTGCCAACTGGAGTAGCGGAGGGGGCAACACCACCGAGTGCGGGAACGGGATTCAGTGCAACTCTGCGTTAACGACCAACGTAATTGCCGCGCCGGACGGTACTGTTACGGCAGCGCAGCTAGCTGACAACAGCACTTACGGCAATCACCTGACCAATCATCCCTTCGGGTTGGGCGGACCCGGCTTAATCGGGACAGCCGGTCCTTACTATGCGACCGTGACGTGTTCTGCATTCTTTGAGCAGGGAACTCAAAGATATGCACAACTCCAGTGCGGAACTGGAGGCTCGAGCTTCGTCAATAATGAGGCCAATAGCGGTATTGCGGTTGATATAGACCTCGGGAATGGAACCATCGCCAACGGGGGAACATTTGGCGTGAGCGGCAGCGACCAAACCTCGTATTCAGGAAGCAGTATCGAGGCGCTGCCGAACGCTCAGTTCCCGAACTCTCCACCTGGATGGTATCGA
>JAFAHS010000063.1 GCA_019237115.1 Deltaproteobacteria bacterium
GACGCGGCGATAGACGCGTTTGGCCGCTGGCATGAACGGACACAGGAACCCCTGGGAATCATCATGACCATCGGATTTCGGGCCATGCGCGCCTTGATGCGGGGAAATTTTACCGAAAGCGAGGGCCTGACACAGGAAGCCTCGGCCATCGGCCAACGCCTGCAAACGGAAAACGCCGCAGGCTTTTTCGCAATGCAAATGCTTTCCCTGCGGCGGGAGCAAGGACGCCTCAAAGAACTGGAGCCCGTCGTGCGATACTTTGTCCAGCAAAACACCGCGGCTGCTGCCTGGCGTCCCGGCCTGGCGCTGATGTACGGCGAACTCGGGCGCAGGCCAGAGGCACAAGAGCAATTCGAGCACCTCGCGCAGCACGATTTCGCCGACCTCCCACGCGATGGGTTGTGGATGGCATCCATGCTGTATCTCACCGATGTTTGCACCTTCCTGGAGGATCGGGCCCGCGCAGCGACGTTGTACCAGCTCCTGCTGCCCTATGCTGGGCGCAACGCCGTCATCAGCAATGCGGCGGCCTGCTACGGCGCCCTTTCACGCTACCTGGGCGCGCTAGCCACGACTCTGGAACGCTGGCATGAAGCCGAGCCGCACTTTGAAGATGCGATCGCGATGAATGCCCGACTGGGCGCACGTCCGTGGCTGGCGCACACGCAATATCAGTATGCAACGATGCTGCTCCTGGCTGGCAGGTCGAGCGATCGCGCCAGAGCCACCGAGCTATTTCATTCCGCCTTGCTTACGGCTAGCGAACTGGGCATGAGGGCGCTCGAGGAGCGGCTGAACGAGAAGATGACGCTGGTGCCTCGGGACGGGAATTAGCCTGCTGCGGGTCGTGGCACCCGTGATCTCTCATGCTCGGCGGATCGGGCTATCAGCTCTGGCACTGCTGGATCGATCCGCTGATCGCCCAGTTCAACTATCACATCCGCCGGTAGGCCTAGTTTCGCGCAGCTTCCTTGATCGCCTCGGGTTTGGAGCTTCGTACAGGCAGTAGGTCTTTTTCTTATCTGCGCTCAGAAAAGAGAACAGCCATTGGATACCGGCATCGGCGTTGACGTGTTTTACCGCGGCGGCCGCATCCGGAGTTACGCTCAGCTGCTCCGCGAAGTTCCGTTCGATCAGGTATAGTGGCATGGGGCACCTCGGTAGGAGTGCCAAAGGCCCCTCTTAAAAAAGTCAAGCTGCGACTAGCGGTTCTTTGCTCTTCGCGGCACGCCGGGGCGTGGGTGCGCGATGCTCGCCGAAATCTACAACTGGTTCACCGAGGGCTTCGACACCGCCGACCTGAAAGACGCCAAGGCGCTGCTCGATGAACTGGGGGCGTGATCAGGTGCATTATACGATTGCCGTGGCAGGTGGGGGCTGGACAGGGAGCCTTCAGGCGGATTCTCCCCCGCGTGATCGTCAGGCCCGGGCCTGCCGCCAGATGCCTGCAATGCCTACTCCTCGCTCTCGCCCTCGTCGCCTTCGTAGCTGGGTGAGGACTCGTCGTAGCTCGGCGGCGCGGTGGGCGGCTCGTAGACGTTGTACCCTCCGCTGCCGTTGGGCAGCATGCGGGTCGCCCCCGCTTGGCCGGGCTCGTAGATGTAGTACCCTCCGCTGCCGTTGGGCAGAACCTTGGTTGCCCCTGCTTGGCCGGGCTCGTAGATGTTGTACCCTCCGCTGCCGTTGGGCAGCATGCGGGTTGCCTGTGCCTGCGCCGCCGTGGCTCCCAGAGCCACGAGCAGGGCGGCGGTTGATAGTGCGATGAACTTCATTACGGTCGGTTTCTCCTTGCCGGGATTTGGCCCTCCGGGCGGGGGTGTTATCGTCGCTTGCGATGCTCTTTCACGAGCTGCCAGATGAGCCAGCCGAAGAACGGGGGCGCGCGCCAGGTCCGCCAAGTCTGCGAGTGGGTAGTGCGGCGTCATCATTGCGACCTCAGGGCCGGGTCATCCGTAGCAACGCATCTACCGCTTTGTGCGATACTCATTTCCCTCGTAATCTCGTCCCGCGGCACCCCAGCAAGCATCTCCTTGACGCTGAGCTGTATGGTCTTATCAATGTCCTCTTGCTTTCCGGCCTGGCACTGACTGGCAGTATCGAAGGCTTGCACTCGTTGCCAATCTGAGAGAGCCCAATATCGATCGGTGCTGATGGGTTGCATCAGGTACCAGCCGACCCCCAGTAGTGCGGCCGTTTTCCAGAATCGTTTACTTTGCGCCTTCATTTTTTTATGCCCTCCTCCGGTCGCGCTCGCGCAGGTAGCGGTCGAGCGCCCAGAACAACCAGGCGAACATGGTGATCCAGTTCATCGTCGTCTCAGCCTCCGCGGTTGCCCGAGTAGTCCCTTCCCCTTCCCCTTATCTCCGATAATAGCTTTGGCTCGGCAGGTACCGCTCGCCCGCGAGGCGAAACCTGTTGCCTTCCTCGTCGATCATCAGGGAGTCGATGTCCCAGATTCCGACATACCCCTCGCGGACCACGCTCCCGTCGGCCTCCCACCTGTCCCGCGTCACGACTACCCTCTTGGTCCGCCTGATCGCCTCTTCCCACGCGCGGTTCTTCGCCACGTACAGCCGTTGGTCGCCGCGGGGATCGTCCACCCGCCGCCGATACTCGCGCGCCTTCCAGTCGATGAAGTCGGCATGGATCGTCGGCAGTTCCTCGACCCGTCCGTCGGACCACGTGACCGATACGGTCCAGCGGCCCTGCTGTCCCACGATGTCCTTGTAAGTGTCTTGGTTCATTTTTCCTTGGCCTCCTGCCTAAGGTTCCTTGGCGGACCTTCTCCCCTCTTCGAGAGCGCGTTCCCTCTCGTCTTCGAGGGCGCCGACGAACGCGCGGCCCCCTGCGGTCGCGCAGGGGTTTCATTAGTTTTTCGTGGTAAGGCTGCCCCCTTGGGAATTGGGTTGGTGCCGAATCAATTATTGTCGTCCGGTGCGGTTTATAGGTCCGTTAATTTTGACCGCCGAGTGAGGTCGTCGAGAAGAAAGTCTTCCGCATCGGTCGCGTAGGCGGATGAGGGGGCGATGGGTGAACCGGATTTCGATGCGGTCACGGTTGTGGCAGTTGCCGCGATAGCCGAGGGTCTCGGGCTTGGGGATGTGGCGTATTTTCATACCGTTTTTTTACGCTCCGCTGTCGGTATCCCGCATTGGTCGCTCTTTGTTGATCCTGCTATCTAGACGTGGCCGGACTCCCGACTGATTTACCATTGCGGGACATCCGCTTAGCATTCTGGGACATGAGGGGAACTTACCTCCGGCATTACGCAGTCAGTTGGTCCTCCGGTCCTGGGTCGACAGGTAGGCGACGAGGCTGCGCATCATCGGACAAACATTGAAATCGTTTTTGTCGAATACCGCGCCAGACAATCGGGGCACAACTCGGTGCCGCATATGCAGCTGCTCACCACCTCGCGTTCGTGGTACTCGGTGCACGGTGGATGCGGCGGTTGCGGTGGGGGCGACTGGTGCCGGCGCGCAAGTCGAACAGTGAATCACGCCGTCGCGCGCGCGCCAGAAAATTAATCCGCCGTGCAAACCAGGCAGGGCAGCAGCTCATTCATCATTTGTGAGACTCCCGGCTTTCGCTCCGCGCCGCACCAGCGGATGATGCGTGGCATCCGGCGCCCCGCGGCGCGGGTGTATATGCGGGTCCAAAAAAACATCGGTGCGTGTAACGCGGCGTGAACATCACGCACCCCCCGCGTCCGCTTCACCCAGCCGCCGCGCGCGTCACTCATCACCATCTTGGGTCAGTCCGTTGACTAGGTTCTGAAGGATCTCGCGTTCGCTTTCTTCGGCGGCTCGCAACACCTCGAACTGCGCACGTGGCAGATGTCTTTCGATCGCCTTGGCGACGAGTTCGCGGAGTTGATTGGGCGGGATTGCGTCGAGTTCCACCGAGACTTTGGACTTGAATTTCTTCGCGCGCGAGTCGGTGGTCTTGGTGGGGCGGGTCGGCAGATTCCAGCGCCGGATCTGTTGCGGAGTTACCGCGAGGCGCTGGAAATGAATCTTGGCGTCCGGCGCCGTCTCGCGCAAGGTCTGTTCGATTTTCTCGCCGGCATTGACACCGCTCGGGTCGTAATCACCCAGATGGTAAATATAGGCGGGCACTTCGAGGCTGCCGATATACTCTGCGGCGCTGTAGAGAAAGCTGAGACTCGAATAGCCGCGAGCCACCATCAACGCGACATCATTCAGCTCGGTGATTGGGTATACGACGCCGGATAGCGCGTCTTTCTCGAGCCAGATTTCGACATAGGAGTCGGCGTCGTCCCACAGGCTCTTGCGATAAAACGCCGCGGTGTCTTGCAGCGCCGACGCGATGTCGCGGAACGTGTTAGGGCGTCGCTGCCAGCGGGTGTTGTCGGCCAGCCAGTCGTAAGGCAGTTGGTGTGCGCGCCGCATGATGGTGAGATCGTTTTTAATCACCGCGTACCCTTGCTCGCTCTTCGCCACCAGGCCCTGCACGGTGGCCTGATAGAAAGTTTGGCGGACGGTCGCGGGTCTGCTGCCTTCGACGATGTCGAACAGCGCTGCACGGCGTGCCGTGACTGCGTCGCGGGTGGGCCGATAGTGGCGTTTTGTTGACCTTGGCAAATAAAGCTCGTTGTCCTCATCGACGCGGGCCTTGAGCGCGAGCAGCTCGGACTCGCCCGCCTCGCCCCGGTCAGGCTGTGAGATCGGCTCGTCTGATGCGAACTTTTGCGTCAAGCTCATCTGCGGTCCTCGCGCTTGGTGGTGGGGCTCGCGTCGGCGGGTTCCGACTTCACCTTCAACGCGATGGAAATGTATGCCAACCCGGACTTCGCGGTCTTGTTCCATGCGTTCATTCCACCACGAGGTGGCCACGCCGCACGCGGGACACGCGGTGTTCGGCGCGTTGTTAAACTGCGGTCGCGTCGGGTGTCGGCCCGGCGCGATCGCTCCTTCACGTTCGGCGCCACAACCCCGCTGTGTTAGCATTCGCGGGGCGGTTGCCATTCCTCGACCTCGACCAGCACGCCGCTGCAGGGAGCGATCGGCTCCTTGCTGCCAGTGAGGAATATCGCGGCAGTTCTGCCCAGCGGCCCGCCGCCCTCTATATTATCGAGAATGACCGCATCAGAGGGAGTTTCCTTATTATCAATGCGCGCGATCGCTGGGCATTCCTGATCAGTGCCATGGGAGCTTTTGGCCATTCGGCGGAGAACATGACGCCCGAGCGGGCCACGGATATCATCAAGCAAGCTGCCGGCGTGCCTGACCTCGCTGTCAAGATTCTCGGTATCGCGCCGTGGACGGCATCGGCCCATGTCACTGAACAGTACCGATATGGGCGTATCTTCCTTGCCGGCGATGCAGCACACGAGATGCCGCCGACTGGTGGCTTCGGCATGAATATGGGGGTGCAGGATGTACACAACCTCGTCTGGAAGGTCGCAGCCGTGTTGAAGGGCTTGGCCGCGCCTTCGCTCCTCGATACCTACCATGACGAACGCCAGCCGGTAGCCCGCGCGATCACCGAGCAGAGCCTGATCAACGCGACGTCCATGGGCCGACTCGAACAGACCAAGAAAAATGCTGGCGCCAGACCGGAATATCTCAATGAGCAAGGGATGATATTTGGCGCGACGTACACCTCACGCGCCATCGTGCCCGATGGCACCAAGGCACCGCACGTGGCCGACCCTGTCACCGATTACGTGCCGTCGGCGCGACCTGGAGCCCGCGCGCCTCACGTGTTCTTCCAGCGCGCCGGAGCGCAGATTTCGACCATCGATATCGTCGGCAACGGCTTTGTATTGCTGACCGCTGGTGATGGCAGTATCTGGGGCGAGGCCGCCCGCGAACTGGCCAATGACCATTTACTTCCACTCAAGACAGAAACGATCGACGATGAAGCATTCATGTCTGCTTACGATCTTGATCCGTCCGGCGCCGTGCTGGTCCGTCCTGATGGCTATGTCGCCTGGCGTAGCCGCGCAATGACGAGCGAGCCGGCTGGTACGTTGCGCGAGACAATTTCGACGATTCTCGATCGGATCGGACGCTAGAACTTCCTTCGAATCAAAAACCAACCTGAACGCCCCGCATACGATTCTCGAAGGGCCTATGGCTTCAGCAAGCGCCGCACGGAATGTATGGCGCATTGCTGAATGCGCCATCTTGACTACTGATGAGCGCGACGAATTTGCGTGCCGTCTACTTAGACGATCGTTCGATTTCGGAGACGGAGAAAAGCTCAGAAGAAATTAACACCTCTATCGATCGGCTCTTTTATTACCTCCAATAGGAGTGACCTTGGTAGGGGACTTATAGGTACTGAGATGGGCCTGGAGGCGCTGAGTAGCCTGCGCAAGATCCGACTCGCTGACAATATTGTAGCGGTCGAACACGCTCCGAGTTTTGTGTCCAGAGAGTGCCATCACGATCCGATCGGGTATTCCCGCTCGCACCATGTTGCGCACCGCAGTTCGGCGGAGATCGTGAACGAGCACTTTTCCGACGCCCGCCTTCCTGCACGCCGTTGCCCACGAATCGTTTGAAATCGCCGACCTGCTCGCCGCCGAGATGGAAGACATAGGAACAGTCGAGGCGGCGTTGGGTTTTTGCTCGCTCGATGATCTCGAGCAGCTCGCCGGAGAGCGGAAGCACACGACCGTCCTTGTTCTTGCTGATTTCAGGTCGCAGGCGAACGACCTTGCCGGCGAGCTCCACGTCTCGCCACTCCAGTTCTCTCATTTCGCCCAGCCGCCAACCCGATAGATAGAGAAACGTTATCGGATCTTTCAGGTAAGCGGGCAGATGCTCGAGCAGTATGAGGAAGAGACTATGATCGACGAAGCCCTGGCGAGCATTGTTCTCTTCCAGCATCGGGACGTGGGGAGCGAAGCGAAGCCGGCCGGATTCGACGGCAAGCTTGAACATTCGCTTGAGCGCCGAGAGTTCGCGGTTGATGCTCGCGTTCGCCGCACCGTCGCGCTGGCGGCTCGTGATGTATTTCTTGATCCTGTCGGTCGTGACGTCGACGGCGCGGTCAAGTGCGAAGTCGCCTCGGAGGTGCCTGACCGAGAGCTTTAACGAGCGCAAAGACCGGAGCTTGTTGATCTCGTAGTCCGTGACGAGCGCATCAGCCATGTCTTCAAAGCTGAGGCGCTCCTCGCTGGGGCCGATGAATTTCCCGCTAGCGACTTCGCCGATGCGTTTTTTCAGAAACTTTCGCGCGGCGCTCTCATTCTCGGTCTTCGCGCTCTCGCGATGCTCCCGGCCCCGATGGTTGTAGGCGATCCAGTAAATGGAGCCGCGCTTGAATACTCGTCCGAATCCTCTCATTCGATAGACTTCGATTATTCTTTCTTTCGGTCGAATTCTCCGCCCGTTCTGTTGGGATGCCTGACTGCTAAGCAGCCTGGCGATTCTTTCCAGCCGGTGAGAATTTGAGTTCAACTCTTCTGCCGGCCCTCGCCAACATATTGACGAGCGCCTCGATACTGAACAGATCGATTCTCCCCCGTACCAGGTCACTCACACGCGGCTGAGTAACTCCAAAAAGCTTGGCGGCCGAACTCTGCGTCAATTTGCGCGCCTGGATAAGCCTCTTCAACTCAACCATCAATTCGGCGCGTAGTCGGAGGCTCTCGGTCTCTTTGGGACCGAAGCCAAGGTCTCGGAACACATTCCCGGACGAGCGCTCGATCTTCATAAACCTGCTCCTGAACTCTTGTTTCCCCCGCGCCGATTTTTCAGAATCTCCCGGAAGCGTTGGCGCGCCCGTTCGAGGTCAACTTTTGACGTCCTTTGAGTCTTCTTCTCGAATGCGTGAAGCACGTAGATGCCCTCCTCAAATTTCGCCACGTATAAGACCCGATGCTCTCGGCCGCTACGGACTCTGATTTCGCGAACTCCGGCGCCCACCGAGGACATCGGCTTCCAGTCGGACGGGTCAAGTCCGGATTGGACCAGATAGAGTTCGTAACCGGCTCGTCTTCTCGCATCCGGCGGAAAATCCCGGACATCGTCTCGTGACGATCCCAGCCACAGCAACGCCTTCAGCATCCCCTCTGATTATACACCAACTATACAAGTATCAGTATGCTGGATCGATGGCATGCGCATTAGAGCGCGGCCAGCGCTCTTCGATGAGATTCGTTTACAGAACGGGTGCCGCACTAAGTCTCAACGTTGCACCAATGATTTTTAATCAGCAGTGCAAAACCGAGAAAGTCACGCGATTCTAAGAAGTTACGAGGAAATTGGAACTAAGTTGTACGAGACCAGCCGTTCGTAATCAGCAGGTCGTCGGTTCGAATCCGACGGGTGGCTCCAATGTCAAGGGTTTTTTCCTCAGCCGGCTCCTGCAACTCCTCGATGGTGCCTATTTGGCGCCTATCGGGCTGAAAACCGTGTCGAGAAAGTCAACATAACGAGCTGCATCAGTCGGGTGAAAATCTGACAATGGTTGCTCAGTGAGCGGCTCGCATCAGCCGCACTGACGTCCGCCGTCTTGGCCTGACCAGATGGAACGACCAGGCTCTGTGTGATCTGCCCAAAGTGAAGCACGAGTCCGGTCACCGCGAGTCTGCCTCTAACGGGTCTGGCTGCGTTGCCTCCGGACCAGGGTACTGGCAAAGGCGACAACCGTGGTTCAATGGGGCACCGCCAAGGCTTTCGGCTCTACTCGCGCTGGCGGTCGCGCGCAGATCGACGACACATGAATAGGGGAACAGGCAAACTGATCGGCCACAGATGTGCCTTGCCAACCCGCTCTGGGATGCGCAGAACGTACGAACCCGTCTTTGACGTGGTCGCGAATTTCCAACGGGACGGTGTGTTGAATGACAGCCTCTTAGCTGGGTTGGGGGGCCAGGCGGCGAGAGATCCGCAGTTCGGCGAACCTGTCCACCCGATATTGCGAGCTAGGTGTCGTCCAACCGAACGTCTGTTCAGTCTGTTTCCGCCCACTGGATTGACTCCTCAAAGCTGTGGCAGGGGTATGGTTAAGGCGTTGTACACCGTTATCCGCGGGCCATATGCAGCCTGAAACACCCCGATCCCATTGGAAGGGCGAATCAGATTGGTACGATCAAAGATGTTCAGCAGCGTGACCCGGTTTGTGAATTTGCCAAATCCTGGAACCACAAAGTCCTTGGCGCCGCTCAGGTTGAACTGCCAGACCTTGGGGAGTTGGGTCTGGTTGGCGAAACCTCCCCGCAGCCCACTGCTGAATAGCCCATCAACGGTGAACTGGTATTCACGCCAGCGATAAGCAGCCCCGCCGGACGCACCCACGAGCGGAGTGTGGTCCAGCACGATGTAGTGGCGGTCGATGTATAACAGCTCGTCGGGCGGGAAATTATACTGGCCCGATGCGACGCCGATGTCTTCCTCTCTCGCCACAAACACGTTGGCGCGTGCCGAGAAGTTTTTGAGGTTATATGTGACCGAGTTCTCAGTTCCTGCTCCGTAGCCGCGCACGTAGTTCAAGGGTGCCTCAATAGGCACAAAACCGAACTGTCCTTCATCCAGGTAGTGGCGGTCGATCCTGAAGTAATTGTCCTGTGCGAAGACCAGATGCGGTGCCAACTGGTGATTGAATCCTACGTCCCACGTGTAGTCCGTTTCGGCGAATGGCGAAGTATTACCGCCCGAGCTCGTGTTCAGCGCGCCCGTGGTTCCGGCGAAGAGCTTGGTGATACCCGAAGGGATGTTCTGGAAGTTGGGCAGCTGGAAGTTGCGTGCGAACCCGGCATGGATCGCTGTGTCCGAGCGCGGCTTGTAGAGAAAGTTGATGGTCGGGCTGAACTGGCTCGCATCCGTGAAACCGCTCACTCGATCCCAACGCGAGCCGAAATTGACACTGAGCTTCTCGTTAATCTGCCACGTATCTTCGAGGTAAATGCCGAACACGAGGTTGATCTTGTTCAAGTTTGCGGTCAGTGAGATTGGAGAGGTGGTCGGCTGACCCATCACAATCGGGAAGACTTGGGAGGTCTGGTCGGACTCGACCCCATACTCCCCGAAGTAAAACCCTCCGCGGAGCACATGCGCCGAACCAAGCCGCCACGTGAGATCCCCCTGGAGCGTGTTCGCCAGGTCGCTGGTGAAAACGTGCGAGGAAACGCCCTGGTAGATGAGATCACCTATCGGGTCCGGATAGAAGGTCTCGCTATTGTAATGAACGCTGTAGGCGAGCTGATAATCGACGTGAGGACTGAGCGACCCGTTGATCGCCAGCACTCCATAGTAATCTTGCTGGTTAAGACCTGAGTTGATTGCGCTCGATGGATACGAGGCAGGATTGATGTCATCGAGCTGGTACAGCGGCGGTTCGTTTGGCACGTTAGGAAACTGATTGAAGGCCAGCGTCATTCCCGAGATCAGACTGAGCTTGGCACCCGAATTCAGTGCGTAGGTCAGATAGGCAAAACCCTGTCCCTGGGTAACCTCGTCGTGTATCGGGTCCGGCGCAGGAACTGCAGAACTAAAGCCCAGATTGGACTGCAGGAACATCCCGTTCAGGTAGTAGCTGAATCCTCCGTCACAACCACTTAGCTGAAAACTTGCCTGAGTGGTGGCGCGCTGGCCGCCTCCGACGGTGAAATCGTTGTGATTGCCATCGCAGCCTTCCTTGGTGTGGATGTCGATCACGCCGGAGGTACGGTAGCCGTACTGGGCGGGCAGTATGCCGTCGACCAGGCTCACACTTTTGACGAAGTAGGAGTTAAGGAGCTGGGTGAAGGTGGGGTCGTTGTTCATGTCGAGCGGCAGCAAGATCCCGTTCATCTGATACTGGATGCCCATGTGCTCGCCACGAATATGAATCTCCTGATTCTGATCGAGTGTTACACCGGGCATCTGCAGCATCACCTGATTGAGCGGCGTTGCCTCACCGAGCGGGAGATTGTTTATCTCCTTTGCGGTCATCGTGTACTTATTGGTTCCGGTCCTGGATAGCCCGTTCTGCGGGGATATGCGGCTTGCGCTCACGGGGAGGCTGAGTGCGCTTTCGGACTCGAGTACCAGCTCCAGGGGCTTGTGCGAGGGCCGATTTGATCCCAATTGAATGACCTTGATGGCTGGCTTAAAGCCCTGCCTTCGCGCTTTCAGCGTGTAGGAGCCGGCCTCGCCGGCGTCCAGTCGAAACTCTCCCTGGTCGTTTGAGGTGGTCTGCTCGCGGCGGCGCCCTCCCTGCGATTCCAACGACACCGCCGCACCGGAAATCGGGCGACCCAGCATGTCCTTGATCGATCCTTCAACTATGAACGACACTCTCTGCTTCTGAGCGGCAAACGCCGCTTCAAGCGGCAGCGCCATCGACAACAGCAGGCAGCTCAACATCATCCAAAGACGACCGCGACGCGTTGCGCTGAAGGGAAGCACTACTGGGAAAGTGCTTTTGCCGGTCGGACGATTACAACGCGATAGTCGCACCGCGATGGAGACCGCGATTCGCGAGAGTACCCAGCTCAAGACAAACTCCTGCCTTCATCCACAGAGCTCCTCCGAGAGCGGCCAAACTTACACGTCTCCAGTGGGGGCGGAGAACGTTTCCGATCCCGGCAGGGTCAGGACTAGAGAATTTCTAGGACGGTGATGCTTGGAGAGGCGGTGCGCGCGCAGAATGGGTAAAGCTGCATCCGTTACTCGGGGCCGACAGATCGCCGCCATCCTCCCAGATGACGGATACTGCAAAAACCAAGAGCGCGTGCGAGATCCGAAGAAGTCCGGCGGGAATTACGACGTGCCAATGGCCCTCGTCGTGGCCATGTGCCGGTTCACCGTGATGATGCCGGTGATGATGGTGTTCGGCATCGAGCTGGTCGTGATGATGTGGCTTCGCGCGGTGATTCTGCGCCTGCTCGTTGCCAGCATCCTGGGTGCGGCTATAAATATGGACGTGTGGAATGTGGTTTCCGGGATGGCTGTGCCATAGCGCGGAACCAGATGGAGCCGCGAAACTCGCGTACAGCAGCAGGGCTTCCGAAGAGCGCAGCGAACGAAACTTGCCCTCCCAACGGTAGAGCCTTTTGCCCGTTCTAATCACCCTCGCCATCGCTGATTTATGATCGCAGCAGAGCACCAGTGCTACCCGCGACTATCTGAAAACGTCGTGATGGTAAAATGATCACATCGACAATCGACCTACAACACCCCCACTCTCAATGAGGAACCCAAATGGGAGTTACGCCGAACAAATGATCGTTGATCCCAATCTGCCAGGCGAGGAAGAGGCCGAATCCGATGCTCAGGAATCCTGAGCCCATCACTAACAATTGGTGAACTCGCGTCATTCGTCGAGACGCGAGCATAAACGGCATCCCGATTGCGGTCGTGATCATGCCCATGCCGACCATTGTTCCAATACAGAAGATACTCAGATAGACTGTCGCCCACATCGGTTCGGGAATCGCGCTCAAAATAATGAGTGCAATCGCGGCACTTCCCGCAAGACCGTGCACGAGGCCGACGGCGAATGATCTAGGAAAAGGTCGCCGCGCCGCCAACCCGCTACCGCCGCGTTCGCGTTCGGTTATAGAGTTTTTTCGATCTGCTTGAGTAACAATCTTCACTCCGCTCGGAGGCTTCGCACTACCTGCGAAAAGATTCCGGCAGAATCGCGCCGCCGAACCGGTCCCAAGTAAAATCAGAACCACCGCTACGGCAAACTCCATCGCGAGTCCCACCCTCGTCGGGATCGCAAGCTTGAAGAGAATAATCGATGCGCCCACGATCAACACGGTCAGCGTGTGGCCCAATCCCCATAAGACTCCGACCCGCGTCGCAGCGACAAATCGACGTTCGCTACTCACAATCGTAGTCACGGCAACAACATGATCCGGATCGGTGGCGTGGCGCATTCCGAGCAGAAATCCAAGGAGCGCAATGCTGAGTGGCGCCGTTGTGTCCAACATCACGGTTTAAGCTCCGATGCGAAGCACACCCGCAGTGACCAGTGATTGGACAGCGATAGTCACTCCAATAATCGTGATTACCGCCGACGATGTGAGAGGCAGCCATTTCTCCGTCAGAGGCCCGCGCGATCCAAAGCGGCTGATGAAACGGCGCGCATAAACCATCGCGAGCCCGAAACTGACCAGCACGCCCGCAAGGCCAACGCTGAAGGCGACGATCAAAAACATTCCGAAGGCGATGCGACGGATGGCGAGAGCGCCGAGCAATACGACAAGCGCCGCCGGGCATGGCACGAGTCCTCCGGTGATCCCCAGCACAAACAAGCTTTTAATCGGGAGTTCTTTCGCGGTCGGCGACTCCTTGCCATTGTCCATAACGACGTTGTCATGGAAGGGCATTGCTCCGGAATGCTGGTGGTGGTCCTGATGTTCAGGCGTTCCATTTTCGTAAACGACACCACCCCACCAGGTATGACGATGGAATACCGCATCAGGGCCATGCGAGGGAGTGTGCGAATGCTGCCCGACAGAGGCCGAATCCTGCGCGATAAAGCGCCGTATGAAAAGGGTAAATCCCAGAACTGCAACCAGGAGACCCGACGCCGCGCCGAGGCATGGATAAAGACGCTCGGGCACGATCCATTTCGATGCGAAAAGACTAATAATTCCGAGGATGTAGACCGAGATCGTATGCGACGCAGTAACTACGCTGGCAAGTAGCACTGCATGTCGTGCCGTTCCACGCGAACCGACGAGATAAGCCGCAACCAGGGTCTTGCCGTGTCCAGGCTCAAAAGCGTGAAACCCTCCAAGCATCGCCGCGATCACCGCGGCCATCAGGACAAACGCCAGGTCTGTCCGGTCCGAGGTAACCAGCTCCGTGAATGCGTTCCGCGGCGTCTTTTGCTGATTGGCTGTGAGTTTCATTGCGCCAGTCTCAAATGAATCGTCTTGCTTATGACCGTCCCCGCCCTGGATCGAGGGATTGTATGTTAGGTCGGCTGTGAC
Organism: Deltaproteobacteria bacterium; assembly: GCA_019237115.1. Taxonomy (GTDB): domain Bacteria; phylum Desulfobacterota; class Binatia; order Binatales; family Binataceae; genus JAFAHS01. Next base: position 13,907 of record JAFAHS010000063.1, read on the forward strand.
CGTTTGCGGCGGAGTGTGGAGCAAATCAGTAGGATAGTTTGACAACTCCGCACTGCGATCTTCCGATGGCACCGAGCTCTTCATCAAAGGCGTACCCGGCGCACCAATCGCGATGACTTCTTTCCACCCCGCACGACCGGAGTAGTTTTCATCGCGATAGTGCAGAATATAGGGCTTCGGGTCATTCAGAGCCGCGTTTGCGCGATAGCGGAATCCCATCTTCATCGTAGGCAACCCACCGGCGCCAGGCGGGAAAATCACCTGATAGGCAATGTTATCGAGAGGCACGCGGCGACCGTTCAACTCCAGTAGGATGCCCTTTTTCAAAGCATCAGCCTGTTGCGCGAGATACGCCGGAACGTTTGGATCGCCTTTGGTCGTTACCAAGCCAAGCGATTGGGTTTCTTGGAAAGTCGGAATCTCAGCCATATCAATTATGTATTCGAGCTCGACTCGCTGAGCTTCGACCTCAATCCTGGCGTAGTGATTGATACTGAAATTCCCCATCGGATGAGCATACGCGGCACTGGGGAGCGCCATCGCAATTGTCAACGCGACGAGCAATCGCGACAAGCGCCTAGCGCCGAGCATCGGTATCTTCCTGCGCGTACTGGTGTGCCCGGCCACCGCTCAAAGCCGTATATTCGCGAGCCGCAACACCATCGAGAAGTGGTTGAAAATGAGGATTGATTTTTAGTGCGTGCTCGAGGCTTCTGCGTGCCTGCGCACTGCGGCCCAGGGCTGCGTAGACCATTCCGGCATGAAAATAGAGTCGAGCGTCAGTCGTCCCGAATCGGATCGCTGCTTCAACATGCGGCAGTGCGCGAATCGATTCGCCGGCGCGGCACAGTGACCATCCAAGCGCGTCCTCACCATAGATGTCCTTGCGAACCTCGTACTCGGCTTGTGCCTGCTGTACCGCATCGCCGTGCTGGATATCGTGATCCGCGTAGTAATCGACCAACACGCGATTGTAGAGCTGTCTATTGATCTTGTTGAGACGGGCTATGAATTCGACGAGTTGCCGCTCGTTTATAGCATCGTTCGTGTCCCCGATCCTTGCGTAAACATCCGCCAGCGCCGCCGCATACTCTGGAAGTGGAATAACAGCGAGCGCAGCGCGATAGAATTTTGCAGCTTCATCGAACCGGGCTTGCGCCGCGCGCACCTGCCCGAGGATCGCGAGCGCGCGATGATATCCTGAGAAGGTCCTAAGCGCCGCCTCTCCTTGCTCGTCAGCCAGATCCAGCTTGCCCATCAGAAAGTAATCCTGCGCCAGCATCACTTGCGCCCATGCGACGCCTTCGCGCGGTTCGCCTCCACTTATTCCGACTGCTATTCCATGCTTCAGGTCCGAGATCGCGGCTTGATCCTGGGCGCGAATGGTTTCGAGACCCGACCTACGGCTGAATGAGTAAAGGTCCGGCTTCAAGGCGATCATGCGAGCGTACGTTTGCGTGGCTCGCTGGTATTGACCGGTTTCGAGTTGCGCGTCGCCAAGAACGCCGTACGCGTAGGAATCCATCGAATCGAGTTTGAGCGCGACGCGGGACTCGGACATGGCGCCATCAAAATCATGTAGCGCGTAAAGTACGAAGGCTAGGTGCCGATGGGCGGGCGCAAGATTTGGTTCGAGCTTGAGAGCGGCGCGCAACGCCGCTCCTGACAAATTGAAGTAGGTAATGTCTCCAGTCTGACGTCCCTTCTGCACATACAGATCGCCTAGACGATAGTAGAGTTCCGCGTTCGGAGCGGCAGCGACCAACTTCTGGAGAATGGCAATATTACGATCCGTTGTTGGATCACTCTGGGCGTTCGCCAGTTGACCGAACACCATAGTCAAGGCTAGCGCAAAAATGGCCGCTTCTATTGTTAGGCGGACGTCGCGTTTCGGTATCACGAATCTGCTCACGGGCATGGTGCTTCCTTTTTCTTGTCGCGGTCAGTCGATTGAGTGCTCAGCGACCCCCACCCAGATAGCGCCTGAGTAAGCAGTCGCCGAGGATGAGAAAGTTAGTTCGCGACTCTGCCGTTAAGACCGCTGGCAGTCGGTCCATTAGGTGAGCCAGGGAGAGGAGCCTTGATATAGGGAAATGTTGTATCGAAGTGCGTCGCATCGACGATCGCCTGGTCGGTCAGTGGCGCACTACCCGAAGGCGCTTGACTCGGAGAGCCGAACAGACCCAGCGCGATCAGCTTTCCAATCACTACTTGTAGCGATATATCGACCACATCATCTCCCGGACGTCGTCCGTTGGGATAACCTGCCTGGTCCCCTCCGATCACACCGAGACGATTTTGCGATCCAAATGGCGTAGGAGGGATACTGGTGTTGAGCCGCATCTCTTCGGCAGGCGTCACGTTGGGCGGTTGGTTGAGCCCCTGGATGCCTGTCAAGAAGGTCGCCACCAGATCAGACCGAGGTATCAAGGTCGGAGCAGTCAGATTCGGATACAGAACGTGGATTAGGGCCGCCAGCGTCGGATTGGTCACGTACTTCAGGAACTGCGAGTCATTTTGGGGTTCGCTCGCATTGAATTTGTCCTTGTCCTTGAGACCAATAACCAATTCATTGAAGAGAGGATTGCCAAGTCGTGAGACCTGGACCAACCGGCCGATGCTGGTTTCGCCACCAGCATTCGTCCCCGCGAGAACCCGTTTTTGCGGAAGGCTGGCTGTCGTCCATCCCCCGATAATCGGCTGATTAGGACTCGAAACCAGGCATGCGATGGGAGCCTCGAGGATGATCGACGTGACATTTTTGTCGAACAGGCTATCTACGTCGCCGGCCGGATTACCAACCGGATCATTGTAGTTGATGAGGTCGAAGGTGTCGCCGAGGTTGACGACAAAGGGGTCCTTGCGCTGTCCCACGAACATCCGTCCCGCAGTATTACATCCCGGAATATTGATATCGTAAAGAAATTGATCTGCGTAGCTAATGTAATCCGGCAGTGATTTCATTCCGATGTTGTCAAGGGGCTTCGTGAAGGTAGTCGATCCTGATGACGCGTCTCTGATCGATGCGGGGGATATCCCGTTCTGAATCGCAGTCGCCGTGTACGTCTGGACGACGTTGAGTCCCGGATTGCTGCTGCCCGCCGAGATCTGGCCGATATTGACGAGAGGCACCGCGATATTTTGGCCACCGACTGGCACAGTCAGATTCTGGACCGTGTTGGTAAACTTGAATCTGAACGTCAGATGGGGCTTGCCATCTCCCACGTTGTCGATGTTGATGTCGTAGACAGCATCAGGATCAAGCTCGAAGTAGTTTGGCCCCCCGAACGGATCCTGTAGCGGCTCGTAATCAGCGACAATTGTGACGAAATCCTGGCGATTTGGTTCATAGCTGCGAAAAATGTAAAAGTCTGTGCCGTCGACCTTCGGCATGGTTGTTATTAGCGGCGCTTCGCGATGGCTTGATGCGCTAGCCGACAAAGGCGCAAGCATCAGCAAAGCGCCGCAGATGGCGGCCAGGCACGAAGCCGAGGCGATCTTGGCGAAAGTTCCAGTTTTCTTCATCTGACTTTCTCCCAGAACTCAGCGGTATTGGATTTGGCGCGACGTTCCTGCGCGCGCGTCGCATGAACGATCACGTTCGCCCCTATTTACGGAGGGCGAGAGAAATCGGATTGGCTAGAGGTCGGTGCCAGTCGGCAAAATTTCGACAGATAGCGAATTCATAGTCTGGTAATGGTCGGTGTATGAACCCAATCCATTAGAAGATTGGCGCAGTGCCGCATGAGAAGGGACATTTTCCGTTCCGGCTGAGCCGACATCCCGAAAATGAGAGTGACGACGAAGACAGCTATTGCCGCTATGCCGGCGTTCGAGCGGTCTCCGGGTCACGGATCGTTCACAATCTCGAACTACGCCGATCGCCACGATCCACCAACCCGCCGAGGTATATCGTTGGGCGGCAGGGCTATCGCGAGCAGTCATTGACACCGTTGCTTCAATCGCGACCGACTTTAGCGTTCTGGATCAGACGTCGTCCGAGGATTTCTTGAATCTTTTGGCTTTGACGAGTGGGAGACGTAGAGTACGTCACAGGCCGACGGCCGCCAAGGAACGGTCCTGGTACTCTCATCTAACACAAGCCTAAAGCCACTGTGCCGGGCGCTCGCTGGCCGCCTTGTTTCAGTTAAGGTGATGTTGGTTGTCTTATCGCTGACCCTGCAGGCGACACTGACTTACGGTGTCAAGGCTCAGGACTGCGGCTATGGCTCATCCGCCCTCGGTTCGGTCGACGACTACTTGGGTAAAAAGAAACCGAGCCTAAGTCACGATGTGCCCGAGCTTGGAATCGAAGTACGAGATGGAACAAGTTGGCTTGGGACGGGAGTTCGTGTGCGAGGCGCGAGGGTGATTCTGGTGCATCCCGAGGGACCCGCAGCGCGAGCCGGCCTCAAGAATGAACAACGAAGCCTCGGCAAAGAGATTCTCACGGGCGCGTTTATCGCCGGTGGTCTGGTATTTCCACCAGCCCTGTTTGGAGCGTTGGTCCTTGGCGAGAGCGACATCGGAGACTCCCACGACACGATTATCGGGGTGGACTCCCAACGCACACGCGATGTGAAAGAGCTGGAGAATGCAATCCACAGAAGTCGGGAGGGTCCAATCATCTATCTCTCGGTGGTTCGGGATGGTCACCGCAGTCAGATGCAGGTATCCCTGTGTACCGGACGCGAGAAGAGCGAATAGCGAAGGTCCAATACCTTTGAGCTGACCTATGATCCGTCAATGGACTCGCAAACCCGTCGCCGGTGCGGCAAGCGATAAAGTATGAGAAACCGTCACGCCCATCGAAACCCCCATTTAGGCCGAAATCGCGAGTCTGCCGATCGTTTCGCAGCTCCGGCCATTTCCAACCGGCGTGGTCGTACCGCTCGAACCTCCGATCGCAGCCGAGATTCTGAACAGGCACATCCGCTGCAGCAACACGCTGGCCCGGCTCGTTAGGCAAGTGCTGCCGGCGCAGATCAAAAGCGCGCGGTTCTGTGGATTTTGAACGCTAAGGAACGATTCCCGGCGGTATCGGCTCTTGCTGGCGGCTTCATAACTCACCTGCAAGGAGGTCCCAGGTCCAGCACTGGTGCGCCAGGGGTCAGCTGCGTTTCGCGAGTCCACGGCGCCGCTCTCAGGGACTTGTCTCGATCGTGGTGCCTACGAGGTGCCGTAACTGGATGAGAAACGCGAAACTACGATGAAGACCTAGTCGCCCTTGTCTCTTGATTTCGTTAAGCGTTTCTCAGGATCGTTCGCCGTGTTCGGGGTATCATGCTTATTCGTAATCAACAGGTCGTCGGTTCGAATCCGACGGGTGGCTCCAATGACATCAAGGACTTTTTCCCCCAACCCTTCCTTCAGTGGTCGACTGTGCCAGATATGGACCGCTCCCCTGGTGCAAAGCTGTGGCCCGAAAAGACGAGTGGGCGATTGATCCGGTTGCAGCCATATATTCGGCCTCTTCGGAATGAGGCGTGTGTTATTAAACATCGCCCCGGCCCTGATGGAACTCCGCGCACCTTCGCCTTATCAATTTTACGGCCTCGAACGCCTTTGGGCACAGTAAGGTTTGAGAAGGTGCCGGTCCGACCGGTTTCGCCATCACTGTTTCGCTCACAGCTTCGCAACTCGTGGTTAGGCGAGGTTCCTGGTTCTGATTTCCTCCGCGCCGTTAGGCGCGGCGCGGCATCGGGGCTGGGTGGGGCGCGGCGCAATACTTCTCCCCTCTGGTCCACAACGTCCACATCACCCGGGCGTTTTGTTGGCGAACGCCACCGTCGCGATATTGGTCCCGCATCGCAGTTGGAGACGACCGCCCACACGCTGCGCGGGTCACGCCGGCGTTCGAGGTTACGGATCGCGGCCGGTGCGCCGTGGACCAACAGGGTTCGCAGATAGCAGTCACCACGCCTGCTGATGCCGAGCATCACCGTGCGGCCGCCACTGGCGCGGTGGCGGGGCACTAGGCCAAAGTACGCCTCCAGCTCACGCCCGCTTTTGAACGCGAGCGTTCCCGACCGCGGCGACTACGGCCGTGGCGGTCAAGGACCTCTGTCTGTTACCAATTTGGGAACGTGCTAAAGTGAGTTTGGTGCGGGTGATTGCGCGGAAGACGCTGACGAGGTTTGTCGAATCATTGAGGGTCGCACGGGGCAGCCGGCACTCAAGGCGGCGTTGGGCTCCTGGTTTCAACGAGGCCGACGAGCGGCGTGGCGAAACTTGCCAGACCTGAAGCGGAGCTTTAGCGCTGCCAGTATGGTCAGCGCTGACCGAATGGTCTTCAATATCAGAGGAAACGACTATTGTCTGGTGGTGGCGATCGATTATGGTCGTCCGATCCTTCATCAGAGTGGGTCGGAGCGCATCCGGACTACGACCGGATTGACGCAAAGACAGTTCAGTATGGAGCTTAAGCCAATTCGCAACGATGCGGATCACCAGAAGGCGCTGGGTGAGATCGAGCGGCTCTGGGGCGCCAAAGAGGGTACGCGCGAGGGAGATCGGCTCGATGTTCTGACCACGCTGGTGGAAGCTTACGAGGATAAGCATTTTCCTATGCACAGACCTGACCCGATCGAGGCGATTCGGTTCCGGCTTGAGCAGCAGGGACTGGATGATCGCGCGCTCGTGGGGGTGATCGGCGCCCGCAGCCGGGTTTATGAGGTGATGCACCGCAGACGCGCGCTCTCGCTTGAAATGATCCGGCGGCTCAATGAGCGATTCGGTATTCCGGCCGAAGTACTTATTCGGCCGATTCGGTCCCCGAAGCGACGTCGAGCCGCGTAAGCTTCTACCTAATGTCTAGCTGACTATTTCCATCTCACTTTGGGCACGGCAGGATGCCCCGGATTGCAAAATCGAGCCTTCCGATCGCTGTGCTCAATTTTGTGGTGCGCCAGGAAAGCTTGGGGAAGGAGGATGGTATGAATGATGTAACCTGAAACCTTCCGCAGGGACCCAGCGGAGATACAACTCTGTCCGGAACACAAGGCGGCTGCATCTCGCCCATTCTTTCCAACATCTACTTGCACGAAGTACTGGACGAGTGGTTCATCAACCAGGTCGTACCGCGGCTCGGCGGCCGCGCAGTCCTTGCTTGGGGTTGAATTCCCCGGTAGCTCGGAATCCATAGAGCTGTCCCGGCTCCAGGCCCGGAACCAGCACGTGCCAGTAGTGATAGGTGCGATTCTTTTGCGCATCGAGCGCGATCACCCGAGCGGGCTTGATGTCGTCTTCACTATCGAACAACAGCAGCTCCACCAGAGAAACGTTCTTCGAATATACGCTGAAGTTGACGCCGCTCGGCTGTACGGTCGCGCCCAGAGGAGCGCTCGAACCAATGGTGACGTTTGAACTCATCGAAACACCCGAATCCGAGTGAACGAGCTCGACTGCAACATCGAGGCCGGGGCTAAGTTCATGCGCTTCATGGAAACGCACTACTTCGAAAAAGAACCGATGGACAATGTGACCAAGAGCCTTTTTGCAACCGCTTCTTACAAACAGCAGGCGCGGCCAAGGTCCAAACCTTGCGCAAGGAAGCCGCCGGGAATGGATACAATACCAAGCTGTGGTTCAACAGCGTGGAAATCATCGCATCAGTGGAGATCGGCCCGGAGACCGTACAGTACGTGAGCAATATTTACAAATACTACCTGGCATACAAAATGGTGGTTGAGCGGCAGGTGAAGAGCACTGAGGTTAAAGAAAAGATTGAGCGAAGAAAACGCCAGGTCCTTGAGGCGACAACCGTCACTCTTGGCAGGTTCCCCGAACCGCAACCGTGAGCGGTTCGAGATCAAGCTTGATTTTCAAGCCTGTCTCGGATCCTTATTTTGCTCGCTGTACATAGGAAGCTAGCTGCGCGTAGGTTTTAGTTGACCGTGGCACACGATGAAAAGCGCAAGTGCACCCTCGCGCCTTGCCGGAGGTGGCCATGAGGGCCCGTGCCGAAGCCTGGGTTACACGCGCTTTCCATCTGGGGCGAACCTCCCGGTTGCGCGTGACCGCGGTCATTATCGTTGCCGCGTTAGCTGTTTTCACGCTGGCAGGGTTCTTCGGAGTTCCCTTGCTGCTCGAGCATATGGCCCAAGGTACTGCGGCGGCGATACTCCACCGGAGAGTGACCGTCGGCATGATCCGGTTCAATCCCTACACGCTGCAGCTTAGTGCCGACACTCTGCGCGTCAGCGAACGCGACAGCGACGAGGATTTTGCGACGGTCGGACAGATTCGGCTCAAGGCGTCTTGGAGTTCGCTTTATCGGTTGGCGCCGATTATCCAGGAGCTCACCATCTATGCCCCTGCCGTGAACATCGTGCGCTACCACTCGCACAAGTTCAATTTTGCCGATCTGCTCGAGATTCAATTGCCCCATTTTCGCTTCTCGGTATCGAACATCCGACTCAACGACGGGCAGGTCCATTTCGAAGACCGGCCCTTCAATGAGCATCATACGGTCGATCAGGTTCAAATCGGCGTTCCCTTCATTGGCAACCTGCCGGCTGAAACCACGATATCAGTGCAGCCGTCGTTGCGAATGGTTATCGACCGCAGTCCATTCCAGCTTATGGGCGAGGCCCTACCGTTTAGGTCTACGCCGGAATCCATACTCAAGGTCAAGATCAAGGCTCTCGATCTCAGGCGTATTGCTCCCTATCTCGAGCACCTAGTGCCGATTAACCTGCTAGGCGGTTCACTATCGACCAAGTTGCAGCTGCACTTTATGCGCCCTGCGTCTGGGCCCGTCCTAAAGATCGGCGGAACCATCGATATGAAGAACGTCGAGGTGCGCGACGCTTCGAATGCGCCGCTGGTCAGCTTCAAAACGGCAAGTATGACGCTGACTGATGTCGACCCGATGCTCCGGACTGTGATTCTGGGCGATATTGAAGTGGACGGTCTGGCCACCCATCTCGTGCGCCTGCGGGGAGGTAGCACCAACTTGACGCCGCTGGCCGCTTCGTCTGCGGCCAAGAAGCCCGCAAGCGTTAAGAACCCGGGGGCTGAAGATCGTGAAGGCACTTCCTTTCACGCTTTCGTGCATTCGTTCGATCTCACCAACAGCGAACTCGATCTCGAGGACGAAACTACTGCTACGCCGATATCGCTGGCTCTTAAGGGTGTTCATATCGGCGTTCGGAATTTTGCATATGACGAGCAGGCGCCGGCGTTTCCCTTTGAGGCTCAGGCGCATCTCGGTGATGGGTCGCTTGGGCTAACCGGGAACTTGGATCTGGCGCACTCGCACGTCGCTCTCGAGGCTACGCTTCACAAGATTGATCTACGGCCCGTTCAGGGCTTAGCCCAGCGCTTTTGGAGCGGCACACTTAGCGCGGGTCAATTGAGTGCCAAGGCGCAGATACAAACGGATTTCGCCCCCGACAAATTCGATGTTGTCGTGCAACCGGCAGATCTCTTCCTGGAAACCCTGGAATTGCATGCGCCCGGCGACGCGCAGAAGCCTGTTAAGTTGAAAACCCTAAAGGTTGCAGTAGACAGGTTCGATCTGAACGCGCATAGAGCAGCGGTCAAGGAAGTGGACTTGGACGGTCTGAGTCTTTCTGTGAGGCGGAGCCCCGACGGGAGCGTCAGCCTGGATGGGTTCCTGCGCGCGGGCGAGCCGCAATTCTCCGCGCCGACGGTGCCTGCTACCAAGTCCACCGGTAGGTCGACGAAAGGTTCAGGTGCGTCTATCGAGGCTCAAAACCAGCCGTTGACAACTACCCCGACCGTCGCTTCCAAACCTGCGCCGGTCTGGCAGTACCAAATCGCATCGGTAGCAGCGCAGAACATCGAGACCGAGGTCGAAGACGACAGCACCGCGAAGCCGATCATCTTAAATGCAGCGCCGCTTAGTGTGCATCTGAAGGACGTTTCGAGCGATTTGAGCAAGCCGATTGGGCTAAACATTGACGCGACCCTCAAGCCCTACGGCGCTATCAAAATCGACGGCACCGTTGATATCGATCAGTTCGCTGCAAAACTCCACGTGGCGACAACCAGGCTCGACCTGAGCCCGGCACGTGCTTATTTGAGCCGTCGCCTCAATGCGAACCTTACAGCAGCCGCCTTGGCCGTGGACGGCGACCTTGAAGCGGTCCGTGGGCGAGAGAATTTTGCACTGAGCTATCGTGGCAACTTCGAGACCGAAGTCGAAGTCCCCAGCACGTCCCAGCCAATCATTCTGAATGCAGCGCCGCTCGACGTGCATCTGGAGGACCTTTCGAACGGTTTGAGCAAGCCGATTGGATTAAACATTGACGCGACCCTAAGGCCCTACGGCGCTATCAAAATCGCCGGGAATGTTAGTATCGAGCCGCTTGCGGCAAAACTTCATGTCGTGACCACAAGGGTCGACCTGAGCCCAGCGGCTACCTATTTGAGCGGCCACCTTAAGGCGAAACTTGCCCGAGCCCTATTGACCGTGGACGGCGAGCTGGAAACGGTTCGCAAGCTGGACAATTTCAGCCTCAGCTATCGGGGCGACGCGATATTGGGAAACCTTCTATTGATCGACAAGCTGACTAACGAACAGTTCCTGCGCTGCGGTGCGCTGATTGCTTCCGGAATCGATGCCAACTTCGGCGCCGGTGTGCCGCGCGTGGCGGTGGGAGAGGTGGGCCTGGCGAACTTCTATGCCCGAGTGGTTCTAAACAGCAACGCCAAACTGAACCTTGGCGACCTGACCACGGCACCGGATGGAGCAGCCAGCTCGATCAGCCAAGCAAATCTGGGTGGTGGTTATGCGGAAGTCCCTACCGCTACGCAACAAACCCTCACCGAACCGCCGGTGAAACCTCCGATTGACGCCGACATCAGGGTGGGCGGAGTCACACTGGAAGGTGGGGCCATCAACTACACTGACAATTTTATACAGCCTCACTACACGGTTGATCTCACAAATATTGCGGGCAAAATTGGCGGGTTTAGTACCAGCTTGACTATACCCGCCGAGGTCGAAGTGCGTGGTCTGATAAATTCTGTCTCGCCAATCGAGATTAGTGGCTCCATTAATCCATTGGCCCCAAAGGCTTTTGTCGATATCAAGGCCAAGGCCGACGGATACCAGCTGATCAATCTCACCGCTTACTCTGCCAAATACACGGGTTATCCGATAACCATGGGCACGCTTAAAGTCGACGTTCACTACCTGGTGCGAAATAGGCAGCTTACGGCGACCAATCATCTGTTTATCAGCCGACTAAGCTTGGGTGACAAAGTACAAAGTGCGAGCGCGATCGACTTGCCGATCGCGCTGGCAGTGAAACTCCTCAAGAATCCGAGGGGCGAAATCGACATCACGGTGCCGCTGTCCGGATCGCTCGACGACCCCCAGTTCAGCCTTGGCGGGCTGGTCCTGCATGGGGTGAAGGATCTGATCCTGAAGATAGTGGAGTCGCCGTTCGAACTATTGGCCTCGGTGGCAGGTGCGGAAAGCGGATCCGGTCAGAATCTCGGACACGTGCAATTTCCCGCCGGACTGGCCACGCTCACCCCTACGGCCAAGAGCCAGCTCTTAACAGTGGCTAAGGCGATGCAAAGCCGGCCCGAGCTGCGCCTGACCTTGACCCCGCGCGTTGACCCAAGCACCGACCGCCCAGGATTGCGCGCTGTGTTGGTGGATCGGCTGGTCAAGATGCAAAAAGTCGAGGAGATAAAAGCACAGGGTCAGACCGCCAATGTAGCCAGTCTCGAACTTACGCCGGATGAATACAATCATTATCTCACACTGGTATACCAGCAGGCTCAATTCCCCAAGCCAGGCAATTTCCTGGGACATGCAAACTCGCTGCCGCCCGACGAAATGAAAAAAGTATTGGCGGAAAAGATGAAAGTTACTGATGACGATCTCAAGACCCTCGCCATAGCCAGGGTGATCGCTATAGGCGACTACTTAGACCAACGGATCGACCCAGTCCGCCTGGCTGTAGTCCCGCCCAACATTGGCGTATCCGGCACCCACCAAGCCGGAGGCGTGGATTTGACGGTCGATTGAGACCTGATAAACAGGGGAAGGGCGGAGAAGTGACTACTCCGCGACGCTCGCGGATGATTATGATGCACTCGGTCAGCCTGGATGCTGCGGGCGCAGACCATTTGAGTGAGTAACAGTGGGGACAGTACCTGAGGCCGAACGGCCAGTCTTCTAGCGATGTTTGAACTCGAACGAATAACGACGCCTGAACTACAACCCAATGGAGTGCTGGAGTATCTTCGTCTGCCATTTCGAAAATTCGAGGTATCGACGGCGATGAGCACTACTCGCGCCGTGCAGGTCCTCCAGGAAATTGTCGAGCCGCCTCGGAGATGGGGACGCCCATCCTCCGCCAAACGAGGATTCTTCGAGGGCAAGCTTGCAGGTACGCGCTTCAAATTTCACCGTGTCATCCGCGGTCAGAACTCATTCGTTCCTGTAATTGCTGGGAGCTTCCGCTCCAGAGGCTTAGGCAGTGTCATGACCGTAAACATGCGGCTGATCTGGCCCGTGACGATATTTTGGATAGGCATAGTAAGCTTCCTTGCTTGGAACTCCATTGCTCTGGATTCGCGCTTGGCCGGACCCCTCAGCGTTCGGATGGCGGTGGCCGTGATGGCGTTGTTCATCTATCTGCTGGTCACTGTTTGCTTCGCCATCGAGGTGCGACTCGCCATGCGACGTCTCCTGGAGGTGATGCGCCCGAAGTCTCCAAGTACGGTCAGACCACTGATTAGCTAGGGAACGCGCCAAATTGGCTATTAGGCCAGTTCACCGCCCGATCGTGTGCGATGCCAGGTAAGTCTCGATCGACGCCAGGCTTTGCTTGTGATGGCATTTTTGCAGAGACGGGGCTGACGGGAGCCGTCACCTCCCGGAGAGTCGCTACGCTGCTTCGCCATCCATTGGTTTGCGAGGTGCTGTGTCAGGAACCCACTGATGGTGGGCCTGTACGGCTGCATCGTGCGATCGCGACCGCGCTCGAGGAGATTCTACACGCTGACACTAGGATTTGGCCGAACTGGCACACCGCGCTATCGGATAAAATCATCCATCGTGATGGGTCTAGCCGGTTAGGCTCGCCGGAATTTCGGTAAGGTCACCTCCGGAGTGACATCATCGAACTCCACCTGCAGCGGCATCCCTAGTTCCAGCTCCTCGGGTTTAACTCCGATCAGCCATGTGTAACTATCCGGACGCCCTCCTCGAGCTCAACAATCGCCGGACTGTAAGGCACGCTGTCGGCAAACTGGGGCATCATCGGCTGGCTCGCCGTGGTCCACGAGAACAGCTTGCCCTTGCCCGAGGAGCGCTGCCATTCCCATTTGAACGATCCGCATGCGGCGCACATATCACGCGGAATATGGCGCCATGTGCCACAATCGCTGCAACGCTGGAAACGCAATTCGTGCTGTTTGCAAAAGGTGTAGAACTCAGCGGCGCGGCCGCGCGCTCTAGGTAATGGTAATTTGTAGGGTCTTGAGTCAGCCACGACTATCTCCTCAAGATCGCGAGTCCGCCGTCGCCGAAATCGCCCCAACCGGTGACTACGCCAAGTTCCGCATCTTTGACCTGGCGCGCACCGCATTGCCGCGCAATTGTCGCACTGCTTCGACAACATGGTTGGCGCCCCAAGCGTGAGCTTCAGAAAGCAGGCCTCCATGGGTGTTGACCGGCAGCTCACCGCCGATCTCGATTCGTCCGTCGGTCACGAAATTCTTGATTTCGCCGCGCGTGCAGAAGCCCATCGCCTCGATCTGGAGCATCACCACGTAGGTGAAGCAGTCGTAAACCTCCAGGAAATCAATATCGTTCGGTGTTACACCGGCCATCTGAAAGGCTTTCGGCGCCGCAAATGTGAGTCCGATCACGAACGGATCAGGCCGGGCGGGAATATCGTCCGCAGGGTACGGATGGCCCTCGGCGACACCGGAGATAAAGACCGGCAGCTGCTTAAGGTCGCGGGCGCGATCTGCAGAACTCGCCACCACCGCACACGCGGCGTCGGTCTCAAGACAGCAATCATAGAGCCGGAACGGGTATGAAACCCAGCGCGCATCGAGATAATCGCTCATTGACAGCGGTCGGCCACGCATCATCGCGCGCTCGTTGAGCTGTGCGTGCTTGCGCTCTGCAACCGCAATCGCTCCCATCGACTCGAAGGGGGTACCGTAGAGCTTCATGTGCCGCGTCGCGAGCCAGGCATAGAATTGCGCGGGCACCGTCGCGCCGTAAGGCAGGTAGTAGGCGCCAATGACTCTCTCGAGCTCGTCCACTGCCAGTTTGGCATCAACCAATGACAACAGCGGGACACCGATGATCCGATCCTTATATGAGAATCCCCAATCATCTTCGAGCCAACGATTGAATGCCCGCAGATTGGCAAATGTTGCCTCGGGATCGTGGCGCAGCTGATGCTCTACGCCGACGCCAAGGGTGGGGAGCATCAAGCATGCCTGTATCCCGTGCTCATCCATCCACTTGAGTCGTGCGTCGCGATTCAGGTATTCGGGGACATCCGTCCCGCAGATGGCGTTTTGAGTCAGGTGATTACCGCCGTCTCCGCCGGATCTGAGAATTCCATCATAGACCCCGCCGCTCCGGTTATTTCGCCGGGTGACGCGGTGTAGAATTTGGAACGCTCCGAGCCGATATAAACTCGCGCATACTTTCCCTCACCGTGCACTACCCGGACCGCGCGATCTGCGCATGCTTTTTCCATGTGCCGGGTGAAGCAATCGTCTGGCTCGTAGTAATGAGAGTCAGCATCGAAGATCTTATAATCCGGGTTGACTTCCATCTTTCTCCCCCTTGTTCTCAAAATTTCGTTCGAACTGCTGAGTCTCTCAATCCAGGCCGGGCCAGCATCCTCAGCTCATCGTTTTTCATTCCTCTTTTCGACCGCCGCGCGAACTCCCGCGACCACTTGAGCCAGTGCGGTTCCAGTCGGAAAGACGGCGCTGGCGCCCGCCTCGAGCATCGCGGGGATTTCCTGTGCCGCTATCGTCCCGCCCACCACGATCGCGATCTCGTTGGCGCGTTCGCCTAGGGCCTCCTTGAGACGGCGGGTCAGCGGCAGATGCGCCCCCGACAGGATGCTAAGGCCGATCGCATCAACATCCTCTTGCAGTGCCACTTCGGCGATATCCTCCACGGTCCGACGCAGCCCGGTGTAGATCACTTCCATACCGGCATCACGTAGCGCGTAGGCGACGACCTTTGCACCGCGGTCGTGCCCGTCCAGTCCTGGCTTCGCGATCAGCACCCGAGTCCGACGCCCATCCATCGAAACATCTCCCGCGGGTCAGAGCGCGACTGGCTCCTGGTAAGTTCCAAACTGTTCGCGGAGCACGCCGCAGATCTCGCCGATACTCGCATAGGCTTTAACGGCGTCGCTGATAGAGGGCATCATGTTTACATTGCCACGCGCGGCTTCGGCGACATGGGCGAGCGCTTTCTTCACGTTCGCGTCATCACGGCGACTGCGCACTTCTGCAAGCTTATGCCGCTGACGCTCTCCGATGCGCGGATCTGCCCGATACAGCTCCAACTGTTCGCGCTCGGGTTCGGGGCGCGCGAACTTGTTTACCCCGACAATGATTTGCTCACCGCTCTCGATACGCAGTTGATGTCGATACGCTTCCTGCGCGATCTCGCGCTGGATCATCCCCTTTTCGATTGCCGCCACCATCCCGCCCATCATTTCGATATGATCGATTATGGTGCGGACCTCCGCTTCCACCTTGTCAGTGAGCGCCTCGATAAAATAGGAGCCCCCGAGCGGATCGACCACGCTTGGCACGTTGGTCTCATAGGCCAGTACTTGCTGGGTGCGCAGCGCCAGTTCGGCGCTCTGCTCGGTGGGGATCGCGAACGGTTCGTCCCATGCCGCGGTGAACACCGACTGGACGCCGCCCAGCACCGAGGCGAGCAGCTGGTAGGCGACGCGGACCACATTGTTGAAGGGTTGCTGGGCGGTGAGGGTGCTGCCGCCGCATACAACGCCGAAGCGGAACATCTGCGAATTGCGGTCACTCGCACCGAAGCGCTCCTTCATTATTCGGGCCCAAAGGCGGCGGCCGGCGCGATACTTTGCGACTTCCTCGAACAAGTCGTTGTGCGTGTAGAAGTAAAAGCTCAGCAAGCGGCCGAACTGATCGATGGCCAGTCCGCGATCGACGCAAGCCTGCACGTAGGTGATGGCGTCGGCCAGCGTGAAGGCGAGTTCCTGAACCGCCGTCGCTCCGGCATCGCGGAAATGCGCGCCCGCGATACTGATCGCGTTGAAGCGCGGCGCGTGGGTAACGCAATGCTCGATAGTATCCACTATCAATCGCAAAGCCGGCACCGGCGGAAAAATCCAGGTCCCGCGCGATACGTATTCCTTGAGAATGTCGTTCTGGATCGTTCCCGCGATTTTCTCCGATGCCACGCCCTGTCTCTCGGCGACTGCCAGGTACATGGCAAGCAGGATCGAAGCGGTGGAATTAATCGTGAAGGATGCGCTGACTCGAGCCAGCGGAATGCCGGCGAAAAGCTCCTCCATGTCGCCTAGCGTGTCGATGGCGACCCCGACCCGCCCCACGTCATCGATTGCCATTGGGTCATCGGAGTCCATGCCGAGCTGGGTCGGCAAATCGAGCGCTACCGAAATTCCGGTCTGACCCTGCTCGAGCAGCCATCGGTAGCGCTGGTTGGTTTCGGATGCGGTGCCGAAACCGCTGTACTGACGCATCGTCCAGAGCTTTCCGCGATACATGGTGGGCTGGACTCCGCGCGTGAACGGGTACTCGCCTGGCATCCCAAGCTCGCCGTGCAGATTGTTTTCAGAGTAGAGCGGGTCCAGCTCGATTCCCGACGAGGTCTTCGCCGACGCCACAGCCAACTTCTCAACGCGTTTGCGCGATCGCTGTTCTGAATCGTGAATATCACCGCGGTTGCTGGTTATCTGGGACGGTTGCAAAATGCCGGTTTCCGGAACATTCGCCATTGCGTGTACAACTCCTGCGACTCTCAGATGGCCGAATTTTGCAGTCTTGCGTTGCCCTCAGCGGCGCCGCTTCCAGGTTTCCATAGCCTTCAAATGGTCTTCGGATACCCAGGTTTGCGCAAAACTGTTTGCCTCGAATTCGATCGCCCCTTCACCGACCAGCCCGCGTCCGTGATGCACCTGATGCTTGATCGCGCACACCGCCCCCCGCGGATTTGCGGCAATCTGCTGCGCCAGAGCAATCGCGGAATCGCGCGCGGACCCGGGTTCGACCACGGCATCAACCAGCCCGAGACGCATCGCCTCGGCCGCATCGATGACCTGACCGCTGAGCATCAGTCGGAGAGCGATCGAGCGCCCGACCAATTCGACAAGGCGCGAGCGCCCGCCCCATGCCGGCGTTATTCCCATCGTGACCTGCTTGAAGGCGAAACGAGCGTGGCTGCTGGCAATACGAATATCGCAGGCAAGTGCTACCTCGCAGCCACCGCCGAAGCTGTCGCCATTTATCGCACCGATCACAGGCACCGGTAGATCGCTGAGGCGTGACATCAGCGTCTGCATCTGACGCGACATCGAGGCGGCGGCCTGATGCGTGGTCAGTTGTTCAAGCTCCTTGAGATCGCCACCCGAAATGAAGGTCTTGTCGCCAGCACCGGTGAGAACCAGCACCGAGAGGGTGGGCGACGTTTCCAGATGAGCCAGCACGCGCTCCAACTCCGGCATGGTCGTGAGACCAATCGCGTTGTGAACCATCGGACGGTTAATCGTTAAAAGTCCGACGCCATCAGCCTCGACGTATTCGAGATATTCCAAACCAGCGACTGGTGCGGATTTCTGGAGCGCGTGCTGGGCGGACATCTTCAGATCTCCTGCAGTGTGCAGAAAGTGTGACCCCACCTATCCGAGAAAAGCCATTGGTGTTCGATCCCGAAAACTGGATACGAGTATCTGCCCTGGACGCTTGAGAGTTTACGTCGTTGAAACCATCTTTTTCAAGAGCTAGAATGGTATTTCATGGATGTGAAAAGTGCCGGACGCACTATGGAACTTTTCGAAGCCTTCGCCAAGGCGCAAACTCCGCTCTCTTTGTCTGAGATAGCACGCGCCCTGGGCGCGCCGGCGTCCAGCTGCTTCAACTTGATCCGCGCGCTGGAAGGGCGCGGATATCTGTACCTGGTCGAACCGAAGCGCTTGTATCCGACGCAACGGTTGTTTGAAGTTGCTCGGACCATCGCGGCACGAGAACCATGGAGGGATCTTTTGGAGCCGGTACTGACCGATCTGCGAGATGAGACGCGCGAAACCGTGATTCTGGGGAAACGTCACGGCAACCGGGTGATCTATCTTGAGGTTTTTGAAGGTCCGCAGACGATCCGCTACAGCGCGCGGGCCGGTGATCTAAAGCCGCTGCACTCGAGCTCCATCGGAAAAGCATTGCTGGGAATGCTGGAGCGAGCCGCCTTGACCGAGTTGCTCAAGCACTTGCAACTGAAGCCGGTTACCGGGACGACCATAGTCAATCGTCAGCAGCTCTTAACTGACCTTGCGCGGAGCCGGCGGCGCGGGTTTTTTATGACCGCAGGAGAAAACGTACCTGACGTGTTGGCGCTGTCGGTGGGCTTGCGCCTCAACGCCGACGTTTACGGAATCGCCATAGCGGGACCGATGTCCAGGATGCGAGAGAAGCTCAGCGAGCACATCTCAGCTCTGAGGACGGCCAGCGCCGCGATCGCGGAATTGAGTCGACAACGGGCGGTCGCGATCAGATAGGGAACGCGTCGCCCGGCGCTCAGACGAAGTTGGCCAACGGATAGAGAGTGAAATGTCTGCGACTCAAGGCAAGATCATCCCGAGGCCGTGCGCCCTCTGCGGACGGGAACGACATGTCCGTTATCCAGTCCTGCGCACTGATAGGCCCTTGCGGCACGCTCATCGTCGCTCTTGAACGCGATGCCTCGGGGGTAACACTGCGCGAGCGGGCGCTGTCTTGTTTGGGGTGCAGGTTAACATGGAGATGATGGAAAACATGACCAAACCAACCATGCGCGGCCAGGTGGCCATAGCAGGGATAGGAGAGACGGTCTACTACCGACACGGTAAGGCGACGGATCCCGAATTCGTCCTGTGTCTTAAAGCGATTCTGGCCGCTTGCGAGGACGCCGGCATCGATCCGCGCGATATCGACGGGTTCTCCTCCTACAGCAACGATCGCAACGATCCGCCGAGTCTGGCGACCGCGCTCGGTACTCATGAACTGAGATATTCCACAATGCTTTGGGGCGGCGGCGGAGGCGGTGGTGCAGGCGCGATGGCCAACGCGGCTGCCGCTGTGGCGACGGGTCTCGCGCAATGCGTCGTCGTCTATAGGGCGCTCGCGCAGGGCCAGTTCGGCCGCTTCGGCCAAGGAATGCGGGTCAAGACGGTTTCGGGAGACGCGGCACTGACCATGCCCTACGGTCAGATGTCGCCGGCCTTGTGGTACGCGCCCAAGGCGATGCGCTTCATGTATGAACACAACATCGGACAGGAAGCACTCCGGGCGATCGCGATGGCGTCGTACCACCACGCCCAGGCAAATCCACGAGCCGTGATGTATGGCCGTCCGCTCACCGAGAAGGCCTACGACGAATCGCGTTGGATTGCCGAGCCGTTCCACCTCTACGACTGCTGCCAGGAGAACGACGGCGCTGCCGCCCTTATCTTGGTGTCCGCCGAGCGTGCGAAGGATCTCAAACAGAAGCCGGCTTACGTTCTCGGCGCTGCCATGGGCGCCGGATACCGCGTCCACAGCACGGTGGCTGGCCATGCGACGCCGGATCTGGCCAGCTCGCACTTCAAGACCGTCGCCCGACACTTATACGAGATGGCCGAGGTCGGTCCGAAGGACGTCGACGTCGTCCAATCTTACGAAAACTTCACCGGCGGCGTTCTGATGAGCTTGGTCGAGCATGGCTTCTTCCCTCCCGAAGAGGCGATGGAATTCCTCAAGCTCGAGAACCTGATCGCGCCCAGCGGCAAGCTGCCGCTCAACACCAGCGGCGGTAATCTGGCCGAGTGCTACATGCACGGCCTCGAATTGCAGATCGAGGCGGTTCGCCAGATTCGTGGCCAATCGACCAGCCAGGTTCCGGACGTGAAGGTTTCCCTCGCCGCTTCGGGTCCGATGGTCACCCCTGTCAGCACAATCATTTTTGGATCGGAGGGCGCACTCTGATGTCCAATTACTATCTGCCATCTGGCCTGCCGATTCCGGTACCCGAACATGACGGTCTTTCCAAGCCTTATTGGGACGCCCTGCGCAAGGAAACCATCATGGTGCAGCGGAATCCGCACACGGGGGTCTATCAGTTTCCGCCGCAGTGGATCTGCCATGACACCCAGACGTTCGATGTTGAATGGGTTGCCGTTGAGCCCAAGGGCGTAATCTACAGCTGGACTCGCGCAGGGCATCCCGTGCACCCAGCCCTCCGGGACGCCTGTCCCTACATCGTCGTCGTGGTCGCGCTGCCTCACGCAGGCGGCGTGCGCATGTTGGGCAATCTGTTGGGCGATCCTCGCCAGACCATCCGGATTGGCACGCCGGTCGAGGCGGTGTTCGAACATCACAACGACTCCGATCCGCAATTTACACTCCTTCAATGGCGCGTCGCGGAGAGCCGCTAAGGGCGCACTCAACACGAATTGAGAGGGTTTCAATGAATCAAGATGTCACGACAGTCGATGAAAAGAACCGCTGGCGCCTCGAGACTCCGGGCCATCAAGGGTGGGAACGCACGGCGAGGCCGGATGATCCGCGCAAGTATCTGATGATCTCGGCAGACTGTCATTGCAACGAGCCCAGCAATCTCTGGTGGACTCGCATCGACAAAAAATTCCAGCCGCGGCTGCCCCATGTTGAGGTCGACGAGAAAGGTGAGAAATGGATGGTGGTGGAGGGCTATCAGAGGTCGCGGTTGCGCGCGCGTAACGTTGCAGATGCCCCCAAGGGCGGCGAGGATCGTCTGCGCGGCGAGGCCAGCCGCACCGTGCAGGATCGCATTGCCGATCATCTTCGCGACGGAATTGATGCTGAAATTCTTTTTCCGAACAAGGGCCTGGCAATGTGGGCGACCCAGGACGCTGAATTCGGCGCAGCCCAATGCCGTGCCTGGAACGACTGGGCCTGGGAAACCTTCAGCTCATACAACGATTTCATGTCGCCCATCGCGGCAATCATGACCTCAGATGTCGACATTGCGATCGAGGAGATCAAGCGCGTCGCCAAGCTCGGCTTTCGCGGTGTCAACCTGCCCTGCAAGCCAATCTGGGGCGCGCACGACGCCCGGCATCCCAATTACAACCTTCCGCTGTTTGATCCGATGTGGGCCCTGATTCAGGACTGCGATCTTCCGATCACCTTTCATATCGCAACCGGTATGGATCCGCGCGCGGCGCGACACGATGGCGGTGCGGTGATCAACTATGTTACGCATGCCTGCCCGAGCGCGATCGAGCCGATGTCCAACCTCTGCGGCTCGGGCGTGTTCGAGCGCTTTCCGAGGCTCCGATTCGCTCTAATTGAATGCGGGATTGGCTGGGTCCCGTGGGCGCTCGACGCGATGGACGAGGCTTATAGGAAGCATCATCTGTGGGCGTATCCGAAGCTCAAGCACCTACCGAGCGATTACTTCCGCCAGCACGGCGCCGTTTCCTTTCAAGAGGACGTAAACGGTCTGCGTCTCGCCGCTCCATCTAATCTCGTTGATAACTTTTTGTGGGCCAATGACTATCCACATGCAGAAGGTTCCTGGCCGCATTCTGCGCAAGCGATCGAGCGACAGATGCAGCACCTCGATGATGAGCAGCGCGCGAAAATCCTCGGCCTCAACGCCGCGAACCTGTTTAAGTTCGACGTCACAAAATTAGTCGTTCGTCGCGAGCAGGGTGCAATGCGGTAACATCGCTGTTGCATGGAATTTCCTTAACGTCTGTTCCTTTCTCTTGCGCCAAAACAAAGCGGTACGAGTACATGCGGGCAGTGAGTCGCCACCTCTTCTTTGAGGGCCGAGCGGCGCATTTTTGCGCGATGAATTCTTTTCCGAGTTTGCTTATCGCAAGCCTGGATGCTTGATTAGCAGTCGCGAAGAGAGAATCAGTGCTTCCATTGTGCGCGGTGGGTCTTGATATTCCATTGGGCAGTGTGGTGGACATACTCTTGGGCTCGCCAGGAGAATTCGAATCTCACTTATTGTCCGGGCGAACCGCTCAAAGAACCAGGGGAACGGGAGCCATGGCAGCAGGGGCGAGATAGAGGCATCCAAACTCAGGGGGGGACACGTTTATGAGGCGATCTACGATCGGAGTAATGGCGACAGCTGCAGTTCTCAGCTTTCTCGCGCTCTCTCCCCTACTGGCAGCCGAAAAAGAATCTTCTAACACCGGACCCGAGACGGGCATGGCCGCATGCTACAGTCGCCATCTAAAAGGGCAGTGGACAGCGCTATGATCCTAATGCTCTGACGGCGTCTCATGCTCGCATACCTGTTGGCACACATGTGAAAGTAACCAACGTCGAAAACGGCAAATCCGTCGTGGTGTTGGTAAACGACCATATGTCGGGTCATCGGCACAGGAAGATTATTATGGATGTCTCCCAACAGGCCTGCAAAGAATTGGAGTTTGGCAAAGGCGGAGAGGCCAAAGTCAAGTTGGAAGTTGAACCTTCAAACAGTGACACGAGTTCCCACTAACCCCGAGCCTGCCACAACTGGGTAAACGCAAAGCCGCCATGGCCGGCTCCTCTGCGGAGCTTGCGGGGAAAGATCTGACTAAGCGACGAGCAAGAGTGAACGCGACAGCACGGAGGGTGCGGAGCTTTTGAGGTGTGCCTGCTGAAAATTCCGAAGGTGGCGAAAAGCCTGGCGGTTTCGGTTCGGCCCCTAGCCTACCTAGAGCGGTACGAGCAAAAAGCTGAAGAGAAGGGTTCGAACTACTGAGCGACCGTCAACGTTTCCTGAAAGAGTTTGAACAAAGCCGTCCAGTGGCGCTCCGCGGCGCCTTTATCAAAGACCGGCACATCCGGAACCGCAAAGCCGTGTCGCGCGCCTGGATAGGTTTCGACCACATGGTTCACTCCGGCCTCGGTCAAAGCCTTTTCGAGACGGATTTTCTGCTCCTCCGGAAAACTCGCGTCTTCGATCGCGCCCGCCACATACACACGCCCGGTTATGTTCTTAACAAAGAGATGCGGGCTGTCGGATTTATCGGTTCCCAGATTGCCACCGTGGAACGACGCGACCGCGGCGAACCGATCAGGAAACGCGCCCGCAGCGGTCAAACTTGCGTTGCCGCCCATACAATAGCCGGTGGCGCCAAATCGCTTTCCCTTGACGTCGGGCCTCGATGAAAGAAATTCGATGAAGGCACCCGAGTCCGAGACCTTGCGATCGCGATCCAGGCTGTTCACCCATTTCATCAGTTCTCCCATCGATTTCGGATTGCCCAGCACCTCGGACACCACCTTGGGCGGATAGCTCCCCAGGCGATAGTAAAGGTCGGGCTGTAGCACCAGATATCCGCCGTCGGCCAGGCGCTGGCCCATTTCCCACATAACCGGGCGGATTCCCAGACCATCCATGTAGAAAATCACTCCGGGCCAGGGCCCGTTTCCATTGGCAGGAGTGAAAACCGACGCCGGGCAATTTCCATCGCGGGTCCTGATCGTTACTTCAGCGCGGGGCATTAGCCTTCTCCTATTTTCGTTGACAAAGTGCCAGGTCCTAACCCCTGGCAACTAACCTCTCTGGTCAAGCCAGACGTCAGTTCGGATCTCCTCCGAACACGTACGGCTCAAGTGACGACTGCGCTTCGAGGCGGTACTTGTCCCACTGGCGGCCCCCGTAGTAGGCCAGACTCCCCGGTGCCGCCTTGCCTTCACCATTGTAGTAGGAGATGCAATCGCGCAGCGGGGCAGTCGCAATGTCAACATCACGGCAATGCTCCGCATACTTATCTTCCGGCTCCTTGCGGACGTCGATGATGCGCGCGCCGCGTTCGCGCATGGTCTGCAGCACCCAGATAAGATAGTCGGCGTGCGCGTAGATCACGTCGGTGAAATTGAAGCTGCCGCCGCCGCCCTGCGGACCGGTAACGATGAACAGGTTGGGGAAGCCGCGGCTATGCAGGCCAAGGAAAGTCCTGGTCCCCTCGGTCTCCCACTTCTCCTTTAGCGTACGGCCGCCGCGGCCGCGGATGCTGTTGAAGGTCGAGGTGCCCATCCACTGGAACCCGGTCGCGTAGATCAGCACGTCGAGCGGATATTCGACCCCCTCATGGACGACGCCGCTTTCATTGATCTCGTTTACCCCGCGCGGAGCGGTGTCAACCAGATGGACGTGCGGCAGGTTGAAGGTCGGCAGGTATTCGTCATGGAAGGTCGGCCGCTTGCAGCCATACGGGTAGTAGGGTTTCAGCGCGGCCGCCGTCTTCGGGTCCTTGACGATCGCGTCCACGCGGGCCCGGATCTGTTCCATGAGGCGGAAGCTGGAATCCAGCTGCTTCTGCATCCGCTCCTCCCGCGTCAGCTCACGGTCGTGTTTCTTGCGCTCCTTGAAGTCCTGAATCTTCCCCGCCAGGTAGTCGTCGTTGGCTAGGACCGCGGCACGTACTTCCGAGATCCTCGCGAAGCGCGCGCGCCTGGCCTGGGCCCATCCCGACTCCGTGGCCCAGGATGCACGCTCCTCGTCGGTCGTCGCACGCTGGTCGCGTACGTCGATTGAAGACGGCGTGCGCTGGAACACGTAGAGCTGCCCGACAACCTTGGCGAGCTCCGGGATCGCTTGCACCGCCGTCGCGCCGGTGCCGATGATTCCGACCCGCTTGCCGCGCAGGTCGATGTTGTAGTTCCAGCGCGAGGTATGGAAGGACTCGCCCTGGAACTTCTCCATCCCGGCGATGCGCGCAAGCTTTGGTGTGGTCAGGATGCCGTTGGCCAGGATCACGAAGTGCGCACGCATCCGGTCGCCGCGATCGGTCGTGACGATCCAGCGGCCGGATGCCTCATCCCAAGTCGTCGCCTCAACCGTGGTGTGGAACAGGCAATGCTCGTAGAACCCGAAGTTCTGGGCCATTCTCTGGCAATGTTCGAGGATTTCGAAGCCTGACGCGAACTTCATCGATGGGATGTAACCCGTTTCATCAAGCAACGGCAGGTAACTGTAGGATTCGACGTCGCAGGCGATGCCGGGATAGCGGTTCCAGTACCAGGTGCCGCCGACGTCGCCGCCCTTCTCGCAGAAACGCACGTCGGTGAAGCCCGCCTGGCTCAGCTTGTGCCAGAGCAGCAGTCCGCCGAAGCCTGCGCCGACCACCAAAATCTCGCATTCGTCGGTCAGGGCTTCGCGCGGGATCGGCGGCTCCGAATATACGTCGTCCAGATATTTTTTGAATTCGCCTTCCATGGCCATGTAGTCGGCCGCACCGCGACGAGCTTCCTTGAACGCGCGGTACCTGGCCTGCTCTTCCGCGTTGAAGGTCGCGCCGGCGGGCATTTTCGGCAGTTCCGTCAGCTTCTGATCAGTGACGACGGAATAGCCCTGGCCGGTAATCTTATCGGACGCCTTGGCGGCTCGCGTGTTGAAGACTTTGAGGCCTGTCTCGGGGTCAATACGGACTGGTGGGTTCATTTGAGTTCCTTGTGAGTTCCTCAATGATCAAAGGGGGTTTCCACCGCAAAGCTCATTCTGCTACGGCCGCAGCCTCCTTCGCGCGGCGTGCCGTGCTCAGCCAGCTTCTGCGCTATGAACAGTTCGACCAGTTCCCGATATCATACGTTGCCGCTCTCTTCAAAGAACTCCGCTTTCAGCCCGAAGCGGTTGAGGTGGTCGAGGCGGCAATCGGAAACACCGTCGCCACATGTGGTCGCATCGAACACTCTATTATGGGTCGGCCGCGGTGGGTTAAAGATTGTTTGCCATCTGCGGAAGCTTCCTGGTCGACCAACCATCGCCCGGCAGCCTCATCTGCAGATGCGACGCCAAGTCGCGAGACTCCGGTCGGGGTCACAGCGCGAGATACAGGCGATCACGCGAGTTTTGGTATGAGCTTGGCGTAACGATCCAGAAAGGGAAGCACCTTTTCTTTTACATCGACATCCGTACGTCCGACACCAAGGACGACTCGCTCGACGCCTAACTCTCGATAGCGGTGCAGCTTGGACTCGTCCGGATCTCCGGCGGCAAAGATCGAAAGCGAGAGCGAGTGCGGATCACGTCCAGCTTTTTTGCAACGTTCCTCGAGTTCAGCCATCACCCGTCGAAAATCCTCAATCGCCATGTCGGCTGGGCACCAGCCATCGCAATAGTCCACAATCCGTTGCAGGCCCTGTGGCTTGATACTGCCCATGACGATCGGCGGATGGGGCTTCTGGACGGGTTTGGGATAGGACCAGAGTCGATCGAAATTGACAAACTCACCGTGAAATGAAGGCTCGTCTTCTGTCCAAATGGTTTTCATGGCGAGTACACGTTCGCGCAGCACTTTCCATCGCCGCTCGAAACGGGTGCCGTGGTTTTCCATCTCCTCCGCATTCCACCCTCCGCCGACACCAAAGATCACGCGGCCGTTCGACAAGGTGTCGAGGGTAGCGACTTCTTTCGCGGTGGTGATCGGATCCCGCTCAATCATCAGACAAATGCCGGTGGCAAGCTTGAGATTCTTCGTAACCGCGCCAGCGGCCATCAGGGAGATAAAAGGATCGCGCATGTGTGAATAGTATTTGGGGAGTTCGCCGCCCAACGGGTAGTGAGTGCGTCGGCTGACGGGAATATTGATATGTTCCCCGAGCCACAGTGAATCATAACCGCGCTCCTCGCACGCGCGAGCCAGGTCGTCAGGCCGAATCGAATAATCAGGATTGAAGTCGAAATAGCCGAGTTTCATCACATGCTTCCTTTACGAGAACCGACATCATCACAATGAAACGAGCTTTTCTCACATACGGCTTCGTCCCAGGATGCTTCAAGCACTCCAAAAACCGGTGTCCTTAGAGTTTCACCGCTGGAACGACGATTTTCTCAGCCAGCCGCTCTATGTCACCCTGCGCCGTATTGGGGTCGCGTGGGATCGTACCTACGACCACCTGGTGCACCCCGGCGTCACGGTAGCGCTTCACTTCATCCAGTCCAACCGGCGCGCCAATCCCGGCCGACACAGAGAAGTGTAGCTTTTCGGGGTCGCGGCCGGCTGTTTTCGCGTACTGCCGCATACGCTGGACCTTGGCTCTCACGTCTTCGGGGGCGACGTTTACCCCGAACCAGCCGTCCCCGACTTCTCCTACCCGTTTCAGCGCCGGCGCGCTCTCGCCGCCAAAGATAATGGGCGGGTGCGGCTGCTGAACCGGCTTCGGGTACGAGCAAACTTTAGGGAAACTGCAGAACTCACCCTTGAATTCCGGCTCTTCCTCCGTCCACAGCAGCTTCATCGCCTTGAGGTATTCGCGCGTCCGGTCGGCCCGACGCTCCCAAGGCACGCCGACTGCAGCGAACTCCTCGGCGAGCCAGCCGACCCCAACCCCGAAGTCAAAGCGGCCGCCGGAGAGCTTATCCAGGCTTGCCACCTGTTTTGCCAGCACAACCGGCTTGTGCTCGGGTACCAGACAAATGCCTGTGCCCAAGCGGATGGTCTTGGTGTGGGCTGCGGCAAAAGTCAGCGTGGCGAAGGGGTCAAGAAAGTCGACCTTGGTATTCGGCAGCGGCATCCTGCCGTCCTGCGTGTACGGATATTTTGATGCATACTGACTGACCAAGACGACATGCTCGCCTGTCCACAACGAGTGAAACCCGCACTGCTCTATAGCGCGAGCGGCAAGGGCAAGTAATTCCGGGTCGGCGCTGGGACCGATGCCGACGGCGAAAAATCCGATCTGCATAGGCAACCTCGCTCTTCGAGTCGGACTGAGGGCTACTCGTAGCAATTTTAGAATAGCCTGTTCTTGATCGAAGTGCGATAATGCCCACCCCCTCGCGGAGCAATCCGGCTTCGCGCCGCATCGAAATCAGCGATCATCGAATCAATGCCAGCGGCGCACTTAGCTCAACGTTCCGGATCCGAGTCCTCTATGCGGTCTCACGTTCCACTCGAAGAGGTGAGGCGTAGCCGATTCCCTCGGGCTTGTTAATCGCTCAAGGGCCCTTCCTTCCTCGTCTTGCAGCCGGCGACTTGCTGGATTGGGACGCACCCTCGCTGTCTCAAAGCCGCGACGACCAAGCAACGTACATATGTCTGCATCAATGGCCATCCTGTCGCTACGGAAATCCCAGTCGGGGGTGACCGACCTGGGCGAGTCGTGATACTCGAAAGCCTATGGTCGAGAGCAGCCGAGTTCCTGACCGTTCGCGAACACAGGAACGTGAAGCGCTGGGTCGATGCGCCCATGGAACCGCCAGCTGCAAACCGAGGACGGATGGCTAATCGCTTTTGCAGAGAGCCATCGAGTCAGCTCCACCTCATGGTGCTAGCGGTTTCGATACTAAGACGCAGGACGGGATCGCCTCAAAAAGCTGAGCATCGAGGCGCCGCGGAAAGGAGTCGATAAGGCTGAGATGAAATTTTACCTCGCTCTTACGCTGGTACTCGGTGCGACTTGCCTCAGCTCGTGCATACCGTTGCCAGTGCATTATCACACACGGCCCGATATATATGGGACAGTTACGCGCAACGGCGTACCAGTGGGGGGTGCCAAGGTCGGATACTCAGATGATCTCACCGACGCCCAATGTGATTCCCCCATTGTTTCGCATCCGGCTTCGGTAGCGTCGGAAGCCAACGGTGCATTTCATTTTGAAGGAACTTACTCGTTTTTTCATATCATTTATTTGAAGCCTCACGCCGCGGAGGGTGTAAACGGTCGAGTTTGTATTGATACTTCTGACGGCCAGCATTTCAGCCAACAGCTATCCTTGAATGGAGGAAGTACTGTGGGTTCAATCCCGGATGCGTCGTGTGATCAATTGATAATAAACTGTGATCTCGCGAACACATGTACGGGCACGGCCCAGTGAACTTCCGTCGAATAGGGAGGCAAGGTAAAAAGCTTTAGCCATGGCGGTTGATGTCCTTACCGAAAGCTCCATACGCGAACATATAGTTGATGGAGCCCGCCGAGGACGGGGATTGCACCCGACTGTAGTACGAGGCGTAAGCTTTCAGGACCGCGAAGTCCGGCTCTTCACCACCGCCACATGATCGAGGCATTCCAGACGAATTGAGCCTATGACCCTCGGCGTCCCGTTCGCCACGGCAAGCAGGCGCGGTGGGGTGATCGCAGATTCCCATCGCTCAAGGCGATGAGTGTACGCCGGGACCGAATGAGCGGTCGCGGTCACGGGTCAGACGTCGTGGCGCTTGGTTCCGGGGAAAGGCTTCAGTTAGCTGACCGGCGATGCATTCGGGCGTCGGATTCGTGGTCACGCTGACCCGGGTCGGACTCCTTCGCAAATGACCGACCATCACGAGGTCATTGGAGCAGCTTGAAACGAGATAAGGTGCGTAAAGAACCGATCTCAGAGGCTCAAACGAAGATGTCCAGCGGTAGTGTCGCGGTGACTACGAAATTTGGCACATCGACGACTTCACTGATTCGCAGATCTACCGCCACGCTGCAAATGGCGTAGGCTTGTTGACGGCTGTAGCCGCGCGACTCCAGATAGTCGATCATGGCCAGCAACGCATTGCGTGCGGCAAGGGTCGCGTCTTCGGATTCCTGAAGTTCTTCTCCTCGCATTGAGAGCCCCGTGGTCGCGTAGTAAGGCCGGGCTGGCGACGGGGCTGTGATTCCAGAGAATTGAGCACCCTGAATCCGCCGCTCGAGCGCGGCTTGCTTGTGCAACCCGAATCGAAGGCGAAAGGTCCCGGCCATTTCGATTGCGCTGCCACAGACTTCACCGTCTCCCTGCGCGAAGTGCGCATCCCCGATCGAAAACAGCGCACCATCGGTCCAAACCGGTAGATAGAGCGCTGTACCCTGGACGAGTTGCTTCACATCGAGGTTTCCGCCGTTTTCGCGCGGTGGGATAGTCCTCAACCCGCACGACGCAACCGGCTCCATCGCAGGTATCGCGCCGTGAGCGTCCGGCGGCATCGCCACACCACCCCGCAGCACGGTTGCACGTTCGCGAGTGAGGATACGGTCAAGTTGTTCGAGTGATGGGGAAACGCCAATGACTCCCGGAAAGGACGCCTGAGGAATGCGGACGCGGGGCAAGTCGAGCGAGTATGCGGTCCCATCGGCGATTTGCCAGCGCACCAGGTAAGGCTCCTGAAAGAGATCACGCAGAAAGCCGAACCCCGCCAATTCCGCAGTCCAACCGACCGAGCCCGGCTCGATTTCGAGTAGATGCACCTCGAGCAGATCCCCGGGTTGCGCATCATTGATCCAGATAGGGCCGGTAAGCGGATGTGCCGCACCAAGATCCCAACTCGACGGATTTGCCGGCGCACCACTCAGATCGATCTGGCAATCCATGGCGTCGATCGTATCGAGGCTCACCTCATCGCCGGGATCAAGACGGAGCACCGGTGGTATCGAGGGATGCCATCGATTGTGACCCTTGTCCGATTGCGTATGGAGTCGCTGGGAGCGATTCAGACGAACTTCATGCAACTTGGCGCTCATAGTTATCTCGTGGATGCTGAATGCTGCCCTTGTCGCTGTCGCCGGGCGATCTGGAGCGATTTTCGCCGCCCATGCTTTCTTCTTCCATCAATGATGGCCCGCAGTGCGAATCCAGTGCGAGCTGAGGGCGGCTTCAGCATCGTCTTGCGCTTCATCGCTCTTTCGCTGAGGTCCGCCACGGTCGCGAAACTAATGAACCGACAAGAGCAGCTTACTCAACCCTCTCAGCGCCGTCGAACCGCAATATTCGAGCTCGGGGTTGGCCAACTAGAGAGGTGGAAATTTCTCAAGCATCGATTGCGGATCTTCCTCTACAAACGCGCCAGCGTTGCTCCCAGGCAGAAGTGAATTTCCTCTCCAAATGAACCATGTTCATTGGGCTCGCGGCCCACCTCCAAGCGACCGGAATTGTGTTGGGTCACACCGTTAGCCGCAGCCAGGAGCAGAAAAGTAGGCGTTCCGGCAGGAATCTCAGTCCCTCCAACAGCATTGGTGTGCATTCGCACCATATTTTGGACCGGAGGGTCGTAGCGCAGCATTTCCTCGACGGCCTTCGGAATCGGCTCGCGGCTCCCTCGACGACGCGGTGCGGATCTGGGTGGCGGTGGCAGAGGGCCAGCGCATCGTTACCAATGAGAGTGGTGGTGGTGTCGTTTCAGTCCAGGAGCAGTAGACAACGCGAGCAACTCGGGTTTCACTCAGCACGTCGGCATCGTTGCTCGCCGCCACCAGTGCGCTAATCAGATCGTCAGCGGGATTGGCGCGGCGCTGTGCGATAGCTTTGCTCCGGAAAGACTCTCCAAACGCTCCACCCCGAACACCCAGGCGCGGCTGGGCGCCCGGCTTCTCCTCGCTTGACTTCATCGGAAACGGCGACGTAGTTGAATCCTGACGTGGGCGCGACGCGAAGGTGTAACTCGTGAAGGATCACTGTCTTTCGATGCCGCTGGCGGATCGGCGTTTGCCGCAAGGTGGCGATTGGTTGTCGCGTGAGCAACTGGCCAGCGTCACACCCAACGGGCTCGTCAATCGAACCGTCGCGCTGAAGCCCTTGCTCGCCGCCAATAGCCGCGAGGCAGAAAGACTACGACGGCCGGTCGACGCGGTCTGGGAAGCGCTGCGCGCGAGCGGAATCTTCTATCACTTCGTGCCGAAGATGTACGGCGGACTCGAGTTCGGTGTCGACGCGTTCATCGATGCGATGCTGCCGCTCGCCGAAGGATGCTCCTCAACCGGATGGGTGGCGGCATTCTGCGTCGAGCACAACTGGATGCTCGCCCATTTTTCAAAAGAGCTGCAAGACGAAACTTTCGGCGCCGGCTTCCCCTACATCATCGCACCGGGAGTTACCTTCCCGCCCGGAATCATGACGCCGGTCGCTGGCGGTTATCGCGTGACGGGCCAGTGGAAATGGGGCACTGGCGTGATGCATGCGGATTGGATTCTGGCGGCGGCCCAGTTGTCAGACGGTCCGCGCCCGCATCTGTATTTTATTGCCGTCCCGGCAGAACAGGCGATCGTCGTCGACACATGGCACATGGACGGGATGATCGGGACCGGCAGCAACGACATCGTGATGCGTGACGTCTTCGTGCCCGCTCATCGGGTCATCGACATGAAGGAGATGCAGGACGGCACCGCGCCCGGCTGCAAGCTGCATACGAATCCCGTGTACCGGATGCCGATGCTGCCGTTTCTGGCCGTCGCGGCAGCGATTCCGGCGGTGGGTACGGCACGGCAGGGGGTCCGCCTCTTTCGCGAACGGCTCTCCAGACGCGTGATCGTTGGTACCGAGACTACCCAGGGCGAAAAGCCCGCCGCCCAGATGCGGCTGGCCAAAGCGCACGTGCTCGCGACTACCGCCGAGACGATGATCCGGCAGGCGGCGAGAGAGAACTTGGCGCTGGCGGAAAGAGCCACGCCCGCAAAGGCCGACCAGCGCATCGAGCTGCGATGCCGTATCGCCTACGCCGTCAAATTCGCGCGCGAGGCCGTGCAGATCTTATCAGATGCCGCCGGCGCCAGTGCTCATTCCCTGGACGATCCGCTCCAGCGCGCGCTTCGCGACATCAATACGATGTCGAGTCACGTGGTATACGATCTCGACACGGCGCTCGAGCAGCAAGGCCGCGCGATGGTAGGCCTGCCGCCGAATACCGTGCTCGTCTGACGACCGCTCAGTCGCGCACGAGGATGCCGCCGTCGACGTGTCCGACACTGTCCCATGATGTTGGCGGCGTCAGGCAATGCGAGAAACGCCTCGGCCTCCGCACGTCTTGCGGTGTCTGCGGCGGCTTCATCCGGGCCGCCTCGGTGCGGGCAAAGGCGATCTGTCACCTATGTGGCGGGGCGCTCGCGGGGATCCGGCCAGCCGCGATAGCATCCGGTATCTGCGAGCATCGTAATCTGACGACCGACGGGTGAACCCCCTGGTGAAAGGCTTGAGGTGCTGCGATTGCGGGCCAATCAACGCATGCTCGTACTGCTCTTGCAATTTTGGGCCAAGCCAGGCTGATATTTGGCAGGTGATTCGACGATGAACGCAGATGGAAAGTGGAATGCGATTGCGGCCACGCAGATGGGGGAGCAAGAGTTCACGCTTCGTTTCAAGACGAACGGCGGTACCTTTACGGGTTCGATGCACAGTAACTTCGGTGCGCTGCTGATCTCGGGAATTGTCGACTCTGATACTCTCTCGTGGTCAACCGTGATGTCTCAGCCGATCTCGATGTCGCTCGACTACAAGGTTCGCATCCAAGGCGACGAGTTGACAGGCGAGGTCAACGGCGGCGCGTTCGGCACAGCGCCAATCAAGGGAACGCGGTCTGACGCCGACGAGGAGAGTGCCGACCCCAACGCGCCGGATCCGATCGACGCTGCAAGAGCGGGCCTGGATTTCGATCCCGCCACTTTGCGAGAAAAGTACCGTCAGGAGCGCGACAAGCGCATCCGCGATGATGGCGAAGCGCAGTACGTCGAGCTGTCCGGCAAGTTCGCCCATTACGCAGAAGATGACCCTTATGTCGAGCCGGGCTTTGCGCGCGAACCGCTGACGGACGAGATCGACGTAGTGATTGTTGGCGGCGGCTTCTCGGGCCTCCTTGCCGGTGCTCGGCTCAAAGAGACTGGTACCAGCAATTTCCGGATAATCGAGGCCGGCGGTGATTTCGGCGGCACCTGGTACTGGAATCGCTATCCCGGTGCACAGTGCGACATCGAATCCTACTGCTATCTGCCGCTGCTCGAGGAGCTCGGGTACGTTCCGAAGGAAAAGTATTCGTACGTAGACGAAATCTTCAAACACAGCCAACGTATCGGCCGCGCCTATGGCCTATACGACGTGACTTGTTTCCAGACTCGCGTGAAGTCGATCGACTGGGACGAGAAGATCAAGCGCTGGCATATCAGCACCAATCACAACGACGATATCAAGGCGCGCTTTGTAATCATGGCGCTCGGCACCGCGTCGCGCGCCAAACTCCCCGGTATCCCCGGGATCGAGGAGTTTGAAGGCCACAGCTTTCACACCAGCCGATGGGACTATAACTACACTGGCGGCGATACGACGGGCGGAATGACGAAGCTGGCCGACAAGCGCGTCGCGATCATCGGCACCGGTGCGACCGCAATCCAGGCGGTCCCGTTCCTCGGCAAGTATGCGAAGCAGTTGTATGTCTTCCAGCGCACTCCCTCCTCGGTCGATCTGCGCGGCAACAAGCCGACTGACTATACGTGGGCGGAAACCCTCGAACCCGGATGGCAGCGCAAGCGGCGCGAGAACTTCGCCGCGATCCTTACGGGCCAGCCGTTCGAAGAGGATCTGGTCAACGACGGATGGACCGATATCTTCCGCAACGTGTTGTCGATTCCGAAATCCGACCAGCCGATGACGCCCGACCAAATCGGCCAGGTGATGGAAATCGCGGATTTCAAGAAGATGAACAGCATCCGAGCACGCGTGGACGCTACCGTCGAAGATCGCGACGCGGCGGAAGCGCTCAAGCCGTGGTACCGGCAGTTCTGCAAGCGGCCGACTTTCAACGACGAATATCTACCCACGTTCAATCTCCCGCACGTCGAGCTGATCGATGTAAGCGCAGCCAAGGGCGTCGAGCGAATCACGAAGAAGGGGGTCGTCGCCAATGGCAGGGAATACGAAGTCGATTGCATCATCTATGCATCGGGCTTCGAGATCTCGACTGCGTTCCGGCGGCGGCTGGGAATCGAAATCAACGGAGAAGGCGGTAAATCGCTGTTCGATCATTTCGCTGACGGATTCAAGACGCTACACGGGTTCTCCACGCGCGGCTTCCCGAACTGGTTCTATATCGGCATTTCCCAGAACGCATTGTCAGTGAATATGACCGCGATGTTCGACGAGCAGGCGCGGCACATCGCTTACATAATCAAGGAGACGCAGAACCGCGGCGGCGTAACTGTGCAGCCAACCCAGAAGGCTCAGGATGCCTGGGTGGATCTGATCAACAAGCTTCAGATCAACAATCGAGCCTTCCTCGAAGCCTGCACTCCCGGCTACTATAACAACGAAGGCAGTGCTCGAGCCGGTCTGGGCGCGGGAATCTATACGCCGGGGATTAACGCATTCAACAAGCTGCTCGAGGAATGGCGTGCCAAGGGCGACCTGGAAGGTCTCGAAATCGAAGACTAGGAGACCCCAAGCGACCAACACTCGGTGTGTGGAGCCTCTCCGGAATCTGCCACCGCCTCACGCACGCTGCCGAGTCTCTCCGGCAAAATCGCTAGAAAATCGGGCTAGCGATGCCGGAGATAAGCTCATTCTCTACGGCCCTTTGCCCATCCCTCTTCGTATGACGCAAGAAAACGCGTAGTGAACTTCAGCCGTTTGAATTTCCATTCTCGGCCGATCCGCACGTATTCGTCTTCGTATCTACCAGCAAGCCACATCGCGCCCTCTTTGCCATCGCGACTTCTACGGATTAGTGGCTGCAGCAGGTACCAGCGCCCGGTCGCACGGTCGCCATCGACCTCTATTATCGGATTCATCACGTTATGAATCGCGAACGAAAATGCGGAAGGTGCGTGTTCGAAGAACTTGGCAATTTCAGCATGGCCCTCAGCCCTGCCCAGATTGCCGCCGTCCCAGACACCATCCTGCGTGAATAGCGACGTGATGCCTTGTGGGTTGTAGTTCTCGTCACAGAAGGCGCAGTACCGCGCCTTGAGCTGCTTGATGCTTTCGATGTCTTCCAGCCATTGCAGCCGTGCAGCGATCTGCCCATTCGTCAGCTCTGATCCCATAGAACGCCTTCGCGTCGTCATAGAGCACCTTCTGGATTGAGTTCTGCGAAATCGCGCGCAGCCGCTCCCTGGTTTTTGCAACCGGGGTGACGAATCCCTCCGCACGTGCACAGTCGGAGCCGATGAAGAAGCGCTCTGCGCCGGCAAATTCGATTATCAGTGGCAGCATCCGCTCTTCCGGGTTCGCGCTGATCCACGAGTTGCGCGTGAAATATTCGCCGGGGGTCCATTTTCAGCGGCTACTGGCTTGGCCTACCACGTTTCACCAGATAGAGCATCTCTTCTGGGCAGATTTGTTCGTGTGCACGCTAAAGGGCGCGTGTATTGTCCGCAAAATTCCTGACTGAAAGTATTGGGAAAAGTAAGGCAGATGGTTCACTCGATTACTCCGCAAAGTAGCGGGGAGGTTACTATATGCCGCGAAAAGACATCCTCGACAGCATTCAGAAGTACGTTCAGCCGTTCCGCATCATGAAAGGCCAGGGCTTTCGGTTAAAGAACTACGATCCTGGGGACACCTGCGGACTCAAGCTGGAAAAGGGCGAGGCCTCCGAACTCCTTCAGCAAGGCACCGAGTGGCTCGCACAAGAGCAGGACATGCTTTACGCGCAGGATCGCTGGTCGCTGCTGCTGGTCTTCCAGGCGATGGATGCAGCCGGCAAGGACAGCACGATCAAGCACGTCATGTCGGGCGTGAATCCGCAGGGCTGCCAGGTTTTTTCCTTCAAGCAGCCCTCACAAGAGGATCTGAGCCACGACTTCTTGTGGCGGTACTACAAGTGTTTGCCCGAGCGCGGGAGGATCGGGATCTTCAATCGTTCCTACTACGAGGAAGTCCTGGTCGTGCGTGTGCATGAGGAGATCCTGAAGCGGCAGAAGATGCCCGAGCCGCTTGTCAGCAGGCGCATATGGGACGAGCGGCTCGCCGATATCGACCACTTCGAGGAGTACCTCACTCGTCAGGGAGTCATTATCCTCAAGTTTTTCCTGCAGGTGTCGCGCGAGGAACAGAAGAAGCGGTTCATGAAACGCCTCGATACTCCCGAGAAGAACTGGAAGTTCTCTGCTTCGGACGTGCACGAACGTAAGTTCTGGGACGACTACATGCACGCATACGAAGAAGCTATTCGCGCCACCGCATCAAAGAACGCGCCGTGGTTCGTGGTGCCGGCCGACAACAAGTGGTTTACCCGGCTGGTTGTTGCCGACGCGATTGTAGAAGCGGTGGAGCAGCTCGATCTCGCATACCCGAAGGTCGACGCGGAGAAGAAGAAGGAAATGGCAACAATGCGCGCGGCACTGGCCCGCGAGCCATAGCGCTGGGCGGGTAAGTATCGCCGAAACCCTGCTTCGGCGGCAGGACCACAAAGGTCTCGCTCGGGGCTGACATCGCCGTACGGCTGCGTTTACACTGAACATCCTGACCGTCGCCGCACCTGGAGGGGCCGCGTAAATGTCCACGACGATCTCGGTTCTCGGTGGTGTGGGCCTGTTCCTGCTCGGCATGA
>JAFAHS010000198.1 GCA_019237115.1 Deltaproteobacteria bacterium
ACCTAGCGCGGTGTGAAACGCGACTGGCCAGCCGCTCCTACGCGCCGTAGAATCTAGGGGCCCACTGTAGCGCTCCACGCAAGATTCCAGGAATTGATAAGATGACCGCTCACGTTCCAGTCCTTTTTCGAAAATGGCGTTTGCCGACCGCACCAACCATGCAGTTGCTCTGACGGATACTTTGGAGGTACCTGCACGAAACGGGATCTACTTTGTTTTGGCGTGACGAGCATCCCGCCCCTTCCAAGGACATCGTTTTCAACGCCGTAGTGAATGATAACGTCCCTTATCATTCACTATTTTGGAAGGTAAGGAGAAGGCAAAACATGTGTCACTTTCAGAATTATTTGGCGTAGAATCGTCAACATTATTTGGCGTACCCTTCGAGTATGGATCTCCTTGCCGGTCTGCCAGAAGATGTCCGAAAGTTGGCGTTGGATCGATTCCGCGTAATCCAACCGCACCTGGAGCAGAGCCGTCCCTTGCAGTCCGTTGCGCGAGCTGCCGGTATCCCCTATCGAACGGCGCAGCGATGGGTCGCGCAGTACCGGCTGTTCGGGCTGGCGGCGCTGGCGCGTAAGAAGCGCGAGGATCAAGGCGAACGCCGCGCAGTCTCGACCAAGATGAAGGAGGTCGTCGAAGGCCTTGCTCTACAAAAACCGCCATTGCCAGTCGCCGCGTTATACCGTCAAGTGGTGCGGTTCTCGAAGGATCTTGGCGAGAAGGCCCCGAGCTACGGTACCGTTTTCAACATCGTCCGCAGTTTGGGTGCAGACCTTGTAACTCTCGCTCACGAAGGCACGAAAGCGTACAGTAACACATTTGAGTTGGTCCACCGGCGAGAAGCGGATCGGCCCAATGCCATCTGGCAGGCCGACCACACGCCACTCGATATCCTCCTGGTTCGATCAGCTGGTGAAGTTGCCAAGCCATGGCTCTCAGTCGTCATCGACGACTACAGCCGGGCAGTGGCTGGATATTTTCTTTCCTTCGAAGGCCCGTCCGCACTGCACACGTCCCTGGCGTTGCGTCAGGCAATCTGGCGCAAAGAGGATTCGCGTTGGATCGTGTGCGGCATCCCCGATGTCCTCTACACGGACAACGGGAGCGACTTCACGTCCCGGCATCTGGAGCAGGTAGGCGCGGATTTGAAAATCCGGCTGGTCTTTTCAATTCCCGGTAAACCCAGGGGCCGTGGCCGCATCGAACGCTTCTTCTCGACCGTGAGCGAAATGTTCTTGTGCGAGTTGGACGGCTACGCGCCGGCTGGCGGCGCTGTGCGCGGAAAGCCAACGCTCACATTGGCGGACTTCGATGCCCGGTTCCGGAACTTTTTGCTGGACGTGTACCACCGCCGTGAATGCGCCGAGACGAAGATACCGCCCGCCGAACGCTGGGAAGCCAATGGCTTCCTGCCTCGGATGCCGGACTCGCTGGAGCAACTGGACTTGCTGCTGATTCAAGTGGCCAAGGCGCGTCAGGTGCGAGTCGATGGGATTCACTTCCAGAGCCTCCGATACATTTCGACAACGCTGGCGGCATACGTTGGGGAAACGGTGACTCTGCGGTTTGACCCGAGGGACATGGCCGAAATCCGTGTCTTCCACGAGGACAAGTTCTTGTGCAGGGCCGTCTGTGCGGAACTCGCTGGTGCTACCGTTCCCCTTCGAGAGATTCTCCGTGCCCGAAATCGGCGGCGGCGAGAACTGCGCGGCGTCCTGCGGGACCGCCAGACCGCCGTCGATACGCTGCTCGACCTGAAGCGCGGAGAAGTCACGGAGAAAGAGGATGCGCCACCAACACCAGCAGACAAGCCAGCCGCAAGGCGACCAGCACCCACCCTCAAGCGCTATCGGAACGAATAGCGATCAACCAGCGGCGATAGTAGTAGAGACTCTTGAACACCGTCGGTTCGCCGAGTTCTGCGATGCCTGCAAAAGGTATCGCTACATCGGATTGTGTTACGGTTCGCCGGGGGTCGGCAAAACGCTTTCAGCGCGTCATTACGCCAATTGGGAAAACGTACAGGCGTATTGGAACCATCAGCGCCAGACCAAGGCACTCCTCAAGGAGATCAGTAAAGGCAGTGTTGCCTTCTACACTTCTCCGGTTGTCAGCTCGCCGAGCCATCTGGAGCGTGAAATCGGGAAGACCCGCAGCCTGTTGCATAGAGTCGCAATCGAACGGGCACGTCGGTACGAAGAGGCGCGAATGACGCGCCTCCTTCATCGCGCCGAAAAGCTGCGCGACCCTAAGAGGAACCCAGATGGTTACAGAAGTGATGAGGCTTTCAAGATGGAGAATGCTTTTTATGAGCAGCGGAATCGCGCGATGCGAGTAGCTAGCACTTTACCTGATCCGACGGCTTTGCTCGTCATCGACGAAGCGGATCGGCTCAAAGAGACCGGGTTGGAGCAAGTGCGGAACATCTTTGACCATGGGGGTATCGGTCTGGTTCT
Source organism: Deltaproteobacteria bacterium (assembly GCA_019237115.1). Lineage (GTDB taxonomy): Bacteria > Desulfobacterota > Binatia > Binatales > Binataceae > JAFAHS01. The sequence goes on from JAFAHS010000198.1 coordinate 2,460, forward strand.
GATCGGAATGCCGGCCATCGAAAAGCGTCTGGCCCGCTACCCGCAGTTCTACTCCCGTATCGGTTTCGTCCATGAATTTCGGCCTTTAGGTGCCAAAGAGATTCGCGAACTATTGGACCAGCGCTGGACGCCCCTAGGCGTGCATCTCCCCCAGCATCCGT
>JAFAHS010000306.1 GCA_019237115.1 Deltaproteobacteria bacterium
AGGTCTTGCGCTTGTTCGAGCTTTACCAGAGTCGCCAGAACGAGATGCCCACGAGCTGCAGTTTCTTAATCCGTTGGGCACCACCTATATCGCAGCACACGGTTACGCCTCACCAGAGGTCGGCCCCGTTTTCATCCGGGCACGCTAACTCGCTGACCGGATTGGGCAGCCGGCGCAGCGGTTTGTGGTCATGCGGGGTAACTTTGCGTGGCATGTGGTGCGCGGCGACTTCAAGTTGTGCGTGGACCTAGCAGCCGAAGCGCTCCAGTTTGTTGGGACGCTCAACGACGCCGGCATGATGATGGAAGCGCTGTTCCTGCAGGGTTTGACAAAGTTCTACCGTGGGGATTTCGCCGGCGCCCGTGATCACTTCTCGCTAGCAGTGGCCGACTTCGATGACCGCAACCGTACAAAGTTCTGGGCCACCCACACCGGCGAAGACTCCGGCGCCACGCATCGTTGCTATCTGGCGCTGGCTCTATGGCATCTGGGCTACCCGGACCGGGCGCTACAACTCAGTCGAGAAACCATCGCGTTGGCGCGCACCATCGGCCACCCGTTTACCATGGAGTATGTACTGCACCATGCGAGTTGGCTTCGACAACATTGCCAACTCGGCCAGGAGACGCAAGCTGCAGCAGATGAACAGATCGAGATCGCGACCGAACAGGGATTTGTCTTCTGGCATGCCACAGGCACGCTCTACCGAGCCGGCGGATTGCTGTTGCAAGGAAACCTTGGGGAAGGACTTCCTCTGCTCGTCAGAGGCCTTGAGTCCTATCGGGCCACCGGCGCTGAGCTTGCACTTCCCTACTATCTCAATCTTCTTGGCGACGGCTATACCCGGGCGGGCCGGTTCGCGGATGCGCACCGCGCTTTGGCCGAGGGGCTGGACCTCGCGGGGAAGAATGAGGACCGATTCCAGCAAGCCGAGTTGTATCGCCTCTTGGGCGAGTTGCACTTAGCTGAGACGGACGACCAAGGCGCCGAAGATTGCTTCCACAACGCTATCGAAACCGCACGCGGCCAGCAGAGCAGGGCTTGGGAGCTTCGCGCAACAATGAGCCTCGCCCGGCTCTGGCAGCGCCAAGGCCGCGGCAACGAGGCCCGCGACGCGCTTGCGGCTGTCTACGGTACGTACTCGGAAGGGTTCACGATGCCAGACCTTGTGGAGGCCAAAACACTGCTGGAGACGCTTGGAAACGAGCGCATGCGCGACGATTTTGCGGCGGGCGTTAAATATGTCCTGGGCTGCATCCCGTCGCCCATGGATGGACCCGTCTCGATCGATTGGCGCTATGTCCCCTCGTCAAACCTCGGCGGTGACAGTATCGGCTATCACTGGATCGATGATGACCACTTGGCCCTCCACCTCATCGATGTGATGGGCCACGGTTTGGACTCTGCACTCCTATCCGTCACCATCACCAATGTCTTGCGATCCGGTTCGCTGATGGGTACCGATATGAGGCAGCCGGATCAGGTGCTAACGAAACTAAACGACGCGTTCCCAAGCTCGCGGCACGGCCAAAAGTTCTTCACGGCTTGGTATGGCGTATATAAGCGCTCCAGTAGATTGCTGACGTGGTCGGGCGGCGGCCATCATCCTTCGATTCTCCTCACACCAGATGCGCGTGATCCAATCCTTTTGCCGTCCTCGGGCATGATAATCGGGTTCATGAGCGAACAGGAATACCCGGCCAAATCGTGCGAAGTAGCAGCCGGCGCACGCCTGCTAATTTTCAGTGACGGGGTTTTCGAGATTGTCCGCGATGGGGAGGCTGTCTGGGACATGGAGGCATGTATCGAATATCTTGCAAAACGGAATACGCGCGGGGAGCCCTCATGGATGAACTACTCGCTCATGTGCGCACACTCCACGGATCGCATGAACTCGCGGACGACTTCTCCATCCTAGAGGCCTGCTTCCATCTCGATGCCAGGACCTGAACCCCTTCACAGGGCGGGTAAACTGTGCGTCTCTATGGCTTCGCACCAAAAAATCGC
>JAFAHS010000470.1 GCA_019237115.1 Deltaproteobacteria bacterium
GGGCGACGAGATCCAGGTAAAGATGCTGAAGTTCGACAAAGACAAGCAACGGGTTTCGCTCGGGTTCAAGCAGCTCACACCTGATCCGTGGCTCGATGCCGTGGAGCGGTATCCGATCGGTGCGCGGGTACGCGGGCGCGTGCTGAGCGTGACCGACTACGGCGCATTCGTCGAGCTGGAGCAGGGCATCGAAGGCCTCGTACACGTGTCGGAGATGACCTGGTCGAAGCGGATGAAGCATCCGTCGAAGCTGGTCAAGCCGGGTGACGAGGTCGAGACGGTCGTACTGGCCGTGAATCCTTCGGACCGGCGGATTTCGCTGGGCATGAAGCAGCTGCTCGAAAATCCGTGGGAGCACCTGACGGAGCGGTATCCGGCGGGAACGGTGGTCGAGGGCCGCGTGCGCAACCTGACGGACTTCGGCGCATTCATCGAGATCGAGGACGGCATCGACGGTCTGGTCCACGTGAGCAACCTGAGCTGGACCAAGCGCGTGAAGCATCCTTCGGAAGTGTTGAAGAAGGGCGAGAAGGTCAAGGCGGTAGTTCTGGGCGTCGAGCCTGAAAACCGCAGGCTGTCGCTGGGCATCAAGCAACTGCAGCCAGACGTGTGGGATACCTTCTTCGCGCAGCATCGCGTAGGCGATGTGGTCCACGGCAAGGTTCTGCGGACGGCCCAGTTCGGCGCGTTCGTCGAGATTGCCGAGGGCGTCGAAGGATTGTGCCACGTGTCGGAGGCGGTCGATTCGCACGGGGCTCCGGTGAAGCTCGAGCAGGGACAGGAGCACGACTTCAAGATCATCAAGATGAATCAGGATGAGAAGAAGGTCGGACTGAGCCTGCGTGGAGTAGGCGAGGAAGCCAGCCGGGCGGACGTTGAAGCCTACAAGGCTCCGGTGTCGAGCTCGACGACGACTCTAGGTGAAATCATGAACTGGAAGCGGCAGTAAGACAGGGCTCAGAGCAGAGGACAAACGCCACCCGATTGGGTGGCGTTTTTGTTTGTGGGGTGACGTTTGGCGGCGTTCACGGACATCCATTTGAGCAAGGCTTTGATCTCAGGCTCATTCCTGAAAAGCTCGCTGACCCTCTGCGCTGGCAAACGCCGAAGATGATCTTCGTGAACTCGATGAGCGACCTCTTTCACGAGGGAGTTGCCGATGAATACATTGAGGCCGTCGCGCGAGTTATGACTCAGGCCGATTGGCACACATATCAGGTACTCACAAAGCGGTCGGCGAGAATGCGAGATCTACTGAAGACCAAGTTGCGCTCCGCCGCAAAACAACGAAATATCTGGTGGGGAGTAAGTATCGAAGACAAGCGTTACGGGGTACCTCGGATATCGCACCTGCGCGAATCCGAAGCAGCCGTAAAGTTCCTCTCAGTTGAGCCACTATTGGAGGATCTTGGAGTCATCAACCTCCATGACATCGACTGGATGATTGTTGGTCAAGAAAGCGGTCCGGGTGCCCGTCCAATCGAATCAAACTGTGTCCGATCGCTACGTAAGCAGTGCCGAGACTTTAGGGTAAAGTTCTTCTTAAAGCAATGGGGAGGTGTCAGAAAGCACACCACGGGACGACTTTTGGACGGCCGAACCTACGACGAGTTTCCCGTGCGAACCATCCACGCAGTTCCCGAAAGCATTGACAGAAGTCGCCTCGTATCGCAGGTTCAACAGATATCGAGTCAGTTCGTCCCTTTGACCGCTCTTGCCGGCGATTAAGTTTGCCCTCAATCCTCCACCCTCTCGACAACCATCACTCCCGCCCGGCGAAACTCCTCCTCCATCTTCTCCACCGATCCGTTCAGATCGATCGCCTGACAGCCTTCACGAATCACGACCGCTGGGAACCCCAGCTTTGTCGCATCGAGCGCCGAATACCCCACACAGAAGTCGTACGTCAGCCCCGCCAGGAACACGCGCTTCAGGCCGCGCTCGCGCAGATATCCGGCAAGCCCTGTCGGCGTCGTGCGGTCGTTTTCGAAAAACGCCGAGTAGGAATCGATATCGATCCGATGCCCCTTGCGCAGAATCAGCTCTGCCTGCGAAAGATGCAGCGACGGATGAAAGTCCGCCCCTGGCGTGCCCTGAACGAAATGATCCGGCCAGAGTTCCTGGTGCCCGTGTGGAGTCTCGATGGTCTCAAACGGTTTCTTCCCCGAGTGCCGGGTTGCAAACGACAGGTGCCCCGGCGGATGCCAGTCCTGCGTTAGTACGACATGATCGAATCGGCGTGCAGCCCGGTGAATCGGTGCGATCACACGATTGCCATGTCGCACGGCCAAAGCGCCACCAGGGCAGAAGTCATTCTGAACATCTGTAACAACAAGTACGTCCTCGGGTGTGATCTCCATTTCCCTTCATGATGCCAAATAGAGCACGGCGGCTCAGGTAAAGTGTTCTTATCGTGATCAT
>JAFAHS010000270.1 GCA_019237115.1 Deltaproteobacteria bacterium
GTTTCTATCCGCACCCGATCGGTCGGCTTCAGGATCGCGTTGGTCTTGGCCGCCATCCTGATACGCCGCTTGCCGCGCACCAGGTAATTCGCGCCGGACGCGCCCTCGCCACCTCCGGCCAGTCCCCAGGGCCGCAGCTCGCGCCGCTCGGTCAACAGACTGACATTGGATTCGACCAGGCATTCGAGTTCGCGAACCAATCCATCACCGCCGCGTGCCGTTCCTCGTCCGCCTGACCCGCGGCGGATCCGATACTCGGTAATCCGCATCGGGTAGTACGCTTCGAGGGCTTCGATCGGGGTATTGAGAGTATTGGTCATATGCGTATGGATGCCGGAGGCGCCCGAATGACCAGGCGCACCGCCGGCGCCACCCGCGATGGTTTCGTAGTAGGAGAAGTGGCGATTACGAAAGCGATCGAATCCGCCAATCGTCAGATTGGACATCGATCCCGAACTCGCGGCAGGAACCCGGGCTGGTGCGGCCCTGGCAAGGGCACGGAACAGGACATCGACGATGCGCTGCGAGGTTTCCACGTTGCCGCCCGCTACCGCGGCCGGGGGAAGCGCATTCACGACCGATCCCAAGGGGGCGACCAGCTTGATCGGCTGCATCAGCCCTTCGTTGGCGGGAACGGCTTCAGAGGCCAGGCACTTCATGACGTAGAACGTCGCAGAGAGAGTGATCGCGTAGTTGGCGTTAACCGAGCCGCGGACCTGGGGCGCCGAGCCCGTGAAATCGACGAGCGCGCGACCGTCGCGAATCCGGACGCTTACCTGAATCGGAATTCGTCGCGTGCCGAAGCCGTCGTCGTCGAGAAAGTCGCGGGCCCGGTACAACCCCGGCTTTAGAGCGCGCAGGGACGATCGCATCAGGCGGGCCGCATACTCCTTGAGTTCGTTCATCGCGGTACTAACCAACTTGCGTCCGGAGTTCCCGACCAAGCTGCAAAGACGGTCCGCGCCAACGCGAAGCGCGGCGATTTGGGCGCGCAGGTCGCCTTCACGTTCTTCGTGCACTCTGGTGTTGGCGAGAAACAGTGCCATCACATCCCGTGAGACCGTGCCACGCTCGACGACTTTCACGGGCGGCAGGCGAAATCCTTCCTGGTAGATCTCGGTGGAGAGGGCCATTGACCCCGGGGCCATTCCGCCGATGTCGGCGTGATGGGCGCGGTTGGCCGCGTACGCAAACGGGCGGCGGTCCTTGCCGAGAAAAATCGGCATCACGAGGGTGAGATCGGGAAGATGGGTGCCGCCGGCGAAGGGATCGTTGAGCGCGGCGATGTCACCCGGGTAGAGGTCGAGGCGCTGGATGGCGGCGCGTACCGACAGGGGGGTGGATCCCAGATGGACTGGTATGTGGGCGGCCTGCGCGACCAGCTCGCCCTGCGCGTCGAACAGCGCGCAAGAAAAGTCGTGGCGCTCCTTGATATTGGGTGAGTAGCCAGTCTGACCGAGCACCACTCCCATTTCCTCGGCAATCGCTGCCAGCCGATTGTTCATTACCGCGAGCGCCACTGCGTCGAGCTTCATCGCCCCGCCTCCAGATGCAGATTGCCGTAGTCATCCACCCGCAGCGTATATTCGGGCGCGACGTAGGCGGTCGCGCTCAGCTCGACCACAATCGCGGGACCGCGGATGCGCGCGCCCGCACCCAGCGAGTCACGCGCAAACACCGGGGCGCGGCGTTGGCGAGAGCCGACCAGGACTTCGGTCCGCGCAAGTGGAGTTGGGGCACCCCGCTGGCGGGCGATCTTCGCCATTGCAGGCGGCTGGTCTGCGGCGCTGGCGCGCAATCGCAGGTTAACCACCTCGACAGGGGCTTCTGATGCGCTGTGTCCGAAAGTTCGCCGATGGGCGGCATGAAAGGCATCTTTGAAATTCCGCGTAAGCGGCACTTCGAGCTCGTAGGATTGTCCGCGATAACGCATGTCGAGATGCACCTCGGCCGCGAACGCGGACCGGGATGCGCCCTCGCCGGCAAGCTCGCGCCGGGCCCGGACGATCAGCGGCCGCGCGCGCTGCCTGAGCCGCGCGTATGGCGGATCAACTTCGCGCACGGTCATCGAGTATTCCCGCCCCAGCCGCGCACCAATTGCTCCCCAGGCGCATAGCAGTCCCGGATTTTGTGGGAACACCACGTGCCGGATCCCCAGATCCATTGCGAGCTCGGCCGCGTGCATCGGCCCCGCACCGCCAAACCCGAGCAACGCGAAATCGCGGGGATCGAAACCGCGCTCCACGGTGATCACGCGAATGGCGCGGTCCATGTTTGCATTGACGACCTGAATCACGCCGCGGGCAGCCGCACTCAGGCTGGTCTTCATCGCGGCCGCGATCTTGCGCAAGGCCTCGCGGGCCCGATCCGGATACAGGCGCATCCGACCGCCTAGAAAATTTCCTGCGACCAGGCGGCCCGCGACAAGATCCGCGTCGGTCACCGCCGGCGCGGTTCCACGTCCGTAGCAGGCGGGTCCGGGGTCGGCCCCCGCGCTCTCGGGGCCGACACGAAGAGAGCCGCCCGCATCGACCCGCGCGATCGATCCGCCCCCCGCGCCGACGGTATGGATGTCGATTACCGGCGCGCGGACCGCATATCCGTCCGGATAGCTCAGGGTTCGGATACGGGCTCCAGTGTCAAACAGGGAAACGTCGGTGGAAGTGCCACCCATGTCGAAGGTGATGAAACGGTCGGTACCGATGGCGCGGGCCAGCGCGGCGGCACCGACCACGCCCGCGGCGGGGCCCGACAGAATGGTCCGGATTGGTTCGGCGCGCGCCAGTTCTACCCCGGTGGCACTGCCGTTCGATTGCATGATGCGCAGACGCGCACTGGAAAGATTGCGTCGCAGATTTTCCAGATGCGACGCCATCTTTGGCGCGACGTAGGCGTTGACCACCGCGGTCGAAAAGCGTTCGTACTCGCGGTACTCCGAGAGCAATCGGTGCGAGACCGACATCGGCCGGCGAAGAGCGGCCAGTGCGCGTGCCAGCCCCTCTTCCGCCTTTGGATTCGCATAGGAGTGCAGGAGGCAGACGGCGAACGAGTCCGCGCCGGAACGTCGTGCGATACCGGTAACGCGCGCGACTTCACCACGACTCAGCCTGATGAGCGAGGTACCGTCATGGAGGGTCCGCTCACGGACACCAATTCGCCGCCGGCGCGGTACCAGGGGCTCAGGTCGCGACGGCGCCAGCGCATAGAGATCGGCGCGATTCTGTCGGCCGATTTCGATCAAATCCTCGAACCCAGCGTTGGTAAGGATCGCGACCCGCGCCCCCTTCCGCTCCAGCAGGGCGTTGGTCGCGACCGTGGAGCTGTAGGTGACCAGGCCGGGCCAGGTCTCGGGAAGCATTTCGCGCAGGCCCTTCAGGACCGCTTGGGCGGGATCGTCGGGGGTCGAAGGCACCTTGTGAACGCGCAGGGCGCCCTCGACGATAGCAATCAGGTCGGTGAAAGTTCCACCCGTATCTATCCCGACGGCGATGTTCGACGAAGCCCGAGCAAGCCTTGCTAGTTCGATGGCGGGACGAGCCGATGTTTTTCGAACCGCGGGCTTGCTCACGACGGTTTAAGAAGTATTTTGAAATTGGACGACTTTGCCGCCGCGTCCATCGCCGCCGCACCTTCCTCGAGCGGAAAGGTTCCGTCGATCAGCGGCCGCGGATCGAGCCGGCCGCCCTCAAGTGCCGCGAGCGCTGGCGCGAACCGTCCGCATCGCGAACCGACCACGGTGATTTCATTGATTACCAGGGGCGCCAGGTTGAGGGCCGCGCCCGCCGCCGCCGTGCTCTTCAGGACGATCGTGCCGCGCGGCTTGACCAACTCGGTTGCGCGGCGCAGGCCGTCGCCGCGGCCGGTGCAATCGACCACGTAGTCGAACCGTTCCTTCAGATCCTGCTCCAGCGAAGTGGCGAGTCCCAGCGCACCAAGCCGGCCGAGCTTTTCGGGATGATGGCCAGCCACGATCGGCAGGTAGTTCTCGCGCCTAAGTGCCAGGGCAATCAAGGCACCCAGCCGTCCATCACCCAACACAACCATGGTGCGGTCGCGGGCGAGGTGAAGCTGCTCGAAGATTTCGTAGGCGGCCGCCAGCGGTTCGGTGAAGACCGCGGTTTCGTCAGGAATGGAATCGGGAACCGGAAGCAGATTTTCGTTGGAGAGGCGCAAGTATTCGGCGAAGGCGCCGTCGCGGCCGAGAATGCCGAGCACCGTGCGCTCCGGACAATGACGCGCAAGGCCGCTGCGGCAATAAGAGCAGCGGCCGCAGGCGGCGTTAATTTCGCCGACCACGCGTTGCCCGCGAAGGTTGGGATCGGTCGTATCCGTCACGCGGCCGACGAATTCGTGACCCGGGATTCCCCGATAACCCATGTAGCCGCGCATCAGCTCGAGGTCGGTACCGCAAATTCCGGCCAGAGAGACACGCACGATGCTTTCTCCGGCGGTCGGAGCCGGGTCCGGGTTATGAGATTGGAAGGTCAGTTTTGGATCGACCACTAGCGCGCGCATGGGGCTGCGACCGGCGCGAATCAACTCCGCGCGATCGGCCCATTGAAACAGAAAGAACGCGGGGCACGCCACCCCGCGTGATTGTGGAGCTGCTAGTCTGCCGACTTGGCGGAGGTCGTCTTCTCGGAGGAGGAAGGCTTGGACTCGGTGGAGGCCTTCGCCTCGCTCTTGGATTCGGTCTTGGACTCGCTCTGCGACTCGCCCTTGGCCTTGCCGTTCGATGACGATGAGCTGTCTTCAGACGCCGTGGGCTGGTCCTTGCCCTTGTTTGCGTAGTCGGTGGCGTACCACCCGGTGCCTTTGAGCACGAAGGAGCTCCGGGACATCATCCGCTCGACCTTGCTCTTGCAGTTTGGACACTTTTTGAGCGGCGCCTCGGTGATGCGCTGCATCACCTCGACCACCCCGCATTTGTTGCACTTGTATTCGTAAATTGGCATTTGCCGTCTTAGAGTGCCAGTCGCGCCAGTGCGACCTTCTTCATTATTTAGGTAATCACCGCCTTCAGCGGTGTCAACGCGGACGCGAAGAATTCGATTTTGATTCGCCTGAAGACCAGCACTCTTGGGCTTCGAGTGCCGATGCAGGTCACGCGAACCCCGGAACGAGGACGTGGACCACGGTGGGAATGAGCCACTCTCGGACGAACTCGATCGCGATGATCACGACAAACGGAGAAAAATCGATTCCCCCGAAAAACACCGGGATGTGATCTCGCACCCACTCAAATACGGGTTCCGTCACGCCGTAGATGAAGCGGACGATTGGATTGTAGGGGTTCGGTTCTATCCACGTGAGCACCGCCGCGATTATCACAACCCAGAAGTAGAGGTAGAGAAGTCCTTGAAGAAGGCGATCGAAGAAAAAGACCAGATTTACCCAGGGACTCAAGTGCGACCCTTCGTCTCAGCTCGCCCGGCCAAGTTCGCGGGAGCGATCGGCCGCGGCGTGAATTGCGCGCGCCACGATATCAGAAAATCCACTCTCGGCGAACCGGCGGAGCGCGGCTTCCGTGGTTCCACCCGGCGATGCAACCACACGGATGAGCTCGGCCACCTCGCGCTTTGACCCTCGCATCACGTGTTCGGCGCCGCGAAGGGTTTGCAGCGTCATGCGCAGTGCCAGGTCGCGCGGCAGACCCTCATCGATGGCGGTATCGACCATCGCTTTGGCGAACAGATACACATATGCGGGGCCGCTGCCGGAAAGCGCGGTGACCGCATCGAGCAGGCGTTCGTCAGTGACGGCGACCGCGTCGCCCACGGCTTGGAAAATGCGCAGCGCGAACGACTCGTCGGCCTTGGTCGCGCCTTTGCTGCGGACCAGGGCGGCCATTCCCTGTCCCACCATCGCAGGCGCGTTCGGCATCACCCGGATGACTCGCGCGCGGGCACCAAGGAACCGGCAGATGCGGTCGCTGGGAACCCCGGCTGCGATCGAAATGAAAAGATGGCTCTTCGCATCTGGCTGCAGAGCGGCTCCGACTTCACCCAGGATCTCGTCAATGATCTGGGGCTTGACCGCGATGAGGATTGCGCGCGCCTGACGGATGACCAGCAAGTTGTCGGCGGTGGTCTCCACCTTGAGCCTGCGCCTGAGGGCGCTGCGCCGCGCCGGCGCGATATCCGAGACGATCAGATCACTGGCCCGGAATACCTTGCGCTCGACGAGGCCGTGTGCGAGCGCCTCCGCCATATTCCCGCCCCCGATAAAGCCAAGTTTCTTCACGCCACTCGTTCGCCGAACACCGCGCGTCCTACCCGCACGATGGTGGCGCCTTCTTCGATCCCGACTTCGAAGTCATCCGTCATACCCATCGACAGCTCGCCCAGGTGCAATCCGCTGCGCGCGGCGAGAGTATCGCGCATTTCGCGCAGACGCGAGAAGTACGGCCGCGAGTGCTCGGCGCGTGGCGCCGGCGGCGGTATCGCCATCAGCCCGGCGATCTCAACCAGATGGCGGACCTCCGCGATCCGGCGCTCGGCATCGCCCGGCGGGATTCCGCGCTTGCTCGTCTCGGCAGCAAGATTGACTTCGAGCAGTACGCGCGCAGGTGGTATGGGGTGCACTTTGTGCAATGCCTGCGCGAGCCGCAGGCTATCAAGGCTGTGAATCAGATCGAACATCGAGGCAGCGGTGCGTGCTTTGTTGCTTTGCAGGTGGCCAATCAGATGCCAGCGAAGGTCGGGCAGATGGTGAAGATTGGTCTGCTTGGCCATCGCTTCCTGCACATAGTTTTCACCGAAGTGGCGCGCGCCTGCGCGGTAGGCGGCCAAAATCGCATCAGGAGGCTGGGTCTTGCTGGCAAGCACCAGACAGATAGCGCCCGGATCGCGTGACGATCGCCGAGCCGCCGCGGAGATGCGATCGTTCACTTCCGCAAGCCGGCGCCTGATTTCATGCTCTGACAACATCAGCTGGGTCTGGCGATTCCACAGCGTTTCAACGCCGCCAGGACCTTCGCCACTGGAAGTCCCATCACGTTGTCGCGGGGTCCGTCGACTCTGGAAATGAAGCTTCCGCCCAGGCCCTGAATTCCATACCCGCCGGCCTTGTCGAACGGCTCGCCACTGGCGATATAGGCGCGGATTTCCGTCTCGGACAGTGGACGAAAAAAGACCTCGCTCTGCACCGCTTGGGTTTCGATGAGGCGGCTGGCGCGGGCCACCGCGAAAGCGGTTATGACCACGTGGCCGCGGCCCGCGAGGATCGTCAACATGCGCTGCGCGTCGGCGGCGTCGACGGGTTTCTCGAGGATTTCGGCCTGGCACTCCACCACGGTGTCCGCGCCCAGGACCAAACAAGCGGGGTGGCGGCGCGCCACGGCCAGGGCTTTCGCTTGTGCCATCCGCAGCGCGTATTCGCGGGCGCGTTCCTGGGGCAGGCGACGTTCTTCGATCCCACTCTCCTGAAGCTCGAAGCTCAAGCCTGCTGCGCTGAGCAACTGGCGGCGGCGCGGCGATCCGGAAGCGAGAATGAGTTTGCTCGACATGGTCGTGAAGGCTGGGTCGAGTGTTGCCAGACGGAAATGGGTCTCGCAAGCGATGCGAATCAATACGCGCTGACCAATTGGAAGAGAGTTGTCGTTCGAACGGAGTGGCCGATGATTCTCGGGACCCGGGCCCCGCGACGAGCCGGGTGGCGGGTGAGAACCAGACCCCAATTGAAGCGGCTTGATTGGTACGCTAACCACGATCTAGTGGAACTACACCGCAGGCCCGGGATCGCGCTCACTTTTCTTCTCGCAATGGTGATTGCCGGGTGCGCTACCACGACCGCCCGATCGCAGCCGCTCACCTCTGAACCGATGGCCGCCGGGACGACTCCCGCGGCCGCGGGCGTGCCCTCTGCTGCAGAGCCACCGCCAGCTGAAGTCGTATCGGGCGACGCAAGCCAGGCTTTCGCCGCGGGGTACAAGGCCTTCAACGACCATGACTACGCGCGCGCGATCAAAGATCTGACCCTGGCCGCCGACCATTACCCTGGGTTAGGCGACTACGCACTTTTCTACCTGGCCGAGGCACGGGCGGCGCAGGCGGATTTGACGGGTGCATCGGCAACTTTGGAGCGGCTGCGTGCGGAGTACCCGCAGAGTGTTCTGACCCCGCCCGGGGAACTCAAGCTGGCGCAGATTTTTCTCAAGCTTGGCCGCAATGCCGACGCACTGTCGGTAGCGACGCATCTGGTTGCTACCACCAGCGACTCTTCCCTGGGGCAGAGTGCGCGATTCGTCCAGGCGCAGGCCGAGCGAGCGATGGGGCGGGACCAAGAAGCCTACCAGCACGCCATGGCCATTCGCGAAAGCTATCCACGCAGCGAGGTGGACTCCGGGGCGCGGGAGCTGGCGTACTCGATTCGTGCCGCAAACCCCTCGGTCTCTGCGGTCCCACCTTTCACCTACCACCGCAGCGAGGCCGCCCTGCTGTTACGGGAAGGACTCGCCTCCTCGGCCTTCGATGAGGCTCAACAGGCGCTCGCGTTGGCGGCCACGAGCTCCGATCGCGCAGAGCTTCTGTGGATCCAGGCGCAAGCCTCGAAGGCTGACAGCGATCGCCAGAAGCGCGCCCTGCTCGAGTACCTTTCAATCGCGCCCGGCGGCCCGGAGGCATCCGCGGTGCTCTATGACCTGGCGCTGGTTTTCTGGAAGGAAGATGAGCCCGATCGCGCGCGTGCCACGTTCGGAAAGGTAATCGCGGAGTTTCCCTCGAGCAGTCATGCGTCGGGGGCGATGCTTCGAATCGGCCGAATCTACGAAGAACAGCAAGACTATGACGCCGCGCGGGCCGAATATGGCCGGCTGGTTGAACGCTATCCCGGGACCGAGGCGGCGGAAGACGCCCGCTTTCGCATTCCCTGGTCGCTGTACATGGCGCGCCAGTATTCGCGAGCGATCGCGAGTTTCACCGCGATGCGCAAGCGAGCCGAGGGTCCGGGGGAGCGCGAAATGTTCGACTATTGGCGCGCGCGCTCGCTGGAAAGAATCGGCGACACCGCCGGGGCGCACGAGATCTATGCGCGCCTCGCACAGAGCGTGGAAAGCAATTACTATCCGGCACTGGCCGCGGAGCATGTGCCTGCAGCGCGGGCCGAACTTGCGGCCGCATCGCTGCCCGAATTAGACATCGAGCACACGCCGCCCCCGAGCGCGTCGCCCACGGTACGCTTTCATTTGAGCCGCATTCTGGCGTTGCGGGCGCTTGGCATCTCGGAGCTTCAGGCAGGCGAATATCGCGCCCTGGAAGAAGCAGCTGGCGAGGAACATTCCCTGCGGGAGTTTATCCTGGCAGGTCTGCAAGCGTCGGATGCCTGGTACGACGCGATCGTTGCCGCGACCCGGATGTCGAAGAGCGGACATCTGAGCGCCGCGGTGGCGGAACGTGTTCGCTATCCACGCGCATACTGGGCTCTCTTCTCGCGGGCGGCCGGGCGGCAGTCGCTCGATCCGTGGCTGGTGCTTGCCCTGGCCAGGCAGGAAAGCCTATTCAACCCACGCGCGCGGTCGGTTTCCGACGCGCGCGGCCTCATGCAGCTGCTGCCATCGACCGGGGACCGGATTGCCCACCTGGTGGGCGAAGAGTCGTCACCAAATCTGTATGATCCCGAGACCAACGTCCGGCTCGGTACCGCATATCTGAAAAATCTCTTCGATCTGTTTCAGGGAGATCGGTTCAAAGCGGTCGCTGCCTATAATGGGGGCGAACACGCGGTCGAGGGGTGGACCCGCAGATTTCCCGGAGACGACGACGAATGGGTCGAAAATATCGGCTATCGAGAGACGCGCGATTACGTGAAGAAGGTGATCGGCGGCCGCCGCGAGTACCTGCTGCTGTATCCCTCGCGGGACGAATCACGCGCTATGCAATCGGTTCCGGCCAGCCCGTAGCCGGAATCGATGTGGGCGAAGACTATCTCGATGTCGCGATGCTTGACGGCGGTGCGAAGTCGCTCCGCTTTGCGCGCGTACCGATCCTTTCCGGGACCAGGCATTCGATCGCCCCAATCGCAGAAAGTCTCTCGGAACGTTTCCCCGAACTCGGACCCGGGGCGGTCGCGCTGGTCGACTCACCGCGCTCGCCATGCGTCGTCCAAAGCGAGTCGCGCCAGCGCGATCTGGATCTCATGCTCCGCCGCGCGGTTGCCGCGCTAAATCGCACCAGAAGGTCCGCAGAATACGTGCGGCTCGCGCTGTTTCCGACCCCCGCGGCTGACTACTTCGCCCGGTGTGCGAGCGCGGCAGCGTGCAAGCCCCACTTGATCCGCATCGCTCGCGAGCTTGGCCTGGCAGGCCAGGGAACAAAGTCGGTGCCCAAAGGTCGCGGGTGGCTTTTCACGCGCTTCATGCTCGCAGGCTTTGCCGCACATCGTGCGCTCGAACAGCTCGGCGTCGATTCATTCGAGTCGTACCCATATCTGGTGTTTTCGTTGTGGAAGAGTGCGTCCGAGCGATTGCCGCCCAAGTCCGATCGGCGCGCAGCTTCAAAGGCGAGACAAGCGATCCTCGCGCGGCTGACCAGGAGTTGGCGGTTAACCGCACCGGTTGCGAAATCTCTGGACGAAGCTGATGCGGCGATCCTGGCCGTTACGGCGCACTTGTCGGCCACCGGGCGCGGTGGCGCCCTGACCTTTCACAGCCAGATGCATGGCAGATTCCTGCTGCCGCTGAGCGCGCGCGATTTGGCGACCGCCCGGACGCTGGAGACTGGGGCACCAGCTTCCCCGCGCATCGATGGTATTGCGGCGAAGGAAGAAACCCGAGGAGCTATTCTTTCCGCAGGGTAAAGACCCCTTCGGAGGCTTGCGGGTTGCGTCGATTAATCACCCCCAGCGTTTTTCGAAGCAAGCTTGACAAGTTGCGAAGCAAAAGGGTTCAAAGGGGCAACACCTTCAGGGGGACCCGGACGCAGCAGCTTGGCTTCGCGCGAATTCAAGGCGATTTTCTTCGATCTCGACGGCACGCTCGTCGATATACACGGTCCGCTCTACATCGCGGCACGCAAGGCACTCAGCGACATCGGGCACCAGTCCGAGCTCACGCCCGAGCAATACCGCGAGGCGCTGAGCCGCGACGAGGTGTGGCTTGGGGTGCCGGAAAATCGTCGCCCCGAGTATGTCCAGCTGGCCTTCGCCTATTTCATGACCGAAATCGACAAGACCGAGCGACTGGAAGTGCTTCCGCACGTGGCGGAGACGCTGGCCGAACTCAAACGCAGGCGTTACGCGACGGCAGTGGTGACCAGTCGTCCGGGAGAGGCTCGGCGGCTCATCGAGAAGCTTGCGATGGTGGGCCTGGCCGCATACCTGGACCACGTCGTCACCCAACCGACCTCATCGATGAAAGACCTGCTCGACAAAACCGAGTTATTGAAGCAGACCGCAATGAGGGTATCGGTACTGCCGCCCGCGTGCCTGTACGTGGGCGATGAGCCTCGCGATGTAATGGCCGCGCAGCAGGCCGGGTTTGGAGGGACCGTTGGCGTTGCGACCGGAGCGGCGTCGTTTTCGTATCTCAAGAATCACCCGCAGCATCGGCCCGACCACGTGATCAATTCGATGGCCGAGCTGCTGGGTCTGCTGGAGGCGATGCGTCAGGGAGCGTCACAGTGAGCCGCGAACCTTTGCCCGAAGCGCTCGAGGGCCTGCGCGTGGTCGAGCTTCCCTGCCTCGACACGATGCCATTTCTGGCTGCAGCCATGGCGGCGAAGTCGTTCGCCGATTTCGGAGCAGAAGTTATCAAGGTCGAGCCGCCCCGGGTCGGCGCACAGGAGCGTCAGCTCGGGCCCTTCCGCGATGATCGGCGCGATCTGGAGACCGGGGGACTCCATTTGTTCCTCAACACCAACAAACTCGGCGTCACCCTCGAACTCGAAAACTCCTCCGCCCGAGGAATACTGTTTTCGATGCTGGAGCGGGCCGACGTCCTGTTTAATCCCAACCCGCCGTCGCTCAACGAGCGAATCGGGCTCTCGTGGCGAAGTCTGACCGGGCATTTTCCAGAACTCATCGTCGTTTCGCTGACCCCGTTTGGCGAAGATTCTCTCTACCGGGATCTTCGGGGCGGAGATCTGGTTGCCACCCAGATGAGCGGCGTCGGTTACGAAACGCCCTGGCATCAGGTTACCGATCCTGCCACTCAGCCGCCGCTCAAGCTCGCCGGGCGTCAGTCGGACTATCTCACGGGGTACACCGCCGCGGCGGCAGCGATGGTGGCGGTGTTCGATCGCACGCGCAATGGCTCGGGCCAACACGTGGACGTGAGCCAGTGGTTGGCGATGGTGAGCATGATCCGGCCCAATCTCGGAGGCTCGACTCACGAATCTGCCCGGGCGCCCGCGTACCAGCGGCTTAGCATTCGCAAAAAGGCGGGCGCACAGTGGGTCTATCCGTGCGCAGATGGATGGGTGAGCTTCAACGCGGGGACGCAGCGTTTCTGGAATGGATGGAAGGCGGCCATGGGCCGGCCCGAGTGGATGGAGGCCGAGATTTTTGCAACTGCAGCTGACCGAGCTGCGCATGTCGACGTCATCGAAGCCGCTATTCACGACTGGTTATCGACCCTCACCAAGAAGGAGGCCTTCCAGCGCGCGCAAGCTCAGCACGTACCGTGTTTTCCCGTGCATACGATTCGGGAGGTAGCGGAAAACGAGCAATATCAGGCGCGCGAGTTTTTCCAGGAGCATGAACATCCGGTCGCGAAGAAGGTTCGTACGCCAGGCGCACCGTGCAGGTTGGGAAGGACACCGTGGCGAATCAAGCGCCCGGCGCCGCGGCTGGGCGAGCACAACCGCAAGATCTTTGGCGAACGGTGTGGTCTGGCCGCAGGCGAGCTGGAGCGGCTGGTTGCGGAGAAGATCGTGTGATGAAGCGACTGCCGCTTAAGGGAATCCGGGTGCTCGACTTCGGATGGATCTTTGCAGTCCCGCACGCCACCGCCTGGTTGGGAGCACTGGGGGCGGAGGTGATACGGGTTGAGAGCATGCGCGCGCCCGACCTGGTGCGGTTTTTGACCGGCACCGACGGCGTGATCGGGCCGAACCTCTCCGGCGTTTTTCATTCCATAAATTTCTCGCGCAAGAGCCTGGCGCTCGATCTATCGCGCACCGAGGCGCAGGAAATCGCCCGCCGGCTGGTCCAATCCAGCGACATCGTTACCGAGAATTTCACCGTCGGCAACATGCAGAAGTACGGACTCGACTACGAAAGCATCCGCCGGCTCAAGCCCGACATCATCATGTTGTCGGGCACGCCGCTGGGTCAGGATGGGCCGTTCGCCCAGACGGTCGGGTTTGGCCCCACCACCCAGGCATTCGCCGGACTATGTCATGTGACCGGCTACCCGCAGAGTTTTCCATGCGGAATAGGGGGAACCTGGCCGGATTTCGCGGTGGGAACCGCGATGGTCTTCTTTCTGCTCGCCGCGCTCTACCACCGAGACCGCACCGGGGAAGGCCAGTACCTGGATCTTTCGATGGCTGAAATGGTGACCACGATGATCCCCGAGGCGATGATGGATTTCTTCCTGAACGGGCGCGAACAGAGCCCGCAGGGAAACCGGGCTCCATCGATGGCGCCGCACGGTGTCTTTCCCGCGGCCGGCGAAGATCGATGGGTCGCAATCGCAATCGCCAGCGACCCTGAGTTTGCGGCGTTGTGCGAGGTGCTCGGGGTGCCTTCGCTTGCGTCGGATAGCGCCTACGCGCGTCTTCCCGAGCGGCTTGGCAATGTGGAGATGCTTGAAAATGAGGTCGCGGCGCGCACGCGCGATTTCGACCGCGACGAGCTGGTGCGGCGGCTGCGTGAACGCGGGCTGGCAGCCGGTCCGGTGTACAATACCCACGAGTTGGCGGCCGACCGGGCGTTTCGTGCGTCGGAAATGATGATCACGCGGGAGCATGGCGAATCCGGTGCGCGCGCCGTACCGGGCTTGCCGGTAAAGTTTAGCGCCATTGAACCTGACTATTGCGGTGCACCAAGAATCGGTCAGCACAGCGAAGAAATTCTGAGTACTTTGCTGGGGATGGATGCGGAGGAGATCGCGCGGCTCAAGGAAAGCAAGGTGATATTTTGACCGCCCTGTCCGTCCCTTCCGGTTGGGGGTCCTGCGTACATTTTGCGGCAGGCGGTGGTCGGGCGGAACCGGTCAGGGGTTCGACGCGAGCTTGGGAAGAGCTCACTAAATCTGTGCACCGCCAGCTGATCTCACTCAGATCCCCTCTAACCAATGAAGCTGAGTGACCAAAGGAATAGGCGAGCATGACGGAAGCATCGGCAATTCTGAAGGACCGAGGAGCACGACCGGGGCCGTTCGCCATTTGGATCCAGGCAATCCGCGCCCCCTCTCTGAGCGCGGCAGCGATCCCCGTGCTGCTGGGAGCGGCGATCGCCGCGCGCGACGGTTTTTTTGCGCCAGGGAGACTGGTGCTGGCGCTGGTCGGAGCGATGGCAATTCAGGCCGGCACCAATCTTATCAACGACTACTACGACTACCGGTCGGGAGCAGATTCATCGGAGTCGCTGGGACCGAGTATGGTTATCCAGCGCGGGCTGCTCGCTCCCGAGCAGGTGTGGCGCGGCGGGATAGTCGCGTTTGCGATCGGCGCCGCGCTGGGCCTCGTGCTGGTCTATCTGTGCGGATGGCCGATCCTGGCGATTGGCATTCCCTCGGTTGCCGCGGGCTATTTCTACACGGCGCGGCCGATCGCGCTTGCGTACGTGGCGCTGGGCGAATTGACCGTTTTTCTGTTTATGGGTCCGGTGATCGTCGTCGGCACGTACTACGTGATGGCGTTGCGCTTCACGTGGGGCGCGGTGCTGGCATCGGTTCCGCTGGGCTTTCTGGTCGCGGGCATTCTGCACGCCAACAACATTCGCGATATCGAAACCGACCGCCTGCACGGCAAGCGTACGCTGGCGACAATTCTTGGACGCACTGGCGCCAATTTTGAGCTTGCGGCATTCGATGTACTCGCGTATGCGACCAGCTTGTTGGCGATGATCGTGGGCGCGATTCCCTGGACCGGACTGCTCGCCCTGGTCAGTGTGCCGCGCGCGATAGGTCAACTTCAGATCGTGATGCGCGAGACGGAACCGAAGCAGCTGAATCTCGCACTATTCAGATCGGTGCAGCTCCATATGGAGTACGGACTTTTGATGATCGTTGCGTTTCTGCTCGCGACGTTTTTGCGATGGTGAACTTGCTCGCCGTTGTGGATCAGACCTCACGGGCCGTTGGTGCAGGCAGTGCCATCTCGACGGCGGAGGGACCGGCGCAAGGCGGTTAAGATTCTTGCGGGGTCCGCGCGAAACAAACTGACCAGAAGGAATCTGCGGGCGGGCTTTTTTCCGCGTTTGGCGGATAGCGATTGGTTGGTTCGCGGTCGCCTGCCCCAGCGGTCCGGCATTCAGGAATGGAGAAACGACAACGGCGGGGGATTTGAGGCGAATTCTGCGCGTACTTTTTCGTAGGTACTCAGATCGTCAATCGTGCGCATCAGGCCGCGATGGCGGAATCCCGCGACCGGCAGGCCTTCGCGCACCATCGGCGCTATCAATCCGTTGATTATGCTCCAGGGCGGAGAAGGTGGAATCCGATCCAGCACCGCGGGCTCCAGGATGATCACGCCGCAATACATGAATGAGTCGAGCCGGGCTTCGCTGAACGCCTCCTTTGCGAAGTCATCGTAGGTGAGAGGCGATCGAGACTTGAGAAGCCGAATTCTGCGGACGCAGGCGTCCGAGTCGAGCTCGATACGGCTGTAGTAATCGAGGTTCTCGGGGCGGGCGACAGCGAGTGTGACCAAAGCACCACGGTCGCGATGGAATCGAATGGCCTCGGCCAGCTCGAGGTCGAGAATGGTATCGCAGTTTGCGATTACGAAGGTGTCGGTGCCCAGAAACCCGCGCAGGCCGTTGAGCGGTCCGCCGGTGCCCAGCAGGGTCGGCTCGGGTGCCCAAACGATGTCAATGCCCAGCCGCGCTCCCGTCCCGAGCGCGGCTTCCATGGCCCGCGGAAGGTGATGGGTGTTTATCGCGATCTCGCGAATCCCTGCGTGCTTGAGCATCAGCAAGGGATACTGAATCAGAGGGCGTCCCCCCACCGAAACCAGCGGTTTCGGGACCGTTTCAGTCAGGGGTCGCAACCGCTCGCCGATACCCGCGGACAGCACCAGCGCTCTCATTAGCGGGATTCCGGCTGTGAAGCGTCGAAAGCGCGGGCGAGCGCGGGAAAGCCTGTAGCACAAGGTCCGCCAAGAATTCGCCGCGCCTGATCGACGGCGCGCGGGACGAAGATCGCGTAACCAGATTTGCCGCTGCGCTCGAACATCAGGAAGCGTCCCATCATCTTGATCGCGTGTTGCAGCACGCAGAGGTGATAGCTGCGCGAGAATGCTTCCGCCCTCAGGGTCACCGCGCCGAGCCGGGTCAGGCCCGCGTAGTAGAAGTCGAGCAGCCGTTGTTCGAGAGCGGGAGACATCGTCGCTGCCATATCCCGAGTCGTCAGCAGCACGGCCAGATCCTGTGCGGCCGGCGCCATGAGCGCGTCCTGAAAATCGAGGACCCGGAGTGTGGCGGCGGGGGTGTGCCGCGTCACGAACAGGTTTTGCCCGTGGAAGTCGCGATGCGAAAAGACCCGCGGCAGGCGTCCGAGTTCGCCCGCGAGGGCATCCAGTTCCGGGAGCAGCGCCGACGCATCCGCACCCAAAGTGGCGCAGCCGAGCTCAAGGAATTCTTTGAATTCCCAGCGGAACAGTCTTTCATCGTAAGCGATGGTGGCTGGCAGCAGGTTTGCGGGAAGCGCGCGAGTTCCCTTCACGTGGAACACCAACAACAGGTCAACGGCGAGGCGATACAGCTCAGCGGTCTCCGATGGCTGGCGGCGGACTGCGTCGACGAGTGAGGTTTCGCCAACATCTTCGATCAGCATCGCACGATGTTGGCGATCGGTCGCATACAGTGCCGGTACCGGCACTCCGAGTGTGGTCAAAAAGCGATGTACGGTCAGCCAGGGTGGTTCGGTGAGAGGCTCGCATACCAACCGCAGCGCCCGCACGTAGCCTGGGAGCTCGTCGGGACCCAAGTCGACCAGAATTGCCGAGGAGGGGGCAGAGCCTCCGTCCACGGTGATTCGCCAAAAGCGCCGGGTCGACAGGTCACCGCGCAGGAGAGCGCTGCGCGCGACGCGACTCCCGCGCCAGGTGTTCCGGATGATCTGGTCGGCCCACGCAAGCAGCCGATCATCGCTGCGGTCCATACGCTGGCGATTCTAGCAGACCAGGGAAGCAAAAAACCGGTGCGGCCTTTCGAGCCGCACCGGTTTTCTGCGTGACGATGTTGGCATGCGTGCCCCTATCTCATCGATGCCCTGATGACCGAATCGGGGTCGAAGAAGCTGCGATCAACCGCGCCCATGTTGATATACCAACATTCCTTCTCAGGCACGTCGTAGCCCGGATGGTAGCAGACCGTCGACAGACCCGACTGCACGTCGGTCGACGAGGATCCGGTCTGGAACTCGCGCTTGAAGGGGTAGATCGCGATGCGCGCGTCAGGCCGGACGCGGTCCGCGTACTTGAGCCACGAAGTGTAGTTGATGAAGAGCTGACCCTTGCGATCGTATTGATCCTGGTACATTCCGAAGTCCGCCTCGGAGTCGATATAGAGGACGTGCTTGGAGTAGAGGTCGCCGGCCAGGCGGGTGGGGCGCGCGGTGCCCTCGAGGATGTACATATGGCGCATTTCCCAATTTGCCGGGCAGTGGCTGCCTCCGCCATCGGTGGGGCAGGTCGGCGGAGGAGACTGTGGATCGTTGATCGCGCCGAGCATCTGGCGCTCGCCCAGATATTTCCAGTTGTAGTTCTCGTTCTTGCCCGCGAAGCACTCGAAATCGTCGGGGTTGTAAGACTCCGGCCCCGCGTCTTGATCGGTGCTCATCAAGCTGTCGTTCAGGCGGCGCATCCGTCGACTCTGCGGATTGTAGCTCCAGGCATCATCCGCCCGGTTGGGATCCGCATAGCGATAGCGCAGGAATCCCGAGCCGTGCCCGTCCTGCGGCGCGAGCTGTGGATACAGACCGGTCATCGCATAACGTCCCGACTTCAGAAAATCGGGATCCACCGGCATCGGCTGGACTTCGGTGCGACCAACCTCCATGTAACCGGCGTAGTGACCGACCGAGTAGTACCACAGCACCTTGTACGGTTTGTTCAGACCTGAGTACACGCTCTCGCAGTCGAAAAAGCGCAGGTCATAGTCGTCGGTCGACACCGGACGGAAAAAGTAGTTCCACATGATCTTGGTAGCGATGTCCGGATCATTCGGATCGAGCAGCGGAAAGGGCTGCCCTGCGACATAACCGACCAGGGAGCGACGATCGGTGGTCAAACGAACCTGCGACGCATACTTTTCCGTTGCTTCCTTGTAGGGCGGCGGCCAGTCGATTCGCTCGGTTGGCACGATCTTCATCGTCATGCCCTGCTGTACCCGCCAGTAAACGCCGGGCGAAATCAGGTCCTTGACCTTGGCCGCATTGTCGACCGTGATGTAGTCCCCAGGTTTGACCTCAGCGCCGGCGGTCATCGGCGCAATAAGCATCCCGAGCACTACGAGGCATCCAACGAACCAACCTCTAGCTGTGATAGAGCGATCCATAAAGCGTCCCCTCCTTCGGCTACCGGGAGCCGAATCCCAATTAGAACGACTATTTATTCCACTCCCCTAATTTCGTGATTAGTCGGACCGGTCTCATAGTGTCAACTAGATTAATCGGCTGTGAACGCAAGGGCTACCAGCGGTGATTGCCTATTTCATCCAATATCAGCTTAATTGATACTTTAATAGCTTAAAAGGGTGCGAACAATTTCGACCACCAGAGACTTTTACGCCCAGGTTACAGAGGAATCGGACCGATATTGTGGCTCTGCGACGGTGAGCTGACGGGGGCTGACGCAGAAGGGCGCTTATAGACTAAACGGTCGGTATGGAGGAGCTGGACAAACCCTAACATCTCTGGTGAGGCCGCACGATGAAACACTTCCACCGCCCGACTTCATCAGTCGTTCAAAATACCAACAGAAATTTTCGGCGGAAGGTCCCGTGCGATAAACCG
>JAFAHS010000355.1 GCA_019237115.1 Deltaproteobacteria bacterium
GTTCTGGCCGTCCGATGCCAGAGTCGGACTCCGGCTATGGCAGTCGGTGGTCGAGGTTAGCGAGGTCTCTGTGCTGCTATCTTAGCATCACTGCGAAATCCACCCCGGCTTAGCCCGACTTCGCGGATTCGCCTGTGGATAACCCGATTTGTCGAATTTGTGCGCTTGGTAAGTACCTGAATTGATTGAGACGTAGTTTGAAAATATCGCCAAAAATGGCTGTAGTGAAGACTCGCTGATCTCGCAGTGGATTCCCAGAATCGTGCGGGCATGGCAGAATCATTTGGCCATGTTCCTGCGAAAGATCGAACGACGAAAAAACGGAAGGACGCACATCTACTGGAGCGTCGTCGAAAACAGGCGTCTCGATGATGGTCGCGTGGTGCAACGCCACGTGCTCTATCTCGGCGAGATCAATTCTTCGCAAGCGGAAGCTTGGCGCAGGGCCGTCGAGGTGTTCGACGAGGACGCTGGCCGGGCCCGAACGCTCGCCCTCTTTCCCGAAGATCGCTGCGAAGTGCCCGCCGCAGAGGACGTCATCCGCCTGCGTCTCAGCGAGATGCGGCTCTGCCGCCCGCGTCAGTGGGGCGCCTGTTGGCTGGCGGGCGTACTATGGCGGAAGTTGCAGTTCGATCGGTTCTGGGCCGAGCGATTGCCGAGGAGCCGCAAAGGGACGCGCTGGGATCACGTGCTGCAGGTGCTCGCGACCTACCGGCTCCTCTCGCCGGGTAGCGAATGGCGACTGCATCGGCAATGGTTCCTCGACAGCGCCATGGCCGATCTCCTGGGGTGCGATTTCGGCCTCGCGGAAGCGCACAAGCTCTACACCTGTCACGATCTGCTGCTCGCTCACAAACAGGCGCTGTTCTCGCATCTGACAGAACGTTGGCGCGACCTGTTCAATGCCACCTTCGAAGTATTGCTGTATGATTTGACCAGTACCTATTTCGAGGTCAACGCCGCAGATTTGCCCGAGGACACGAAGCGTCGTCACGGCTACAGCCGCGACAGGCGGTCGGATTGTCCGCAACTGGTCATCGCCCTCGTCGTCACGCCCGAAGGACTGCCGTTGGCGTACGAAGTGCTGCCCGGCAACACCGCCGACAGTACAACCCTGCGCTCGTTCCTCACCAAGATCGAAAGCCAATACGGCAAGGCGCGGCGCGTCTGGGTCATGGATCGCGGCGTGCCCACCGAGGCGGTTCTGGCCGAAATGCGCGCGAGCGAGCCGCCGGTCAGCTATCTCGTCGGAACCCCTAAGGGCCGTCTCAACCGGCTCGAAAAGCATCTCCTCGACAAGCCGTGGCAAAAGGCGCGCGAGGGCGTCGACGTCAAGCTTCTGTCGCAAGACGACGAGCTTTATGTCTTCGCGCAAAGCACCGATCGCATCGGCAAGGAGCGGGCGATGCGGCGCCGGCAACTGAAATGGCTGTGGGCGAGGTTGAAAAAGATCAGTCTTATGGAGCTTGCGCCCGAAGAGCGATTGATGAAGCTCGGCGCGGCACGCGCGAAGGCACCCTCCGCCTGGCGTCTGATCAAAACCGACATCGACAAGAACACCGGCGCGCTGAGTCTCGCTCTCGACCGCGACAAGCTTCGTAAAGTCAGGCGTCGAGAAGGTCGTTATCTGTTGCGGACCAATCTGACCGAAAGCGATCCAGCGTTACTCTGGCAATACTATATCCAGCTCGTCGCCGTGGAGGAGGCGTTCAAGACCCTGAAGGGCGATCTCGCCATTCGTCCGATCTTCCATCACGATGAGGAACGGATCGAGGCCCACATCTTCGTCGCTTTCCTCGCCTATTGTCTTCAAATCACGCTCGCCCGACGCCTGCACGCTCTCGCGCCTGGCCTGAGCGCCCGCAGCGCGCTCGCGAAATTCGCCGCCGTGCAGATGATCGACGTGTACCTGCCGACCAACGACGGGCGAGAAATCATCTTGACCCGCTACACCGAGCCAGAGCCCGACCTGCGCCTGCTACTCGAGCGCATGGACCTTGCCCTGCCGGCCCAGCCACCCCCGAAAATCGCCGCCGCGGCGCTGCCACGCTGAAACCGCCCCGTAGTGAAGACCTTTCAGGTCAAGGCATTGATTTCCTTGACCCGACAACGTAAAAATTGCCCAATCCGCGAAGTCGGGCTAGGCTTTCGCTTCATTGACACGGTCGCCTTGTTCTCCCGTTCGCGCGGTCGACGGATAATGCACAAGCGTTACGCTCTGGCACGATGATAAACTGGCCGAGCACTGCAGATTGCTTCCCGTGGCAGCGCCTGGTCGCGGTC
>JAFAHS010000014.1 GCA_019237115.1 Deltaproteobacteria bacterium
TCCTCGTCGCCGCGCGACGAGAGCGGCGTACCGCGCCGCACTGATCATCGGGCTTCGGAATACCCTCGTCAATCCTGCAGCGTCTATCGCCCTTCGCCCGAATCGGATACCCGTCCCTGGAAATTGGATAAATCGGGATTTCGCGCAGCGCTGCCGCCGTGAGATCGAGCAGCCACGATCCGACCACGCTGCGGCGCCGCCACACCTCGGCCGCGTCCTTGAGGCTGATGTCGTACTGATAGAGCTCGGGATTGCGCAGCGGCGTGGTTTCGGCGTCGACCTCCCGCTTGTGCTTGCCGGCGTTGGCGTTGCGGATGATGTTGAGTCCTTCCGCGAAGGCCGCCATCAGACCGTACTCGATTCCGTTATGGACCATCTTCACGAAATGCCCCGCGCCGTTGGGTCCGCATCGCAGGTAGCCGTTTTCCGCGGTGGTGGGCTCGCCGCTGGCTCCGGGTGTGCGCGGCGCGGTTGCCACGCCTGGTGCCAGCGATTTGAAGATGGGATCGAGATGGCGTATTGCACCTTCGTCGCCTCCGATCATCATGCAATAGCCCCGCTCCAGGCCCCACACGCCGCCGCTGGTGCCACAGTCTACGTAATTGATGCCTGATGGTTTGAGTAGGCCGGCGCGGCGGATATCGTCGTGATAGTAGGAGTTGCCGCCGTCGATCACGATGTCGCCCTTCTCCAGTAGCGGCCTGAGCGACTCCAGCACGGAATCGACTACCGCTGCCGGCACCATCAGCCATACCGCGCGCGGCTTGGTGAGCTTCTTTATGACCTCGGCCAGAGCGGTCGCGGGCTTCGCACCCTTTGATACCAGCTCCTGCATGGCCTGAGGATGGGTATCGTGCACGATGCATTCATGGCCATCTTTCAGCAGGCGCTGCACCATGTTCGAGCCCATCCGGCCCAGTCCGATCATCCCAAGTTGCATTTACGATTCTCCTTAAAACGGATTCTTACTCACCGCGGCTCAGCGCGAGCGAGCCAATGTTTCCTTTGCCGCCGAGACCACGTATCCGTGTCGTCGTCGCGCCAATTGATTCGGGCGGCGTCGGAACGATCGAGCAACTTTGGTCCGCGCGCGCATGAGAAATAATCGCAAACCCAATCGATGAAAGTCTCGATTTTCACCTGCGGGCTGGTGAGCAAAGCAAGATGCACTCCGAGCCACATACTGTAGGCCACCACCCCCTCCAGCTTGTGGCGATGCTCACCTATCTCAGCGATGGCGGCGTTCTTGCCGATCATCGCCATGATGCCTTCGTCGTGATAGCGGAACACGGTGCGGCGCTGGCCCTCAATCTCGGCTAGGATATTCTTGGCCGCCCACCTTCCACTGTGCTGTGCTACCGAACCAAGCTGCGGCAGGGCGTCGCCGTCGGTTCCCGCAATATTGGCGAAGTCACCTAGGGCATACACGCCTGGGAAGCCCTCGACGCTCAGGTCGTGCTGAACATTGATTCGGCCGCCGCGGGCCTGCGGTAGCCCCGCAACGCTCGCGACCACCGCGCCCTTAAGGCCGGCGCGCCAAATTACGCAGTGGGTTTTGATCGTGCTGCCGTCGGAGAGCAGCACGTGGGCAGAATGCACTTCATTGACGGCGGTGCCGAGATTGAGAACCACACCGTCGCGATGAAGGATTTCTGCGACGTTATTCATATCGGACCTGTGCCAATGGTCAGGAGAATTTACGCCCCATTTGATGACGCGCGAGAGCAAAGGTTACAGCGACCGTCCGCCATAACCGATTCCGATTAGCAGCATTTTGACCGTCTCGTTCCCCAAGAGCCGCTGGGACCGCCTCTTTTCTCGACCCGAGCAGCTTCGACCGCCAGCATCCGCTCTCCGACGGACTCCCGCGTTCAGGCGCGAGGCCGAATGCGAACGTTTTGTCGTCTTTGCGATGCCTGAACGGCGGCAACTCGATCGGAAAGCTGTCAGCCCGTAGTGCAGTTCCCAGCGGAAGCGGCCGCTTCCGAGCCCTGCACATCTCTCAGCGGTGAGACAGCCGGCACGACCGATCGCGCGGCGCCAGACAACCACTCACGATGGCAGCCGAGGCGAAGCGCGACATAATGGCACCGGCTCCTCAGTTGTCGTGGAGGGCGCCACCGCTGCCAACGACGTGGCGGACAGGTGCGAAATCGCGGCGCGGCAACAGGAACAGCCATGTTGCGAGCACGAAGGGTGCCGTCAGCGTCGGAATCCCGAAGGGCATTACGGCAATGTCGAGCGCGGCCTGCACAATGACGGTAAATATCGTTCCCATGATAGCGTAAACGACGACACGCGGCTGTGGTGTGTAGAACACAGTACCGATCGCTATCGCGGTCAACACCGGACTGAATCCGAATAGCCCGGTAGCCACGGCATTTAAGTCCGTGCCCACCGCAAGCGCGACGATGATAGCAAGCATCGAACCTGCCAGCGCAAACGCCGCTGCCCAGATCGAACTGACAACAAGCGCCCCGAGAAAGATTACCCCGGCAACAACATTGCCAATAAAAAAGACTTGGGACACCCCCAAAAGCACTGCTCTGATCACCCATTCGCCATCCAGTGCCGGGGCGGATGCGGCCACTGGAATTTGAGGAAAACCAGGTTGGGGGAGGCTCAAGATCCTCAGGCCAGTAAAGCCATGCGTAGCAATTAACAGGATCCAGGTCGTCAGCACGAACGGAGACGTAAGAGCTGATATGCCCCATGCTTTTGCCAAGTTGGCAATTGCGAGCATCACGACGACCGATACCGCCGCACCAAACACCAAGTACACCCAGAGCAATGGATTCGCCTTGAGGAACGTCGGCAATGCCACACCGATAAGCAGCCCGTTGTAGCCATAGAGACCGCTGCGCAATGACGGATCATCGACCCCAATGTAGGTCGCAGAGCCTGTAGCGCCGACGAGGCCGACCAAAGCACCGATTGCCACTTGAGGCATTCCCGCAGAGACTGCACCCCAGGCGATGCCCGCGAGAAAAAGCAACCCAGTAAGCGGGTTGTTCTGGAGCATGACCTGCGCCGCACCACACAGGTTGGCGTCCACGAACTTCCCCGCCGAAAAGGATTCGATCGCACGCGCCCAACAGTCTGCTATTTTAGCCATCGCGCGCGCTCCTTAGGTTGCTCTCAGCGCAAAAAAGCCACTCCATGACTAGACTCCCTCTCCCGCCACGGGAACTCTGGTTGCAGCTTTTTCCCTACTACAAGTTCGCGTGTGATGGCCTAAAAATTAGCGCACTTCTGCCTGACCGGCTGTGACTCAAGCTGAGTATTGCGGAGGCCGTCGAGCCCCGCGGGCTCTGCTTCCTGGTACATCCCGCATCGCTTCGCCCACTTCTTCTTCATTTCGGTAGCGTTTGGTGCAATCGAATTGACGAAAACCCACCTCCAGGGCGCTTGAATCGGCTTGGAAAGTAATTTTACTGAGGTAATGCTTTACATCCGGGTCTGCGTCGAGGCCCTGGCCGAGCAGTTGGGCAAGCGCACCTTCGAGCGCCAAATCAGGCATGGAGTACCTCGAGAGCGTCTCGGCGGGGTGCCGCGACTTTTTTTTTGACGACGACGACACGCCGCTGCCGCTGGTCGACGGCTCCCGAGATCGATTTCGTCGACGACCGGGCGACCTCGAAGACCTGCTACGCGAAATCTGACCGCACCGTCACGGGGTCGCACTCCTACGTTGCGCGCAAGAGCTAGCGGCACAAGAATTGTTCCGCTTGAACGATTGTGCGCGAGTGCAAATTATTCCGCGTAAGCCTTGAACGCTTCCTCGATCTGAGACGCGAGCTTGAAATCCTTCTCGGTCACGCCGCCCTGGTCGTGCGAGGAGTAGGAAAACGTAATGCGAGTGTACTCTATCTTCATCACGTCGGGATGATGGTCGGCCGCTTCGGCCATCTCGGCCACCTTATTGAGGAACCGGATTCCATCCATGAATTCCTTGAAGCGATAGAGCTTGCTGATTGCGTTGTCTTTGTATTCCCATCCGGGAAGCGCGCTCAACCGCCGCTCTATTTCGGATTTCTC
>JAFAHS010000189.1 GCA_019237115.1 Deltaproteobacteria bacterium
AACGGGTCGGACGCTGGTGCGTCCCGTATGCTACTGCCGCGATGGAGATCGCCTGGTAATCATCGCATCCTACGGCGGCGCGCCTCGTAATCCGCCCTGGTATTACAATTTGGTTGCGAATCCTCTTGTGACCGTCGAGGTCGGTACCGAGATGTTCAGGGCTAGAGCGGAGCAAGTCGATGGTTCGGAGCGCAGCCGGCTATTTGATGTGGCGGCGAAGCTGATGCCTCTGTTCGCTGATTATCAAAAGAAGACCAAGCGGGAGATTCCGGTCCTGGCGCTAACGCGCATCGACTGAATACGGTGATATGATGAGCGGGCTGCCTGATGATCGCTGAAGTCCGTTGCGCTCCGATCCACGTTACATCGAGTTGTTGAAAAAAGTTGGTCTCGACAGGTGACGGCGCTTCGAAATCCCGCCCGCCACTGACCTCCTCGCCGGCAGCAACAAGTGGTCCCGCCACTTAGTACTCCGGTTCATAAATTCAGCAACGTATGAGGTTAGGCGGCGCCGCGAAAAAAACGTGATCGTGTGCTAAAATAAACACATGAAAGCACACAGGAAGTCTGAATGCTTCAAAAACCATGACCCTGCGCCTAGATACGATGACTCTGAAACGGCTTGACCAACTGGCCGAGGTCACAGAACGCAGCAAAGCGTGGCTGGCCGCGCAGGCAGTTAAGGACTATCTGGAACTTAACGAGTGGCAAACTCAGGCCATCGCCGCGGCGGTTAAGCGGGCGGATTCACACAGTGCCAGGTTCGTGGATCATGAGAAAGTGAGCGCCTGGCTCGATACCTGGGGCACGTCGCAAGAACGTAAGCCGCCGCTGTGAGAATCCGCTGGCTCGATCAGGCCGTGGTCGATCTGGTCAGCGTGAGAAACGTTATCGGGCAGGATAATCCCCTCGCCGCCCGTAAACTGGCACGGCATATCGGACAGGCAGTCTCCACACTCGCTGATTATCCCGCCGCGGGCCGCCCCGGTCGCGTTCCTAATACCCGCGAACTCGTGGTATCCGGGAGCCCATACATTTTGCCCTATCGGGTCCGCGGCGAGATAGTAGAAATTCTGCGGGTGCTTCATGGCGCCAGAAGATGGCCCGAGATCTTCTGAGTGTGACGCTAAGCAATCGCGCCTACCCAAAATGTAAGCCAATTGGATTCGCCGCAGTTCTGATCGTCATAATACGTCGCCATATTTATGCCGATGCATACTTAGTTTGCGGAAAGGAGACGCACCTTGCGTATCCGCGCGGGCCGTGATAGGGAGATTCTGCGTAAACGCGGTGCTGCGATTAACCCCAGAGATGCGGTGAAAAGACGAGGCTATCGACTATTCCCCAGCTTGACGATGACCCGCCCTGAACATGCCTGAGGAGGAGGAGATGCGAGCAAGGGTACGAGGACTAGAGAAGAAACTTAGGCGGGCTGCGCTAGCGCTCTCGGGAGTGTCGTTTACGCTGCTTGCGCCGGCGCTGGCGTGGGCCACGAGTACAGCCGGGGTCGGACCATGGGACACGACGCTCAATCTCATCCAGACCGATCTGAGCGGGCCGGTGGCCCACGTACTGGTGACGAGCGCCTTCGTCGGATCGGGGGTGCTCTACGCTACCGGCGGCGGTCACGGTCCCGGCGTCAGGCGGCTGGCGGCGGCTGGTCTAGGTGGCGCGGCGGCGCTGGTGCGGTGCAGGTGATGGGCTGGCTGTTCCCTTACTCACCGATGTTGTTCTGAGCGGCGGCGGTGAGTGGGTCTGTCTACGTTTTGTAAACAACGGCGGCGCGATTGAAGGAGTGAGACGATGGGTTTGTTGAAGCGCAAGGAAGAGAAGACCGAGGTCATCTCGGTGCGGGTGCCGGGCTCGGCCAAGGTGGAGCTCGATGAACTCCGTCAACGCGCCGAAGCCGGCGGCTTCGATTTGGCGGGGAGCATGAGCGAGGCGGTGGTGCGGATCATCAGGCAGATCAGTGTGGAGCTCCGGGAGCCCGCCGGTACCGTACGAGCGGTGCGACCGCAGCGGCGCTCTGATGTATCCAGGCCGATCAATGGTACGGCCTCGGAGTCATAGTTGCGGCGTGGAGCCGGCGGCGGCTGACGCCGCCTGGTCTTCCGTCGCGTTACGTGGTGGGCGCACCCGTGGCATCGCTCCCGCAGCATCAGTGTCGTGCATACGGGAGTGCTCGAAACCAGCGCCGTGGCAGTGCACAGTTGGGTTGACGTGCTGCGCACGTTTTTTAGAAGGACACGTCACTCATCATGAGATGACTGCGGGACGTGCAAACCCTTGAAAACACAGCGTTAACGGTGTTAACGGCGACAGTGCGAAAAGCGCGGAAGTCCGCATCAGATAAGCGTTAACGGCTGTTAACAGGAAGAGTTCACCGGACGCTGCTTTTCTAACGAAGAGAGGAAGGACGATGGGAAGTGTGATGATGGGGCTGCGGTTGTCGCAGGAAATCGCAGTGCGGGTAGAGGCGGAGGCGAAGCAGAGCAGGCTGGCAACCAGCGAGCTTCTGCGTCAGATCGTGACGGCGCATTACGAATCGAGCCAAGCGGATGACGCGGCATCGCGCGAGAAGGACGCGGCACGGCGCTTTCAGCAGCTCATCTTTGAGATCGGCAAAACCGTTCAGCAGTGCTCCGGATCGGCCTCCAGACAATCCCGGAAGAGATAATGGAACAGATTCTCGCTGCGGCAACGAACGACGCCAAGGACTACGCGGCGCGGGTAGCCGACGCCATGAAGGGGCTGACGGCGGAGCCAGGAGACCAGGGCGATGCGAGCGGTAGCTGAGACCGCGATCCGCTGGCGCGCGGGGGTCACGTCGTTCCACATGGCGCTGCAGATGGCGGCGCGGACGGTGCTCGCCGGGGTGACAATCTGGGCGCTCTCAGCCTTACTGCTGGTCTGGTTCTGGGTCCGTCATTACCTGCCCCTGGGGCCGCAGTACTTCAGGCTCTGGTTGTTCTCGTGGCTCTTCGGGTAGGTAATTCCGCTCCACTTCTTTGACGCTCTGTACGAGGGCGGGCGCTTTCCGATTCTCAACGTTTGCCTCTTTCTGAGCGACAAGATTTATTGGCATTCGTTCCAGGTCTGGTTTTGGCACTACGCAGGTTGGGGGACGATTCCGGCGCTGCTGGCGCTGGCGGTGGCGGCTTACGTGTTCGCTCCGGCTGCGCCCAGCGGTGAGGGCGAACACATCCGCGGCGTGACCATTATCACGGCGCGGCGGCTGGGCTGGCAGCTGCGCGGCGACGGTTGCGAGCTTGGCGGCGTGCAGCTGCCGCGCGCGCTCGAGACACAACATATCGCGGTGACCGGCAGAGCGGGGCGGGCAAGTCGAACCTTATCCGCGGGGTCTTGCGGCAGATTGCGTCGCGTCAGGAAGTGGGCGTCGTGCTCGACCCCGACCGCGAATACTTAAGCGAATTCTACCGGCCCGAGCGTGGCAACGTGGTGCTCAATCCGCTCGACGAGCGCTGCCCGCGCTGGACGCCGTGGCAGGAGTTGCGCCCGGGCTACGGCGAGCCGGACGCAGAAGCGCAAGCCGAATCGCTCTTTCCCGATCCGCCACGACAGGCCGACGTCGGCTCGACGCCGTTTTTCCGGCGCTCCAGCCGAATCCTCTATTTGAGTTTGCTCAAGATCGCCGAGCCTCGTGAGCCGGCGACGCTAGTCGAACTGCTCAACCTGCCGCGGGCGGAACTCAAGCAGCGGCTAAAAGGGACGCCTGCGGAGGCATTGATCGACCCGGGCGCGCACGAAGAGGGCGCGGGCATCGTGGCGACGGTGGCCAACGCCGTCAATCCGTTCCGTTATCTGCCGGTGGACGCGGCAACGGAATGGAGCGCGCGGGAATGGGCGAGACCCGCACGGGCTGGGTCTTCCTGACCTGCGAAGAGGCGACACGTGCCGCCGTCTTGCCGCTCCTCAGTCTCTGGCGCGAAACTACGATGAAGACCTAGTCGCCCTTGTTCCTTAATTTCGTTGAGCGTTTCTCAGGATCGTTCGGGGTGTTCGGGTACCAAGCTTATATGCAATCAGCAGGTCGCTAACCCGATTATGGCCAGCTTACCAGTTATAGAGGTTTAATCTTAGTGATTCCTCGATCTGTTCCGCCGTTGCTCTATAAACTTACCAGGTACGACAAACGGCAAATGCTCGGAGTGGGAAGCAGCACGGAAAGGCCTATTCCGTCTGTTCCATGGCTGAATTGGGCACCTGCGCCAGGATCGCTTCGGGCTGATAGGCAACTCCGCCACGGTAGACCGTCTTTAGACGGCGCAGTTCGCGCGTGTCGCGCAACGGATCGCCGTCAACAATCAGGAAATCAGCATAACGTCCTGCGGCTATGCTCCCTATATTCTCCTGCTGACGCAGATACCGCGCTGCCACCGAAGTTACGGCCTTGATCGCGGCCATGGCTCCCATCGATTCGGCCAACAATTCGATCTCACGCAGCAAAGCAAAGCCGGGCGGCGGGTAAGATATCGCTCCGCAATCAGTCCCGCCCACCACGAGGCCACCGGCTTCGTGTAGGATCCGGGTGACATCCTGATGTTTTTCCAATGCTTTGACACACCGCGAAGGATCGAACATGCCCGGGTGAATATCCCAGTCCGGGCGTTCACCCATATGAGCGGCCATCTCTCGTTGCCGCGCCAGGGCCATCGGGGTGACGAATCGGCGGTCAGAGTCGCGCTGTGCTACCTCACTCCCGCACTTGGCGAGCCACAAAAGGTCGAGCGTAGTACCCATATTGACCTGCTTTTCGACCATCTCACCAAACCAAATGCGGGCGCCCTTTCCTTTTAGGTCGGCCTCTTCCCAGCCTTTTGTCAGTCGCACCCAAAAGTTCGGATCCACCATAGAAGCTCCGGCGCCGAACTGCATACCGGCTGCGCAAAATTCGTTATAGGGCGAGATCCAGACGTGCTCCAGGCCGTCGATTCCAGCTTCGATCACGTCGAGCGAATGCGTGTAGCCGAGATGAGCCGTAATCGGAACCTGTTTGCCGACATAGCCGATGATCGCTTTGGCAGTATCCGGCGGCATCGTGAAATAGATTTTGATGCCATCGACGCCGGCCTTAAGCAGACGGCTGATCTTTGATGGCACCGCGTCAACCGTAGGCACGCTTTCGAGCAGCTCGGCGAATGGCCCCAAAGTCCCGCTGAAGCTCTCGTCAGACCCGTCGAGCAGGGGGCCAAGCACAAAAAGGCGCGGACCGAGCTGCCGTCCACTGTTCAGCGCGGCTCTGAGCTGCAGTACTTTTTCCAAGTTGCCGCCAACGTCGCGCGCAGTCGTGACGCCCGCCGCCAGAAATAGCGGCAAACACTCCTTGTCGATCAGGGTGGTGTGGACGTGGGTGTCAATCAGACCGGGTAGGACGGTTCGACCGTTCAGGTCAATCAGGTCGGCTCCGGCAGGGACAGGGAACGGTTCAGGCTCAACCGATCTAATCCGTTCGCCTTCGACCACAAACGAGACTTGATTGCGTGGCTGATCCGAGATGCCGTCGATCAACCTTCCATTTTTGAACACTAGACTGCATGCCACGGTTTATCTCCTGGGTAGGCGAAGAATAATTTCGAGCTCGTTGTTTCCAAGTGGCAGATTCGCGACATATCTTTGGCGCTGATTGGTCGACCATCGTTGGAAAGGACCTGGGTCTTGGCATCCTGAATATCGACTGGTTAAACAAACAGTTGAGCCACCGTCGCTGGCATTGGCCTACTTGCCCCAAGACTGAGCGGTTTCCGCTTGGAACTAACTATTTGCCAATGTGCGCCTCACCGCGGCTGAGGATCTCGCGCCGGAACTCGAATGCCGGATCGTTCTTGAGCACCGGCAGCACCTGCTCGGCGAAGAGCTGGAAGCTTCGATCGAGCTTTGGACGCGGCAAGCCGCCGAAGGCAAATGTTGCGATCACGTGTTCGAGGGGCACGCTCTGATGGATGTGACGCAGCTTCTCGAGCACTTGGGCGGGCGTGCCGGCCGCGTGCAGGCTGCGATAGAAATCCACCGCCTTGCTCTTCTGCTCGGGGTCGGCCTGCAACTTAGAGTAGGTCCGTCCGATCTTTTCGTAGAACTCGTAGCCCTTCACGCCTTTCAGATGGCCGTCGGAGAAACGATAGTGGTTCTCGACTGAATTCCACATCGCCTCCATATGCTTATGGCCCAGCTCGTCTGCTTCGCTTGAGTCCTCGGCGCAGAAGATGTTCAGCAGTCCGATCGGCGGGCGCGGTCGAATGTTGTTGGCGAGCGCGATCTCCACATAACGGTTGTAATCCTTGCCGGTGTCTTCCCAACTGCGCTGAGCGATAATCAGCACTCCGAAACCCATCTTGGCGAAAATCTCGACCGACTCTGGGCTGACCGCCGAGGCATAGAAGCGGTCCTCCGGATGAGACACCGGGCGAGGGCGAATTTGGATTTCGGGGATTTTGAAATGCTTGCCGTCCCAGGAGAAGCTGGGATTGGCCAGCGCCTGGCGGATGATCATCGCGCTCTCGATAAAGCGTTCGCGCGCCTCGTCCATCTTGACGCGGAACCCGTCATACTCGACGCTGGCGGCGCCGCGTCCGAACCCAAAAATGGTGCGACCGTTGGAGACAACGTCGAGCAGCGCGATCTTCTCCGCCACCTCGACCGGATCGTGCCAGGGCAGCACGATCACCGCTGTGCCAAGCTGAATCTTCTTGGTGCGTCCGGCGACGTAAGAGAGCAGTTGGGTCGGATCCGGCGACATCACATAGCCAGTAAAATGATGGTCGAGACACCATACTGAATCGAAGCCGAGGTCTTCGGCCCGTTCCATCAGCCGCAATTCGTCCTCGTAGGTCTCCCAGTCGGGTTTGCTGCCGAAACTGGTCAATTGGAGGGTCATCCCTACTTTCATCGCGAATCTCCTTATCAGTGTCGTAAACCTTGCCCGCCTTGTAGCGTTGCACTTGGCCACAGTTACAAGCAGGTGACGATTGCAGTCTCCTTTCCAAGTTCCATATATTGGCTGCCGGCTTTGGCTGTCCTGCTCGAGGCTAGATCAGCCTTTCGTTGGCTCGAATTTCCGCAACTTCGGATACCCTTCGAGCAGGAAATCGTTGGTGAGATCGCCGATCAATCGCTCGCGCGCATAGGAGTCCAGCGAATCGAGGGTCCAGCCCCCCGCCCGGCTGAGACTACGGATTACCTCCGGTTCCGAGAAAAGCCCGACCTCGTCGCCGCAAACGTAAAAGGTCCGGCCGTTGACGTTTTTCGCGGCGTCGGTGCAGAGCCAGACTACCAAAGGCGCCACATTCTCGGGTCCGCCATCGCTCGGAATGTGGCCGCGATCGCCGAGCCAGAACGCGGCCGAGCGCGCGCGCCACGCTGCGAGTCAGACCGAGAATTCCTTCTTTGGCGGCCGCGTAGTTGGCCATCGTTGGATGGCCTAGACCCGATTCCGCACCAGTGTTGACGATAACACCGCCTCCCTGGCGCCAAAACAGCGGGGCGGCCAAGCGGATCATCGCTAGCGTCAATTCACCGTCCAGTCTCACGATCGCGAGGAGCAATTGTAGCTAGGCGTCGCCAAAACTTCAGCTGTACGTTGTTGACTATTCTTTATAGTGTACTACAAAGTTAGCGTGCACTCTAACTCTATGAAACTGCGGGAAAAACAACTGGCGGATCGGCGGCGCCGGATTCTCGACGCTGCCGAGCAGCTCATCCACCAGACTGGCGGGGCCGACTTCTCGATGCTC
>JAFAHS010000294.1 GCA_019237115.1 Deltaproteobacteria bacterium
GGGGGTAGTCCAGGTCGCTGACCGATCCCCGTCGTACTATGCGATCGCTGGGATGCCATCCGCGGGAGAGTGCGTCGATTGGTTTCTAAGGCTGCTCCGAGATGACAAAGGCATTGAGTCTCTAACTGAAGCCGCAAGTGATTGCGAGCCCAGTCGTACGTTCTTTGTTCCTCACCTCAGATATGTCTCGAGCCCGACTCCGCAGGGAAACGGCCGAGGAGCTTTCTTTGGTCTGACAATCGCTACCTCGACTAGTGAACTTTTCCGGGCTGTGTTGGAAGGGATTGCCTTCGAAGGCAAGTATATCATCGATCATCTCATCTCAATGGCCGGAGCGGAACCGGTGGCAGAGATCTGGTGCGTAGGAAAGGCTTTCCAGAATGACTTATTCCAGCGAATCAAAGCCAATATCAATGGTGTGCCACTCCGTATTGCAGGGCAACCGGATCTAGCGGCGCGCGGAGCGGCAATCCTAGCTGGTCTGGGAGCAGGAACCTATGGATCGGTAGAAGAAGCACTGGAGATGAGCCGTGGATATTGGAGCAAAAGATCTCCCGAGGAGGCACTACAGCAGGCATATCGGCAGGGGCAGGCAAATTATAATCGCGTGCGTGAAAGCGTGCGACTACTTGCTAAAGATTTATGTACTGCAACCATCGGGCGTCACTAGCCTGCATCGCCCACAAATCCTTAGAGATTTGTGAACGATGCAGGCTCTACTGATCGGAAACTGTTCCGCCCGCAGCAGAGCCTTGCCTTGGCCGACGGACGGCTCTCAGCTTCCCGCTGCTTCCGCCTCCGCAGAAGAACTGATCACCGCCATCGGACTCGAGCCCCGACACGCCAATTCGGGTTGGCATCTCGAGTATATCCAGGACCTCTCCCGTTCGGGGATCGACTCGTCTCAATTCGCTCTCGTCGTCTTCCCAGGTGCCGTGCCATAACTCTCCATTGATCCAGGTGACCCCGGTAACGAAGCGGTTGGACTCGATAGTGCGAAGAATCGCCCCTGTCTGGGGATCGATTTGATGGATCTTCCGGGCCTCATACTGACCCACCCAGAGCGTTCCTTCCGCCCACGCCAGCCCCGAGTTATCGCCGCCGGCGGGCGCCGGGATTGTGGCGAGCACACGGCCGCTCTTCGGATCGATCTTCAGAATGCTCTCCCCGGCGATCTGGAACAGGTGCTGCCCGTCGAAGGCCGTTCCTGCATGCCCGGCGACATCGATCGAGTGTACCGTCTCCCCGCTCGACGGATCGAAGGCAATCAGCTTGTCTCCGGCGGCAAACCAGACTTGCTGACCGTCATACGTGACCCCATTGACCTTGTCGATACCCGGAAAGGGTCCGTATTCGTGGATGATTTCGGCGGCTAATCGATTCATGGTTCCATCCTAATCACTTGGCAGTGGAGCGGGGAGTAACAAGATCGTCGTGAATCCCGGCACGGGCGGGGTTATCCAGCGACGAGCTCGCCCTCGACCAATCTGTTGCGCCTTGCCTGCTGCCGCAAGCGAGTCGAGTGCCCGCTGCACGGTCCGCTGGCTGGCTCCAAGCGCAAGCGCCAGGGCCGAGCTCGACCACGACTCACCGTCGGAGAGAAGGGCGAGTACCGCCGCATGCTCCTCTTCGACGGGCCGCGCCAGTACGACAACCTCGCGTGCACGTCGGGGCACCAGCGTAAACCCTCGCTTCGTTGCGTTCACGCCGGCCAGCGTCCGCAGCACCCTGCGAAGTCGCCCGACTTCGACTCGCAGCCGAGCGCGATGCGATTCGTCTGCGACCTTCGCTCGGAATGCCCGCGCGACGAGCGTGCCCCTCGGCACGTCTCCCGGCCACGCTTCGCCGAGCGCACGCGCAAGCGCGAACAATACTGGACGCTTTGCGAGCGAGATCGCGGAGCGTGCGTCACGGATTACATGACGGCACGCGT
Organism: Deltaproteobacteria bacterium; assembly: GCA_019237115.1. Classification (GTDB taxonomy): domain Bacteria; phylum Desulfobacterota; class Binatia; order Binatales; family Binataceae; genus JAFAHS01. Next base: position 1,934 of record JAFAHS010000294.1, read on the forward strand.
CCACGACGAGTACCGTTGACGCCAGTAACGATTCAACCTCCTCGAGCAGGAGGAGGCGCTCCTCGCCACGCGCAATCAGGCGCGCCGCGGGCACATTCAGAACGAGGGATGCGCTTTCCACTTCCGCCGTCAGCGCAGGGATACCTGAGTCACGCGCGGCGCGCCCGGCCCGAGCAAGCGCAGAGCGCGCTGCCGTCGTTCGCAGGCGTCGGATCGCGATCCCCGCAACGACCAGCTCGTGGACCACTCTCGACGCGGGCGGGAAGGGCGCGGGGTCGAGCTCGGCGAGCGCACGCTCAGCTTCGTCAAGGCGCCCGATCAGCAGGAGGCGCCGGACCTCGAGATACCGTGCATGCGCGGCGTTCACCCGGTCGCCGTGCTCTTCGAGCGTGGCCCGCGCCGCGTCGAGCGCCTTCGCGGGCCAGCCCAGGTCGCGCGAGACGAGCGCGATCTCGGCCTCGGCGACGACACATCGCGCGCGGGCCACGGTCTCTTTCGGACCGAAGGCGCGCGCCGCACTTCGCAAGAGAGCCTTCGCACGAACGAGATCGCCGAGCTGCGCCATCGCGATGCCTCGGAGCGCGAGCGCAGGCGCGTCGTCGCGCAAGGCAACCCGGTTTAGTGCGCCGAGGGGATCACCCGCAGCGAGCGCACGCGCAGCGGCCGTGATTAGCGAGTCCATCTGAATCCCGCCACACTTGTCACTCCCACCGTTCAATGCCAGGTACTAATCTATCTCACGACCAAAAACCAGCAGGTCGTATTGAGAACTGAACAAACGACTGAGTTGAAAAACAGGGTGCGCGTCGGAACTCTGGGAGGCCATCTTTTGACCGCCTCACCATGAAAAACACCCGGCGAGGCAGATTGTGAAGGCGGTCGCCTCGGAGAGGCTACCCTACCTTCCTACAAGCAACGCCCTCCAAGGTTTCGCACATCAGGTTTTCCAGCAGAATCAAGAAAACAACAATGACCCCTAGTGGAGAGAAGCACGATGACGACACACATTACCGGAACACGTGAAGAGTGGCTGGCAGCGCGACTCCAGCTGCTGGAGGCAGAGAAGGAGCTAACGCGGCATAGCGATGAACTGGCGCGGCGACGTCAGGAGCTGCCCTGGGTGCGGGTCGACAAGGAGTACCGATTCGAGACCGATGAAGGGCGCGCCTCGCTGACAGATCTCTTCAGAGGGCGCTCGCAGCTCCTTGTGTATCACTTCATGTTCGGGCCCGACTACACGGCCGGGTGTCCCTCCTGCTCGTCGATCGCGGATGGGTTCAACGGTATCGTCGTCCACCTGGCGAATCATGACGTCACACTTTCGGCGGTGTCGCGGGCGCCGCTTGCGAAGCTACAGGCCTATAAGCGGCGGATGGGATGGACGTTTCCCTGGGCCTCTTCGGTCGGCAACGACTTTAACTTCGACTTCAACGTATCGTTCTCCGAGGAGCAACAGCGCGAGGGAGGCCTCGAATACAACTACGAGCGAAGTGGCCACGCGATGGACGTGACACCGGCCCCAGAACCCGTCGTCCGGTTGGCGGCCACTTGCGGAACCGACGTGCCCACCTACACGCGCGATAGGCCGGGCATGAGCGCGTTCGTGCTCGAGGACGGCTTCGTCTACCACACCTATTCCACCTATGCGCGCGGAGTGGACGGCCTCTGGGGCATGTACCAGTGGCTCGACCGCGCCCCCAACGGGCGCAACGAGACCGAGTCCGGCATTTGGTGGCGCCGCCACGACGAGTACGACAAGCGTTAGAGTCACGTTAGAGATATTCTTCTCGAAACCTTGCAGGGGCGTCGCTTGCAAAGTTTTCGCGATTTGGCATCCAGGAATTTGTCATGACTAGAATCCTTGA
>JAFAHS010000527.1 GCA_019237115.1 Deltaproteobacteria bacterium
GCGAGTTCTACATCCTCAACGGGCGCAAGACGTTCACCAGTCTTTCCCCGGTTATCGACCTGTTCATGGTGATGGCCACCATCGAGGGCAGCTCGCCGCCCGCCTCTGGTACTTTTCTCATACCGCGGACCGTTCCGGGTCTCCAACTCGTCGAAACCTGGGACGCTATGGGCATGCGCGCGACGGCAAGCCACGACCTGGTAATCAAGGATGTACGGGTGCCCGCGATAGCCGCGTCACAGTCGCGGCCGGTCGGCCCTATCGATGGGCAGGCCATCTCGCTGTTCGCCTGGTTCAGTCTCTCGGTCGCCGCGGTCTATACCGGGGTTGCGATCGCCGCGCTCAAATTCACCCGGGAGTTCGCCGGACGGTACAAGCCGATCACTCTGCCGCGTCCCATCAAGTACCTACCCGGCATCCAGTTCGCGGTGGCGGAAGCGGACACCCTGATCGCGCAATCGCGGGCACTGTACGTGAGTGTCGCGCGCGAGTACCTGTCACAAAGTGGATCGTTCAAGGGCGAACCCGGGCTGGCGCGATTGGTGATGGCGAAATACGTCGCCACCAACAATGCGATTCGCGCGGTCGACTGTTGCATGGAGGCGGTGGGGGCACACGGCATGTTGAAGAAATTTCCGATGGAACGCTATTACCGCGATGTGCGCGCGGGGGTGAACCATCCCCTGTCCAACGCGCGGGCCCGCGAATTGATCGGCAAAGCAGCGTTAGAGATCGGTCTGGGCGAGACCCCGCGCTGGTAGAGCTGGCGCCAATCGAACAAAACTTGCGGGCCGCCGATCTGTCGATTGTTGAGCACCGCGCGCTTTCAATGAACAGCGAAGCTGTCCTATCGTCATAGGACCGTGCCCGACGAAATCGAAAGTGTCGCGCTGCGTGCGGCCCGCGCGGCTGGCAGAATTCATCTCAAGCGGCTCAGCCGAATCAACATCGTACGCAAGTCCAATTCGATCGACCTGTTGACCGAGGCCGACCGCGAGTCGGAAGCTGCGATCATCGAGGTGATACATCGGGCGTTTCCCACCCATGCCATCCTGGCGGAAGAGAGCGGTGCGAGCATCCACCAGTCGGACCACCAGTGGATCATCGACCCGTTGGATGGCACGACCAATTTCGCGCACGGGTTCCCGCAGTTCTGCGTTTCCATCGCGTATCAGCATCGGGGACACGCTCAGTTCGGTGTGATCTACGATGCCCTGAAAAAGGAATCGTTCACCGCCCGACTGGGACGCGGCGCCAGGCTCAATGGCAAGCCGATCCACGTGAGCACTACCGACTCGCTGTCCGCCTCGCTGCTCGCGACCGGCTTTCCCTACGACCGCCGCGAGCGGCGGCGCTACTATTTGTGTTTCTGGGAAGCATTCATGATGCGCTGCCAGGGCGTGCGCCGGACTGGAGCCGCCGCGCTCGACCTTGCATACGTGGCGTGCAGCCGCACCGACGGCTTCTGGGAATTCGGCCTGAAGGCCTGGGATGTCGCGGCGGGCGCACTGATCGTGGACGAAGCCGGGGGCCGCGTGACCAACATGGATGGTTCCGCACTCGATATCCACGCCGGCAAGATCGTCGCGACCAATGGCCGCGTGCACGCGCAGATGCTCGCCGCCCTCGAGGAAACCCGCCCCGAGGCCGAGCGGCGTCACGCGGAAATGCTCCGCGAATCTCACGCCGCAGCGTAAGACCCGCGGCGCGCGTATCCCTTTCGGTCCAGGCTTTACCCCGACAGGAGTCACATGCTGAATCGAACCCTCGGGCTGATGGCCGCAGCGTTGTTGTTGATGTCCGCCCCCGCCGTGGGCGCCGATCAGACAACCATCGGCACCGGAAATGATGGTGCGCTCGTAATCGCCGAAAAATCGCCGCTGATTAAGTCCGCGATGGGTTTCCTCACAGAGCAGGCCGAGCATATAGCCGACCCCAAATTGAAACACGAAACGCTCGATGCCTTCACCAGGCCCGACACCTGCATTGCGCATCGCGCCAATCTCACCGCCAAGGACAAGGCCGCGATTGTCAAAGCGCTCGCGGATGCCGGCCTGCTCAATCCCGCGGATGGGCGCGAATTTCCCGGAGGTTTGAAGGCGGGGATATTCCCCGCGGTCCGCAACGATGGCACCGCGTGTCCGCATCTGCCCCAGCGGTTCGATTCCGCGCCCGGCAGCGTGTTCGAGGGCCATCACTCGTATCCGGGCGGCCTGGCGATGCACGAGGCATTCAACGACATCAGCTCGCTGAGCCTGGCGGCGGACTATCGCATGGCCTACGGGCATCTCGGAGCGGCCGGCTTGCCAACCATCGATGTGTCCAGCGACGCGGGCTTCGCCCGCTCCGGCGATGACCTCGCGATGAATCAGGACCTGATCATCGCGGCGCCCATCTGGCACGATTGGGGCAAGGTCCTGGTCTTTCAATGGAATGCAGACGGGACGGAGTTTCAGGAACTGAACTTCGGTGGCAGCGGCGCCAGTGACAATTACGGAGCCAAAGGAGATTCGCGAACCCCCGGGCATCATATCCTTGGCCTGGCGGAATCAATGAAACGCGGTCTGGGTCCGGAGCTGGTGATTACCCAAGCGAGTGCACACGCAGCGCCGACCTTGGGGAATGAATATAAGGTGGTGAACTGGATTCGCGCTGCAGCAATCATCGCGAGAATTGATCCGGTCGCGAACGGCTACTTGTCGTGGGATGGCGCGCACCGACTTCGGCTGCCAGCGCTCGGAGCCACCGGAACTTTCGATCTGCATGCGGCACCGACTTCGCCAACTGCATTCCTGCCGGAATTCACGATTAACAACCTTTCCGACGGCAACTATTACCTGGCAGTTCCGGCGGCATTCGATCTCGGCGTGATCCTGGAGAAGCTGGCTCCCGAATTCGGGATGGATCCGAATGATCGCACGCAGTTCAACAACCAGTTCAGGAATCCCGTATTAAGCTATCTTAGTGCGGAGCGCCTGATGTTCGTCTATGCGCGCCAAGGTCTCGCGGGAGTCCGAGCGCAAGTCCGGCAGCTTAGAAGCAGGCATCTCATCTGATCTGGGGTGATCTGGGTGCGACATTCTTTGAGCTCTCTAACCGGAGTTGAGCACACGCCGTCATTTCGCCGTCGCCGATCACAATTTCGAATGAAGCAACCTTATTTGCGAACTGAACCCGGACGCATAGAAGGCCGGGCAATTCTGAGAAACGGAAGCTGTCTAGAAACGCGCCCGCTTCAAACCGTGGAACGGCGCTTTCTTTGCAATGCGCACCGCCTCTGTTAACGCCTACGGAAGTGGACCCTTATCTCATCGTCATCCGGTACAGTGTGCTTGTCCGGCACCAAGCCCTGATATATTGATGAGGTTCGCCAAACTCCCGCCCCGGTAGTGAAAAGGACATCACGGAGGTCTCCGGAACCTCAAGTCCGGGTTCGATTCCCGGCCGGGGCACCAACCGCTCCATAAGTGCCTGTAAAGTCAGGGTTTTCTGATTCCTCCAAGAGTTTCGCCTTTTCACTTGGGCAGAACTTGGGCAGATTCGGCCGACTTTGCGCCGCACGCGGCAGCGCGGTCATCGCCGCGAAGAACCGCTCAAGGTCCAGTTTCTCTTCCTCGGGCGTGTTCGACCAGCGGCCGTACACCTCGTCAATTTTTTTCACCCCGACGTGGCCAAGCTGATGCGCGATCCACTGGATCGGCTTGCCCGCCATCAGCATCAGCGTCGTGTAGCTGTGCCGCAAGTTGTAGAGCACTCGGTAGGGCACGCCGGCGCGCGCGACCGTCTGACGCCACGGCGCGTCGCCCTGCCATGCCTCGGTGAGCGGCTTCCCGAACCGGTTGCAGAAAACGAATTCACTTCGCAACCGGTTCTGCAGCGCGAGCGACGCCAGTGCTATCTTGACCGGTCTGAACATGCGAACGTCGCGCAGCGATCGCTCGGTCTTGAGATTCTCGCTCACCTCTCCGTCAACGAGTTGCTGCCGTATGAGGATCAGTTCCCTTTCGAAATCGAGGTGCCGATCCCAGCAGAGCCCAAGTGCCTCGCTCGGGCGTAGACCTGTAAACGCGAGCGTGATGTAAAATGCCCGCTGTTGGCCTTCGCTTACAGCGAAGATACGTAGCAGTTCGTCAGGCGTGAAGGGCTCAACGCGCCGCGGTGGTTTCTTCAGGTTCTTAACGAACAACACCGGATTGCCCTTTTCGCGCGAAATGAGGCCGCGGTCGAATGCGACGTTAACCATCGTGCGAATGCGGGCCAGGATCTTATTGATTGTGCTGGCTTGAAGTTGCCGGCCGTGCGGGAGTTGCTTGAGTTCAAGCTCGCGGATGAGACGCTTGACATGCCCATCATCAAGCTCAGCCAGCGGGACGAGTGCGAACTTCGATGCCAGTACGTGAGCCTCAAATATGAACCGGTACTCCTCTCGGGTTCGCTCCCTCAGTCCGGCAAGCTCCTGCAGATACTGGCGGACAAAATCGCCAATGGTCTCGACTCTCGCTGCGCTCAGACCGA
>JAFAHS010000533.1 GCA_019237115.1 Deltaproteobacteria bacterium
TGAGAAGGGTCAATCACTTTCAATTCGCAGGATCAGTAGGTCAGCGTCACGCCCAGCAGGCTCGAGAACAGAACATTGGATTGGTAAATGTCTTTGAAGCCGGCGGTGGGCGTCAGCATGGCAAACGATCCGGTCACGATGATGTTGTCAATAAGCAGCGGTCGGTACCGGAAGCCCATGCTCCAATCAAAGCCGATTTCGCGGCTCAAGTTATTCTGATGCAGCACGTATTCAAGCACCGCGACCTTGTCGAATTGCAGATAGTTTAGGTTGGGCGACACCACCAGCTCGGGCGTCAGCTTGAAATCCGCGCCCAGGTTGTAGAGCAGGATGCCGGGGTTCACGAAGTTGGCCTGCCCCTGCAGTTTGTCGCGCAGGTCAGGAACCAGGCTCAAGGGATTGATGAGCGGCACCTGGGTGCCGGTTAGGCCGATGCCGACCCGGTTAAAATAGTTGAATTGCGAGCCTGCGAAGTCGGGGTTGTCCTGGATGGTGTCGAACCCGGTTGCCTTGTGGCCGGTTGGGTTGCCGTTGCCAGACGCATAGAAAAACGAAAATCGGTAACGCTGCCAGTCGTGTTCGTAGGCGAGCTCCAGCGCCGCCATCTGCGCGTTGATGTTTACCGCGTGCCCGGCGATGCCGTTGAGGCTGTCGCGCCCGACCGCCTCGTAAAATGCGTGGGTCACGTCGATGCGCCCGATGTGGCCCTCGCTGGTGCATCCGAAATACGCGGTGTTCACTGCGTGCGGCTGCACGGTGCCAATCAGCGAGGGGCGGACCAGGAAGCCGTTGTCATTGAACAGCACGCTCGGTTCGTCGTTGTTGTAGTCGAAGTCGAGCTGGAAATTGTATCCGTCGAACAGGAAGTCCTGGCGGGTAAAGTTGGCGACGATGATGTTCTGCGGACGCCCCACCATCAGCGTGTTGAGCCCGCTGTTGGTGTCTTTTTCCAGCGGTCGAAAGTAGCCGACATTCCATTGGTCGCGGTTGGACTCGTAGTTGCCGAAGAACAGCACGCCCGGATCGTTGTCGGAAAAAATGAAGCCCCGGAAATCGCTGGTGAACGGCTGGATGCCGCTACGCACCGAAAGAAAGTCATAGTATGGGCTCAAGTCCGCCAACTTGTATTCGACGAACAACTCCTGGAACGCGATGTGGCCGTTTAGGCGCGTGGTTCCGTCGGCCGGGTTGATATTGACTATTCCGCGCTCGTTGGTACCCAGGAAATTGACGTTGAATACCGGCGTGATTTTGACCTGCCAATCAAATGGCTTGAATCCCGCGTCACCGTGGAACAAATCGAACGAGGCGATGAAGTTCTGCTGCAGGCTGTTCTGGTCGCCGCTGCCAAAAAAATTCGGGCTGTTGGGCTGCTCGGTGCTGACGCCGCTCGCGCGCGGCAACCTGGTGAACGACCAGCTGGTGTCGCTCACGGCGGTCAGATCCAGGAAGGTGTGCTGGCCCCAGATGGGGTAATCGCCCTTGAGCACATTTTGATCATACGGATCCCACCAGTGACCGAGCCGGTAGGGATATTCGCCGGGCTTGGAAGGGGGATAGCGGTCCCAAGTCGGAAATCCAATTCGCCACCGGTCTGGCACCGGCAGGAAATCCATATCCGGGCGCAGTTTGGGGGTTGGGGCGAGCGACGGTGCGTAACCAAGCGGGTTCATCGGAGTGGCGGCACCGCTCCACTCCTTCGCCTGCTCTTTCATTTTCTTCTGTTGGGCGTCGTTTCCAGAAGCGCCCGGCGTGGGTGCGGCCGACGAAGAGTTCTGGGCAACGACCACTTGAGAGCGATTGTGCGGCGCGGCGGTGATTGGCGCGGTCGACGAACCCACCTCGTCCGCGTGCAGCGCGCCGGTGAGGCAAAGGCAGCAGGCGACCGCGAGCGCTGCGGCCTTAAACCGTAAAGCTCGGTCGTGCTTTTGAAGGGTCGGCACAAGCTTTCAGCTTTGTTGGTTGTCGCCGCCGCGAAACATAATTCACGATTTGAAGAGCGGTCAAGCGGTTAACGACGATTAAACAGGGCGTCCGACGCTTAAGGAGATAAATCGTCGCAATCGGTTTGCTTTTTCGGAGAACTGGTTGTACGAGACCGTAGCAACTCGGACTTGAAGCTTATGGAGCCTTGGTGGGGCAAACCTGTCCTGTGCTGCTAAACAAGGACAATAGTCGACGATGAATCTGGTGCGCCGGGAATCTGCCCCCAGCAGGTTTCGTTCTGCAGCCGCGTTGCTCGCGATGATTCTATGGCTTGCCCCGTCGCCGGACGCCCTGGCGCTGAAGAACCTGGTTACGGCACCCCTTACGGTCACCGACGTACAAAACGTCATTGCCCGAGCGGTCACGCAGGCGGTGCAGAACAACCAGGCGGTCACCATCGCGATCAGCGACCGCGAGGGCAATGTTTTGGGCGTGTTCATAATGACCGGGGCGCCGATCAACGCGACGGATGCCGATGAGATCAACCTCAACCCGGCCCAGCTGCCGGACGGGGCGCTGGCATCGACGACCGCCATCGAAAAGGCGCGCACCGCCGCGTTTCTGAGCAGCGATCAGAACGCATTTTCTACCCGCACCGGAGGGTTCATCGTGATGCCTCATTTCCCTCCCAACGTCGCCGATCAGCCGCAGGGGCCTCTGTTCCAGCTGCAATTCTCCCAGCTTCCATGCGGTGACGTTCAGGAGCACGGCAACGGAATCATTGGCGATCCGGGGGGAATTCCACTCTACAAGAACAAACAGATTGCCGGAGGCATCGGCGTCGACGGTGCATCGACAGACGAGGACGAAATTATAGCCTTGGCTGGTACCAGTGGACCGTATTCGGTCCCGCAATCCATCACCGCCGACAATATTCTGCTTGGAGGAGTCAGGCTGCTGTACGTCGCGCAGCCGCTGGGGAAGCATTTCAAACCGGAGCCGTTCGCCAGCCTCCCGGGTATGGTGGACCCAACCCACCCCATCGTCCCTACCCCGCCAACCAGCTTCCCCCTGGTCACCATCGGCGGCGCAAGTGGCGAGCTGCGCTTCCCCATAATCGACAGCCCGATGCCCGGGCCGACCAAGCTGTTGGCGTCGGATGTCAGTACCATCATGACCAACTCGATCCGGCAGGCGCTGAACACGCGCGCTGCCATTCGATTGCCAATCGGTGTACCCGCTCGCATGCAGGTCGGAGTCACCGACGTTGATGGGAACATACTGGGCCTGTTCCGGACCAACGATGCGACCATGTTCAGTATGGACATCGTCATCCAGAAAGCCCGCTCGGTGTCGGTATTCAGCGACCCGACTCAGACGCTTGGTCAGGAGATTCGACAGGATCTTGGGGTACCCGTCACGTCGCAAATTGCATTCACGACGCGGACCCTGGGTTTTCTCGCGCAGCCCTTCTACCCGCCGGGTATTGACGGTACGAGCCCCGGGCCGTTGAACGAAATCCAACAGATGCTGTATTCCGCCCATCCCACGAAACCCTGCGAACCGAACGGGAACGGGGTTACTCTGTTTCCCGGGAGCGCGCCGCTTTACAAAGACGGCGTGCTGGTGGGCGGCGTGGGACTGAGCGGAGACGGCGTCGACCAGGACGATTTCATCACCGCGGGCGGCACCCCCGGCTACGAACCGAGCGACTCCATCGAGGCCGACCAGATAACTTTTCGGGGCACCCCACTCCCTTACCTGAAGTTTCCGCGCCACCCGACCCTGCACTAGGTTCTCCCGACCCGGAAATTATGGACCCAAAATTCACACCTTCTCCCGGAATAGCGACCGCTGGCCCAAATAACTGAATAGACTTTCGCCGAACATCTGCGTAAGAAAGGTAGCTTATGAAAAAACGCTCGGTCTGGTTTCGGGGGGTTTTCGCGGGACTGGCGGTATCGGCTTTTTTACTGACGCACGGCGCAAGAAATATCGCGTGGGCTGCAGGCCACGCCTACACCGGCGAGAGCAAATGCGAAGACTGCCACGATGCCAAGCACGAAGCCCTCAAGGACATCATCGGTCCCGACGGCCAGCCGGGCGCGAATCCGGTCGATGTCTGGAACCAGGACAAGCACCACGACGCGTTCAACAATCTGACCAATGACTGGGGCAAGCAGGCGGCAGCCAAGGCCAAGGTCAGCGACCCTCAGGCGGATGGCTCCATGTGCCTCAAGTGCCACGCAACGGGGGTGGGCGGGAACAATCCGCCCGACCCGAGCGAGGGGGTTTCCTGCGAGGCTTGCCACGGTCCCGCGGCGGACTGGGTGCCGAAAGACAAACACGGGCAGATCGGTAATGACCCCTCCAAGATGGCGGCCGCGGTAGCGCTCGGCTTGATCGATTTGCGCAAGATGAACGTGCGGGAAGCGAATTGCCGCGCTTGCCACGTCAAGGATGTAAGCCTGCGACCGTGTTACCGGCCGAGCGAAAAGCCGTTCGACGTGAAAAACGACACCAAGTTCCGTCATTGGCGCAACAACATTCCGGCGATCTGATCTGCGAGCCTCCGCCCCCCAACCCGACGTGGCCGGGCTCGCCCACACCCGACGGTGACGAGGCCGCGCAGATCGAGGCGACGGCTCGCCGGAACCTCCACGCGAATCGAACGGGTTGGCTCCCTTACCTCGAAAACTCGCGAACAGAATCAGTTGGCGTCTGGACTGATCTTCATCACCGGCCGCACCTCGATGCTGCCCATTTCCGCCATCGGGATTTTCTCCGCGATCTCAACCGCTTCATTCATGTTTGCGGCATTTATCAGGATGAAACCGCCCAGATGTTCTTTGGTCTCGGCGAATGGGCCATCGACTTGCGAAGCCTTGCCCCGCCGGACACGGACTGTTTTGGCGGTGCTGACCGGCTGGAGGGCATGGGACAGGATGTAGTGTCCGCTTCGGCTGAGTTCCTCATCATAGGCCACCGAGTCGCGGTCCAACGTGACCTTTTCGCTGCGCGAGAGCCCTTCCATCCTCTTGGGCTCGAAATAGACCAGGCATAGATACGTCATGGTTCACTCCTGATTGGTGATTGCCAAATTCGGCATCTGTTAGTCGCCCGATCAAGCGCCGAATCGACATTTTGGAAAGGGAGATTCCCGACGTCCCCGCAACCTAATTTTCAAGTGATGGCGGGCGCGAGCCACCGTTGCTGCTCGGAAGAGCGCAGAGTCAGGCAGAGCACAACTCTTTACGGACCAGGCCTTGGGACATTCCCGGGGCCGAGATATGGCGGTCTAACCTCGCTGATGGTGGCGATTTTCCACGCCTGGTTCTCACGGCGCACCAGATAGCAGGCTCGGACTTCCTCGAGGACCGATTTATCCGCCCTCACCCGCACTACGTCGGACAGGATCATGCCCAAATTATCGTCGAGCGCCCACGCCTTGATCCCGACAATCTCGGAGCACACCCATCCCCGCTCCTTGAGCCCATCCATGACACGGCGAAAACCACTCGCATGGCCGGGATCATTCGCGACCACCCGGACTCCGCGCTCATTGCTGATCGATACATACGGTCGTGCAAAGTACTCCAGGAAACGTTCGACGTCCGCGGCATTAAACCGATCGATATAGTCCCGGTAAAAGCTCTCCAGACTGCGTTCAATCTCGTTCACAATCTCGTCCTCTCTGGTCTCGACGCGAGGCATTTTCAGGATGGGCCCAGCAATCCCAGCTTCACAAGTCGCACTCGCGCGGCCTGTTGAGACACACGGCACTGTCTTGTCACCCGCAGGATCGCGGCTTGAGCCAAATCGGAATCGGCACCAACCGCCGATTCCGTCGCCCCGCGCACCGTCATTTCTCGCATCAGGTGCCTGATGGGGCCCCGAGGCATCAGCAGCGCGCCGCCGATGTACGCCGCTTGCCACTCCATCCAGTCATTCTCGGGTGCGGTTACGATAGTGTCCCGGTTGCACGTCCAACACGGCTCCGCCGGCCGCCGGTTGCGCTCGACCCGGCCATCTCTCCATAACGGAGCATGAAAGCGGACATGGCCGAACTCATGGCTCAAGGTCATGCGGAGCCGGTTTTCGTATCGCGGATCCGAAAGCCGCTTTGCGATCCGGACCCGGGGCTTTCGCTCGAAAAAGAAATCCGTGTACCCGTCCAATTCTTCCGGCAGGTCCGCATACATGTCGAGGTCGTCCGCTTCCATCTCGATCATGCGGATGATGTCGTCGGTGGGCACTGGAAGGCTGAAGCCGGACGAGTGACGCTCCATGAAGTTCGTAACGATCTGCTCGCACTCGCGGTTCAGCTCGTCGATATCGAAATAAAGGCGAGGAATCGGGCGTCCCAGGGGATCGCGAAGCAACTTCATTTTGCTTCCCGCTTCAAGGCCCAGCGCCTTCGCAAATGGGCTCGATCCTGAGGCGGCCTCGCCCTGGCGTTGGGAAGTGGCGAAACGAAATACAGCATATCCGGCGAACCGCCGACAATCCTGGCGAGCTGCTCGGTCAGAAAACCTCGGACAGTAAAGCGGAACGCCAGTCTTCTCCCCGCCTTGGTCGTGGGTCAGTTCGGAATCGAGCTCTTGAGCGTCCATGCGATCGCGTTCCACACGCGCGATAATATCGGTGAGTTTCAAATCCATCCGGCGATTCAGGAGAAGGTGGCGATGCGCCGCGAGCGAACTGGTTTCCATGGTAAACGCAGCGCATCACAAGAAGGGGTAACCAATCCTCCGTCCCTGCCGGGCGATGTCACTCAACCGGGTGGGTCTCGTGCGTTCAATACCCGCGCCCCGCCCCCAACGCCGCGATACGCATTGCCGGAGATCTTCCGCGACGGCTCTCCGAGACCGACCGCGCGTTGGGTCGCGTAGACGGCTCCGAAGGCACGCAAAGGGCGGTGCAAGACCTGTGGCCGCCGAGGCCCATATCCTCGGCGATCGCCTCCCCGAGACTTGACGAGGTCGTCAATTACGATCTGGCTCGAGAGTACCGCTTCCTTGCGCACGTACGTTCGCGCGATGAATCACGGCCTCGCGCGACCATCGACTGATATGGTTTTGTTATCCTGAGCTTCTTCAGGGCTTCTGGGGATTGCACGAATTGAGGAGAGAAATGTCATATTTCCGCCCCCACACGAGCGACCTAAAGGCGCTGCCGGACGGCCATCGCGTCTCGGTTGCGCTTTCTAGTCAGCTGGGCGGACACACTTGCCCGCCATAAGTTTGATAACGCAAGATTTTTCTTCACCGTGGGCGTAGGCCCAACATCCATATGGGTTATTGAGCGGCCTGTCCGCCGTTGCGTGTCCCAATATGCTTGTATGTGCGCAGCACAATAGGCCTGTATCCGCAGGCCGGTAATAATTTCAGCTAGAGATCGTTTCGGACGCCTTGTTTCTGCTAACGCGCAGCGCGCGCCTATCGACCTTCGTCCAATCGACCTTCATCTCTTCTTTGAGAAACCGCGCAAAATCCGCGATCTCGCTTCTCGTCTCGTGCGCCTTGTCCAGAGCGGCGAAATATGGGTTGCGCCGCCCCGGCTCGGACCTCACGATCGTCCACGGCCAGCCGCCGGAGACGAACATCAGGTTCATCAGAAACCGGGCCGTCCTGCCATTGCCGTCGAAGAACGGATGGATATGCACGAAAACAAAGTGACCGAGGACCGCCCTCGCCGCAGCACTGCCATCCTCCTTCAGAAGAGCAAACAATTCCTCCATCATGCCTGGAACGTGCAGGGCGTTCGGAGGAATATGATTCGCGCCGCGAATATAGACCGGCCCATTGCGATAACCGACCAGATCCGCCGGGGCGATCAATTGCGCGCGGACGGCCGGGGCGAATAACGCCGCACACCAGCTCTGAAGATCTTTCTCGGCCACCTCTCCCGGACGTCCGTCCCGCACGACCCGAGAAACGGAATCCAGCACGAGATCGAAGGCCTCAGCGTATCCCTTGGCCGCAAGCGCGTCCTTGGTTTTCGCATCTCGGCCGTTCTTGTCGGGACTCCATCCGCCACTCCTGACCTTCTCGATCAACTCTGCCGTCACCTCAAACCCCTCGATCGACAAAGAGTTGTACGCGTCATGCCGATAAACCTCCTTTATGCTCTTTACCAGCCGCACCGCGTTTTTGCGCATTCCCGGATCCGACCCGAAGATCTCGAGCACCTTGGGACGCATCACCGCCCACATCGCGCGCACGCGCAGCGCTTGCGCCGACGGCTCTTTCGGTCTCCCAAAGTCAGGAATAGGCGAGAGAAAAGGATTGACCTCGGTCACGCGCGGCCCTGCCATCATCATCGCGCTTTTCAAGCCCTCGGCGATCCGCTTCTGGCCCAGCGCGCGATACGCGGCGACAATCCTGCCTGCGACCGCTGTCATGCCCTGACTCAGCAGAACCCTACCGATTGACGACAGCGGATCGCGCACGGACCTCAGCGCGATCGCAGCTTTGACCGGATTGGCTTCAAAATACGACGCGGGCACCCGACACAACGCTTCGGCCAGGCTCATGACCCGCAGGCCATCGAGCTGTTCGATGGCCTCTGGCAAGTAACCGGGAATAATCAGAATCGACGAGCCGAACGGAAGATCGACTTTCGCGGACTGTTTTTTCGTGTTGACGACGATCTGCGCCGGGAACACCGGCTCTCCGGTGTGGACTTCGATCGAGTCCTTCGCTGACAGGCAATAACCCCTGTCGAAACGCTCCGCCAGGTAGAGCCGCACGAAAGCACGAAAATCATGCCCATACCAAACCCCCGATTCTCCCTCGCGCCCCGGCGTTCCAATCAGGTAGTAGCCGCGCAAGATTCGGGTCAGCCACCCGCCTCGTTCGAGGCGCTCCCGCTCTAGCGCCGTCAACTCCGCCGACCGGAGGATTCCGTCCCTAGCCCGCTGTTTGGCCTTTTCGAGCGCGTCGGCTATCAGATCCCGTTGCGCCATCTACCCGCGATGCTTGATTTGTGGCAAAACTTTAACTTAAGTGTATTCGAAAACTTTAACTTATCCAACACAAAACCTTTAAATCACGTGATTCAAAACCTTTAGGTTATTTCACCTCAAAAACTTTAAGTTACGAGCGCGAGCTTCGGTCCGAGCAACCGCTCCTCAGGCCATCTTCCTCCCGGATGTTTTTCCGTACTTGCGATCATGACCCCGCGCCACAGCGCACCGCGCCATAGAACCCGAGGATAAAATCACCCGCCTGTCGGGACGGTAATCAAAGAGCGCAGCTGCACGAGGTGCCGTGCGGCGTAGCAGGTCTGGGCGGTAAACGGAGCGAGCGGTATCTTTCAGTCCCTACTCTGGCTCGTCTCTCTAGTGAGCGAATAAAAGGGCTCATGATCGAAGCCTCGTTATCTAACTAGCATTGCTCGGCGACTCCAAGAAATTGACAAGGAGTCTCTTCCCGTGTCGGGCGTTTCGTTAGGAAGCATTCATCGATCCAGGTTGAAGCCTTTTTCCTCCAACGGCCTATGCGCGCTCTCGCGAGCGAGACTTTTCACCTGGCTTGCGATTCCGGCGCGGGCCGCCCCGCGCATCAAATCCGAGCTACTCGAGATTTCCGTCGCCGTTTGTTTCATATCCTGGCGCAATTCGGCAGCTCGTGACTTGAGAGCGGGATCGAGATCGAAGCGTGCCGCGACTTTAGTGAAATCACGCTGCATCCGCTTGAATCTGTCGATCAGGTGTTCCGGTTCCGTCGCCCGGCGAATACCACTGACCTCATGGTAACCGGTGCGTTCAGCGATCGCTCGAAAGGCAGCGCCCGCCGCTATGGGCTCAAGTTGCTCCGCGTCTCCGACGAGGACCGCCTTGGCTCCGGCCTCGTAAAGCTTCGATAGCACCCGTGCCATCTGCCGGGTGGCAACCATCCCGGCCTCGTCGATGACGAATATATCGCCCCCTGAGACTGCAACTCGGCCGCTCTTCCACGCCATCTCCCAGAATGCCAGGGTCCCGCTTTCTACGCCCGAGTACTTTTCAAGATTCTCTGCGGCGATGCCCCGAAATGTAGCGCCGTGCACCCGATAGCCGGACCCTTCCCACGCATCTTTAGCCGCAGCTATGGCTGCGGATTTCCCGCTCCCTGCAAGCCCAGTGACCGCCTCGACGCTGCGCGGACTCGTCATCTGCCGGACGGCCTCCCACTGTTCGACAGATAGTTCGCGATGCTTCGAGCGCGCCGAATTAAATGCCGCATCACGGATAGGGTGATGAGCGGCGGCAACCATCTTTGAAGCGATTTTCCCGATCCGTTGTTCGACCCGCAGAATGGCTCGGGTTGTGTAACGGGCATCTGCTACGAAATTCCCCGCGCCACCGGTTCCATGTACCAAGGTAACCAGCTCTGGAGAACGTTCCAAGCGCGCCATCAGTTTTCCGAAGCGCTCGGGGTCATCAATGTTGCGAACGACTTCCCGGGCGATATCGCGTCGAGTGAAGGTTGATTGCCGGCGCGTGAGACTGTCAAAAACGATCTCGGGACGCTGCTCGATTTTCAGTGCGTTCCGCGCTCGCACCTCCTCCACTCTGCGAGCTCCTTCCGAACGCTCGCCGCGCCTCAGCGCCTCGAAGACTGGTCGGCGCAAATAAATGAGCGGCTCGAGCTCCATACCCTGTTCCCGGTAGCTTCGGTGGTCGATCCTGACATCCAGACCAGCTCGCAGCAGGTGCTCATTGGCCGTATCTGCCCAGTGTTCCCGCCATCGTACGAGCAGTTCTCCCCACCGTTTCCATTCCCTCTCCTTAAGACCAAAACCGTCAGGTCCAAGTTCCCGCATGGTGCGCATCACATGCGCGTGCGGATTGCCCTGATCCCAATGGACATTGAGATCAGCAATCGTACCGCGCGTAACAAACTCCTCCTGAACAAATTCGCGCGCCAGCACGATCGCCTGGGATTGGGTCAGCTCCTCGGGAAGCGCGAATTTTATCTCCCTTGCCAGTTGGGCGTCGCACCTCTTCTCGCGGGCTTCGATCGCGTTCCAGAGAAGCTCGCGGTTGCGGACCCACTCCGGCGAGCCTTCCGGCGCGAGGATTTCGGAATGGATAACATCGGGCTTGGCCGTGTAATCGAAGGTTCGATCCAGATGGTAGTCGTGAAGCCGTGAGGCTGACCTATATGCGGCTGCGCGAACAGCGCTTTGACCCTTGCTTCGCCTGATGTGGCTCGTATCGAAGAAATAAACAGCCATTGCGGTTCGGGATCTGTCGGGTTTCCCCGCTACATCGCTTGCGACCTATGAATTTCGCTTTCTCTTTTGGCCATCGGTAGATCGAAGACGGAGTTCCTCCTACTTTGACGTCCTCGTCCTTAGGGGTGTGACCTTACGCAACTGCACGCGCTCCAGCATCTCGGGCCGGCGGAAATAGATAGCCCGGCCGCAGCGAAGCGGCGCAGCATTGCGGATCAGCACGATCTGCTCGTCGTCCTGCATCCGCTGCATGATTTCTTCGGGCTTGATGAGCCGGCGTGCGACCGGTTGGCGAGTGCTGGACTGGTGGCGGGAATGCGAATGGCCGCGCCCCGTCGACGAGCCGGAGCCTTCGCTGAACGAATCGCCCAGCGCAGTGAACTCGCCGCAGGCGCGGGACAGCATTTCGGCGGTTTCGAGGTCCTGGATCGACGCGAAGCATTTCAGAAACGCGGAGTCGAACCACGCCCGCTGGCCGCCCTCACCAAAGCCCGCGCGCAATTGACCCAGCGACTGGTAAAGGAGACAGAGATTGACGCCGTACTTGCGCCCGGCGTCGCGCGCGGTTTCGAGAATGCTCATGTACCCGAGCCGCGCCACCTCATCGAGAAGAAACAGAATCCGCCCGCCAAGCCGTCCCCGTGCTTCGTAGACGCTGTTCAGCAACGCGCCGAGAATGACTCGTACGCTCTGCGGGGTGCTGCCCAACGCCTTCACCGGTACGTTAATGAAAACGTCGAGCTTGCCCGAAAGAAGATGCCTGGTGCGAAACGAGTTTCCGCAGACCAGGCGGGCGAGTGAAGGAATCGCGAGCCACGACGTTGCGTTGCCCGCCTCGCCGTAGAAACCGGCGAACTGCTTTTCCGTGATGTCTTTGAGATTGCCCGCGAGTTGTGCCGGAAACCCGAATCCATAGTTGGATCCCTTAAGGTAGATCGCTCCGAGAAGGTCCTTGAGCTCCGGCACGGGAAGAGAGACACGGCGGCGGAGCAGGGCGAGGGTCTTCTCTTCCGTCGCAATCTCGGGCGCAAATAAGATGTCGGCCAGCAGGCAGCCCAGCAGCGCGCGCGCCGCGTGGCGGAAATAGTCTTCGGAGCGCTCGCCCGGTGTCTCGCCGCACAGCCACGCGACGACCGACTGAATGTCGAGCAGGGCCCGGTCGGACGAGGTGTCGATCCAGTCGAGAGCGTTGAAGCCGTCGCTATAGCGGCTCTCCGGGTTGAGCGTTACGAGTCGCCGGGACATGTTCCGGCGCGCCACGTAGACGCGTGGAAAAACCTCCAGCGCCGGGTCGAGGCACACCAGACCGCCGCACCATTCCAGAGCCGATGGAATGACCGTCGCGGTGGTCTTGTAACCGCCGGAGCCGGCGAAAACCAGCATATGACCGGACCCGCTATCGCCGTCATAGCGCAGCAGCCGAGCGCTTCCGCCAAGTCGCGGCTGGCGGTCGGGACGATATGCCTCGCCCACTATTAACCCGCCCGAACCAAACCAGCCGGCCGCCGTTTCTATCGGAAGCCAGTCACTCGCCCCGTGAAGCGCCGAGGCAGCTCGTCGAACCGCACCGGGACGATCTCGTCGCAAGAACAAGGCTCCCAGCGGTACAGCGGCTGTAGCGGCTACGCCCACACCGGCAAACCAGTCGACAGATCCGAGCAGATGCAACCACGAATATCTCGGGTAGTACGCGGCGAGCCGCAGATACTCGTGCTCGCCGGTAAGCCCCGCCGAGAACGCGGCCAGCGCCACCGAAAGAAAAACCACAAAACGACTCAAATTGAAGGCGTAGGCGGCCGCGACCAGAACCAGCGGAGATGCGGTTGCGACCATGATTGAACTTCGCAGCAGGAAATATCGCAGGAACCCGGTGTGAGTTTGGACGGCAAGTCCGATCACCCAGAGCGCCGAGTAGTAGCGAAGCACGAGCATCACTGCGAATCCGATCCCGACCAGGATCGGATAGCCCATGAGGCCGCTGTTCCACATACTCATTGCGGCGAACAGAATGGTAAGGGCGAGCATGGGCGGATAGAAATTCATCGCGTGGGATCCAATTCCAACACCGGCGCGCCTAATTCCTTCCAACGACGGCGCGACTCAACAGCGTTGGACGCGTTCAGCACCCTGGCGCCCGCCATAAGCATTCCGAGCAGGACCGCCGGTTCCTCCTCGGCGAGACCGGCTTTGACGATCAAGCTGCCGAGCTTAAACGTGCGTCGCGTCTCAGCGGTTCGTTGCAAGCTGGTCATGCGAGCCTTACGCATCTCGAGGCGGACGAGCGCCGTCCGGGTTTTGCGCAGCCTTCGCGCCGCGCCGCGGTTTGGAGTGCCCGGAACGAAACCGGCTGCCCGCGTCGCGCCATTGCGCGAGGCGCGGGCTGTTGCTTGCGATAGCCGCCTCGAGTTCCATGAAGACGCCGGCAAGTAACTCGTCCTCGTGTTCGAGCACGCCCAGTTGCTCGGCGAGTTTGCCGATCTGCGCGCGCCTTTGTGCCGCCAGGTCCGTTTGCAGCTGGGCCAGACGAAGCTGTTCTGCCTTGAGCGACGCGATCCGGGCGCCGTATTGAGCCATCTCAGTTGTCCTCATCTTGATTGATTTAGAAATAATAATTCTAAAATTCCATAATTTCAATTGTTTGTCAAGAGAACATTTGACCAGAACGCAATGGTCCACTGCGGAGGCTGCGGCCAAACCGTGGCGGGCTGGGACGTCTGTTTCAGATCGGATGGGACTTCGAGGCTCGGTCCTGGGACGTCTGTTTTCGACCGAGACCTGTGGCGTTTCGCCTACACTTAAACCTCACGAATGTGGCGATTTTCCACGCTTGATTTCATGCGCCCAGTCGGCCACGGACGATACCAAGGACGCCGATCACCTACCGGCACAGTTCGACCGCCTGAACTTCGCGCCCGCCGCGGATCCAGGTGCGGGGCCGCACAGGACTGCAGAAAGCTCCAAAATCTGGGCGGTTAAGTTAAAGCGATTTAGTGCGACTGGACACACCAGGCTGCACTCAATCCAGCCGTCAATCTGAATCCGTATGAAGAACAGAAGTAGTCGGCTCGAAGCTCACACAGGCAGGTCGTAACCGAAGGCCTGAGCGCGAGCAGTCATCCGACTAAAGTTGGAGCGAACAAGTTGGCGTAAATCTGGCCAACCGAGTTCGGCATCCTTGTCAAGGAGGCGCTGGAAAATGAATTCTTCGCGCCCTGTTAGCGTGTTTGTGGTCGGCTTCAGTATCTTCGCGGCGGTTTTCGCAAGCCCCTCTTCTGCGCAGACTTCCCAGCCCGGCGGCCAATCGACCGCCTGGGCCGCTCCTGCAATCGCGGCGGCCCAGCAAATGAGGATGTTTCCTGATCCAAGCAGGGGCGTGCAGCAGGCTCCGCCGGTCATACCCCTGCTGGGAATCGATCCCGATCCAAGCGGGCTCATCTCGTCCTATCAGCCGGGCGGTGCAACGCTGACCTCCGGTAACCCCTTCTTCCAGAACCTGGGCACCAACGGCCGCACCTGCTTTACCTGTCATCAACCTCAGAACGGATGGACCATCAGCGCGCAGGCGGCGCACGATCGCTTCTTTGCAAGCAACGGCACCGACCCCCTGTTCCGGCTGGTCGACGGCGCCACCTGTCCGAATGACGATGTCTCGACACCAGCTGCCCGGCAAAAGGCTTATCAGCTGCTGATGGACAAGGGCCTGATCCGCATCGGGCTGGCAATTCCGACCAATGCGAAATTCACCGTGTCGGTAATGAGCGATCCCTATGGACACCGATCCGACGACCGGGCTCACCAGTCCAACCTCCGGAATCGT
>JAFAHS010000056.1 GCA_019237115.1 Deltaproteobacteria bacterium
TCAATCGGGGAAAGTGCAAGACCTATCTGCTCGGATGCGAACGCACTCGGCGTGCGGCGCTGATCGATCCACTGCGTGAGAACGCCGCGCGCTATCTAGCCGCCGCAGCCTATCACGGAGTCAGACTCGACTACGTGATCGACACCCACACCCACGCCGACCACCTGACCGGAACCTGGGACGTGGCGTGGCTTGCGGAGGCGAAGATCGTGGTGGAGCGGCATGCGCCCGCGCCGCATGTCGACGTCCACGTGTCGCGTGGAGACGTTCTGGAAGTCGGAGACCTGCGCCTAAAGTCTTTCACACGCCAGGGCACACCCCCGACGGGATCAGCATCTACGTGGAAGGACGTGTTTTTACCGGCAATACCCTGCTCATCGGCGGCACCGGGCGTGCGGACTTCCCCGGAGGTGATGCGGGCCAGCAATACGAGCAATTACCGGCGCGCTGTTCACGCTGCCCGACAGCACGCTGGTTTTCCAGCGCACGACTATCGCGGCAATCAATCCTCCACCATTGGCAAAGAGAAAGCCTCCAATCCGCGCCTCGCCGGCCATACGCGCGATGAATACATCCACATCATGAACGATCTGCGCCTGGCGCTGCCCGACAAGATCCAGGAGTCGCTGCAAGCGAACCAGTCGGCCATCGATGATGATTCGGTCGCGTTCCCGGGGCTCGCGCAGCTCGAAGCGATTCGTCAGGTCGCCGCGCCCGAATTGAAGGCGCGTATTGAAAGTGGCAATCCGCCGCTGGTGCTGGATGTGCGCGAAGAAGACGAGTATGGCGGCGAGCTCGGACATATTCACGGCAGCCGGCTGATCCCTCTCAGGGCCTTGCCGCAGCAAGCAGGCACGCTGGAAGAGATGAAAAATCGCGAAATCGTGGTGGTATGCCGTGCCGGCGTGCGAAGCAGCACCGCCGCCGCAATCCTGACGGCGCTTGGGTTCGATCACGTGAGCAATCTCAAGGGCGGAATGCTGGAATGGCACGCAGCCAGCCTGCCCGTCGAGCGTTAGCTTCGCGCTCCCGACCCCTGCAGTCGGGACAGAGCTCGGTCTCCAAAACGAAAATGCTGGCGATGGTCAGGTCGATGGAGTGGAGCGGGGTTGCGCGAGCGCTCCAGGAGAACGCGGAACTCCTCAAGCATCGCGACGCAAAGGGACGCAATTGGCTTCATCTTTGTTGCGGCGGGGACCTCGATGGTGACCAACGCAAGGCAGCCGACAGTCTCAAGACTGCCGAAGTGCTGGTCGACGCCGGCCTCTCGATCCATCAGGAAGCCTTCACGGAGGGAAGGTGGAAGGCAACGCCGTTGTGGTTCGCAATTGCACGGGGCAGAAACCTGCTACTGGCCGAGTACCTGCTCAAACGGGGTTCGAACCCTAACTATTGCTTGTGGGCAGCGGCATTCAATCGCGACATTCCGGCGATCCGGCTGCTCGTGGCCCATGGCGCGGACGTGAACGATTCTTCGGTGGACGATCTCGTGGAGAACGAGTCTCCGTTCCTGGGTGCGATCAAGTGGAGCCACTTCGAGGCGGCCGAGGAACTCTTAAAACTTGGCGCCGATGTCAACTACCAGGATCGCAAGGGTATGACCGCGCTGCACTACATGCTCAAGAAGGGGAGCGACAAGCGATTCTTCCCGATGCTGATAGCCCACGGAGCCAGAGGCGACCTAAGAAACAGTCAGGGCGTTTGCGCCGCGGAGTTGATGCGCAAGAAGAGGGACGCCGACTTCCGAAAGATGGCCGAGCAGCTAGCTACGAGCCCACGAAGGACGGCTTAAAAAGTCGAAACGCGATCGACCACTGAACCTGTAATGCGCGACCGTACTCCCCAGGGCCGTTAGATGTTCGCCCGTTCGCTTCCCGTCTGACCGTGGGCCCGCGTGGATTTGCGCCCGGCCCACCCCTATCCGCGCCAGATCTTCTCACGGTACTCATGGACCGCCCGGTCGGAGGAGAATTTGCCGGAGCGCGCGATGTTCAAGATCGACGTTCGAGTCCATCTGCGCTCATCACGATAAACCTTCGACACCTCGCCCTGACAATTGACGTAGGACTGGTAGTCGGCCAGGACCAGGAATGGGTCGTGGTTCAGGAGCGAATCGAGCAACGGCTTGAAGGTCTGTCGATCACCCCGGGAAAAAGCCCCGGACTCGATCAGATTCAGGACTTCCCCGAGTTCCGGGTTCTTCGCGACATATTCGCGCGGATGGTAGCCGTCGCGGACGAGTGCCTGCACTTGCTCGGCGGTCATCCCGAACAGAAAGAAATTTTCCTCGCCGACCTCCTGGCGAATCTCCACGTTGGCGCCATCCAGCGTGCCGATGGTGAGCGCACCGTTGAGGGAGAACTTCATGTTGCCGGTGCCGGAGGCTTCCTTTCCGGCAGTGGAAATCTGTTCTGACAGGTCCGCGGCCGGATAGATGTGCTGGCTGGTCTTGACGTTGAAGTCGGGAACGAAGGCGACTTTGAGGCGCCCACGCATCGCCGGGTCCTGGTTGACGACCTCGCCTACTGCGTTGATGAGCTTGATGATCAGCTTGGCCATCGCGTAGCCGGGTGCCGCCTTGCCACCAAAGACAAAGGTGCGTGGAAGAACCTCGAGGCCGGGATCGTGCTTGATGCGCTCGTAGAGCGTAATGATGTGCAGGACGTTGAGATGTTGGCGCTTGTATTCGTGAATCCGCTTGGTCTGGACGTCGAACATCGACTCCGGGTTAACCTTGATGCGGGTGGTCCGCTCGATCATTTCGGCCAGACGCCGCTTGTTTGCATACTTGATCAGCCGTACCGCGTCTTGAACTTCCTCGTCGTCGGCACACTCTTCAAAGCGCCGGAGATCGCGTTCGAGGTGCGATAACCATCCATCGCCGATTTTGCTGGTGATGAGATAGGTGAGGCCCGGATTGGAGACCGCCATCCACCGACGCGGCGTGACCCCGTTGGTAACGTTGGTAAACTTCTCCGGCTGCAGTTCGGCAAAATCGCGCATCACGGTTTCCTTGAGCAGCTCGGAGTGAAGCTCGGCGACCCCGTTTATTTTGTGACTGCCGACCGCCGCAAGGTGCGCCATGCGCACGAATTTGTCACCGCTCTCATCGATAATGGACAGGCGGGCAAGCCGCCCATCGTCGCCGGGAGCGCGCTCTCGCACCTGGTCGAGGAATCGACGGTTGATCTCGTAGATGATCTCCAGGTGGCGCGGAAGCAGCCGGGCAAAGATCGGCAGCGGCCACTTTTCGAGCGCCTCGGGCAGCAGGGTATGATTCGTATAGGCAAAGGTGCGGCGGGTAATGTCCCAGGCCTCGTTCCATGCAAACTGGTTAACGTCGACCAACAGGCGCATCAATTCCGCTATCCCGATCGAGGGGTGCGTGTCATTGAGCTGGATCGCCCAGTACTTGTGGAACTCGGCCAACGCGCGCCGACGCAGTTGATGCAGGCGCAGCATGTCCTGCAGCGAGCAGGAAACAAAAAAGTACTGCTGTTCCAGGCGCAGGATCTTGCCCTCGACCTGCTCGTCATTCGGATAGAGAACCTTGCTAATGTTCTCCGACTGGACCATGTCTTCGACCGCGCCGTAGTAGTTGCCGGCGTTGAATTGCTGGAAGTTGAACTCCTCGTGCGCCTGCGCCCTCCACAAGCGCAACAGATTTACCCATGGCACCCGATAGCCAAGGACTGGCGTGTCGTAAGCAACCCCGCGAACGATCCGGTCCGGAAGCCAGAGGGCGCGCACCGATCCCGAATCGTCGGTGTACGACTCCACGCTCCCTCCGAATTGCACCAGGTATACATTTTCCGGCCGCGCGATTTCCCATGGATTGCCAAGACGCAGCCATTCATCGGTCATCTCCACTTGCGCACCGTCGCGGATGAGCTGACGGAAAATTCCGAATTCGTAACGGATCCCGTAACCGATGGCGGCCATCTGCTGGGTGGCCATCGATTCCATGTAGCAGGCCGCGAGCCGTCCCAGACCCCCATTGCCGAGACCCGGCTCCTGCTCATCCCAGATTAGGTCGCCGAGGTCCTGCCCAAGCTCGGTGACCGCGCGCTCGACCTGGGAGTAAATTCCCAACCCCACCAGGTTATTGTGCAGGTGCGGTCCGAGCAGAAACTCCGCCGACAGGTACGCGACGACTCGCACGCGATCCTCGGTGCGAACGTTGGTACCGGCGTACCAGTACGAGGCCAGCAGACTGCGCACGGTAAGCGCGACCGCGGTGTACCAGTCGTGCCGGGTCGCGTAGCGCGGTTGGCGCGCGAGGGCGAGCGCCAGATTGTCGAGGATTGCCTGTTTGATCGACTCAACCGAGAGGTCTTGTTGTGCCAGCATTGTTCTGATCGGCTCCGGCGAGCTTGAATTTCAAACTCCTGATTAGAGCGGCCGAATGTTGGGGCGAAATTAGGTTTCTGTTACGCGCCCACGAAAACATTCTTATCACGTACCCGCAGATTTTGGTTGATTTGGCTTCGATTTCAAACCTGCACCGGCTACGATGGATGGGGCCATGCAAATCAGTCCACTTGCCGGTAAGCCCGCTGACGCTTCCCTTCTAATCGATGTTCCGAAGCTGGTGGCCGCCTACTACTCCGGAAAACCCGACCCCTCGGTGCCCGAGCAGCGGGTGGCGTTCGGTACCTCGGGCCATCGCGGTTGCTCGCTGGACAACTCGTTCAACGAAGCGCACATCTTGGCGACCACCCAGGCAATCTGTCTTTACCGTGCAGAGCAGGGCATCAACGGGCCGCTCTATCTCGGGGTCGATACCCACGCGCTGTCAGGGCCGGCGCTGGGGAGTGCCCTGGAGGTATTGGCGGCCAACAGCGTCGAGGTGATGGTGGATGCCGAGGGAGGATACACGCCGACGCCGGTAATTTCGCACGCTATTCTTTGCTACAACCGCGGCCGCAAGAACCGATTGGGGGACGGCATTGTAGTCACGCCCTCGCATAATCCCCCCCGCTTTGGCGGTTTCAAATACGATCCACCACACGGCGGGCCCGCGGACACCCAGGTGACCGCATGGATCCAGGAACGGGCCAATGCCCTGATTAGCGACGGTTTGCGCGATGTAAGGAGAATGCCGCTGGAGCGCGCACGCTCGGCGGCCACCACTCACCGGCATGATTACCTGAACTTCTATGTCAACGATCTCCCGTCAGTCGTCGACCTGCAGGCCATCCGGGAAAGTAAGGTTCGCATCGGCGTCGATCCGCTGGGCGGCTCCAGCGTTTCCTATTGGGACGCAATCGGGGATCGTTACGCCCTCAACCTCGAGGTGGTCAATCACACCGTCGATCCGACCTTCGGATTCATGACGGTGGACTGGGACGGACAAATTCGTATGGACCCATCGTCGGTCTACGCGATGGCCCGGATGGTCAGCCTGAAGGATCGCTTCGATGTCGCGTTTGCGAGCGACCCCGACGCGGATCGGCACGGCATCGTCAGTCACAGCCAGGGGTTGATGGAGCCCAACCACTACCTCTCGGTGGCGATCTCGTACCTCTTCAGCAATCGCCCGCAATGGTCAGCGCGAGTCGCGGTCGGCAAGACGGTCGTCAGCAGCAGCATGATCGATCGCGTGACTGCACATCTGAGCCGGCGGCTTATCGAGGTCCCGGTCGGATTCAAGTGGTTCGTCGAGGGACTCATCGATGGCGAGGTCGGTTTTTGCGGCGAGGAAAGTTCGGGGGCAAGCTTTCTCAGGCGTGATGGCACGGTGTGGACCACCGACAAAGACGGGCTGGTTCCCAACCTGCTCGCCGCCGAGATAACCGCGCGCACGGGTCGCGATCCTGGTGAGCACTACCGCCAACTCACCGAGAAATTTGGGGCACTGGCCTATGAACGGGTAGATGCGCCTGCGACGCCCCAACAGAAAGAGCATCTCAGCAGGCTTTCACCCGCCGATGTGAAAGCATCGACGCTCGCCGGTGAGCCGATTACCGCGCGTCTGACCAGAGCTCCCGGCAACGATGCACCGATCGGCGGCCTCAAGGTGATTGGCACCAGCGGATGGTTCGCCGCGCGTCCGTCGGGAACGGAGAATATCTACAAAGTCTACGCGGAGAGCTTCAAGGGGCGTGAGCACCTGGATGCGATTCTTGCCGAAGCACGAGCCATCGTGGACGAAGCGCTGGGGGGCGGGGGCTCCGGATAAACAGTCACCGGTCTCTCGGCGACCGAATGAGGACCGCCCGTCGAACCCGTCGGGCGCAAACCGAGCATTTTCATGAAGGACGCTGCGGCTCCTAACGGTTCGGTAACGAAGATCGGCCGCTTACTTGACCAGTTCGCGTACTGCTTCACGAAAATCAGGGGCATCGCTTGCGAAGTCGAGTCCTTCCATGCCGGCGTAGGGGTCGGGAAACTTCGCAATTTCCTCGGGCAACCCGTCGCAGTACAACTCGAGATCGTTGCCATCTGGATCACGGAAGTAGACGCTTTTGGTTACCCCATGATTGATCGCGCCGATGATTCGGACGCCACTCTTCTTGAGATCGGCGTATGCAGCGCGCAACGACGCCTCGTCGCTCATCCGAAACGCGATATGCGACAGGCCGATCGAACGCTCGCGCGGCGAGGGTGCTTCGGGGCCGACCTCCAGGATTGCCAATTCATGATGGTCTCTGCCGCGGCTCGCCAGAAACGCCATCTTGAACCCAGCCTCGACCTTCATAATCTGCAGTCCCAGGATCTCGCTGTAAAATTTGGTCGAACGCTCCAGATTGCGAACCTTGATCACGACGTGCCCGATTCTGTCCGGTTGAATCATGGTGCCTCCGCGTGTGAGTCAGCCCGACTGTAGTGCGGCGCTCCCCCCGCAGCAAGCAAGTACCGGAGAGGTCAGGCCAGTGATGCGCATCTCTACATATCGGTGAAAACCAGCGCGGGTTCGAATTGGTGGGCGCGCAAGGCGAAACGCAACGATCATATGCGTCCAGTAGTTGGGGCGTCCAAACGCTGCGGTGTGGATTTCTCGCCCGGGCCGTGAGGACCTCGAAGAGCCAATTGGAGTTGGAAATGCCGACATGTGGTTAGGCAATTCAAGGCTTGGTCGGCGCGCGGCTTGCCGGACGATTCGGTAATTTGCGGACTTGCGTGGGAAAGAGTAGGCATCTACGTGGCCGGTCAGAATGGGCGCCTATCGAGCGCCCTTCCTAGACCAAAGGGGAGATGGCTCAGATGAACCTCCGCCACGCTGCCGCACTCGCGCTGGTCGGTTGGCTTATGATCCTCCCGCCAACCAGCCGCGAGTTTCCTAGGGGCAATGCGGATGCGCCGCTTAGCGAATGGGTCAGGCGACCTACGATCTATCGGAACAAAGAAGAGTGTGAGCACGTAAGGGATCAACAGATCCGCTTGTTAAACGCTAGAAACAGGCAGACCCAAGTGAGGATCCACAGACAGTGGCAGTGCGTCGCTGCTGACGACCCACGCCTGGCGAAGTAGATCCGGTTGGCATTCATCACCCTCGTTCAGCCGGTTGGGAATGTCTGATGACGGCACCGGGCAACCCTGGCGGTTTCGGTGGACTCTCCATATGCGTCCCGCGCGCGGGCTGCGCGGGTCAGGGTCGTGCTTTCTTGGCGACTTCGGCAGACGAATCAGCGGTCTTGTTCTTTGCCCTCTCGCGCTCAATCGCGGCATCTATGCCGATGACGGTATAGCCGAGCTGATTGAGAAACTTGTAGAGCCGCAGCACGTTCTCGCGAGGAGTTTTTGCCTCCCATGCCCGCATCGCATCCTCGCTCTCGACGAGCTCGGGCAACCAGTTCTGGCGCTTGCCGATAACCTCATTGAGGAGTGAGGCCATCACGTCGGCGCGAGCCGCGATATTATTAGAACGCGGGTCGTAGGGGCCATTCGCCCAGCCCATCTTCACGCCCACCTCCCATACGTCTTTACCTGTCAATCGCATTGTTGGTTTCCTCCGTATTCGAGCCGGACGCCTGGTTCATTTCACGTCGAGTGTCGAAGCAAAGCAACCTTTCGCAACGCTCTCGCGAACCGCCGAATTCGCGGATCCAGGGGAGGTCGATGACGTTCGACCGGGCGGACGCTTGACCCAACCTCAACCGGACCGCGGCGTTCGCGGCTGGATTCGTGCCACCGTCCGGCATAGTAACCGAGGTAGATGGGAGGCGGGCAATGTCTGAGCAAGATTTCTATTTCAACCCATTCGATCCGGAATTTCGCGCCAATCCATATCCGCACTTTCCTGCGCTCCTGAAGGGTCCTCCACGACAGCTGAATCTGTTCATGCCTACAACTCTGATCGCCCGCTACGCCGATGTCGTCAGCGTGCTACGCGACCATGAACGCTTTACCGTTCGCCGCCCGGAAATTCCATTCCGCGAGCGAATCGACCCGTTTGCTGGAGCACCTACCATCCTGACTGCGGATCCTCCGGTGCACAGCCGCCTGCGAAGGCTCGTGAGCAAAGCCTTCACCCCTCGACGAGTGCGCGAACTCGAGCCTCGGATACGCGAGATCACCGATGATTTGGTGAAACAGGCGGACCAGGGCCGCGAAATCGAGGCAATGTCCATGCTGGCGAACACGCTGCCAGTAATCGTAATCGCCGAACTGCTTGGAGTCTCGGCGGCAGATCACAACCAATTCAAGCAATGGTCAAACGACCTGGTCAGCTCATTCGGCCAGGACATGGCCACCGGGCCATCGCCCGCAGGGTTGGCCGCAAAGGACGCTTTGCGCCGCTACTTGGGCGAGGTCATCGTGCAGCGTCGAGCCAATCCTGCCGACGATCTGATTAGCGCACTCGTGGCCGCGAGCGACGACGCCGAAGTGCTAAGCGAGAACGAGTTGCTGGCGTTCGTTGTTTTACTCCTGCTGGCTGGAAACGAAACTACCACCAATCTCATCGGTAACGGTCTGCTGGCGCTCTGTCGACATCCGGATGAGCAGCAGCGTCTTCGCGAGAGCCGTGAGTTCATTCCCACGGCCATCGAGGAAATGCTGCGCTACGACCCTCCCGTCCAAATGACTGTACGGATGCCGACTTCGACCACCACGGTTGGAGGGACAGAGATTCCTGCTGGAACTCTCGCCTTCGTGCTTTTGGCGGCCGCCAACCGCGACCCGGCACAATTCCCCCGCCCGGAGCGCCTCGACGTGGCCCGCACGCCCAATGACCATGTCTCGTTTGGAGAGGGAATTCATTTCTGTCTGGGGGCGCCGCTGGCCCGTCTGGAAGGCGCGATCGCAATCGAATCGATGCTTGAAAGATTTCCGCGTCTCCAATTGGCTAACCCCGAGGCTAAGCTCGAGTATCGCGGGTCGATGGCGCTGAGGGGCTTGAGTAAGCTGCCCTTGTTGGTGCGTTAGCAGTCCTCTGGCGAGAAAACCGACCCAAAGACGATCTGCGCAATTTTTTGCGGCCGATGAGCGATCTCAAGAGCAGTGAAACTCAACCATCCCTCGGCGGATTCATGCCCTACCCCTTCGCCGATGGCGACTACAGTCTTGCTCTGGGGTTGGCGCCGATGCGGGGAGATACCTGGCTGGATTTCGACGAGCAATACGTCCCGGAGATGAGTGAGAAGGCGCGGCGCCTGCGCGACGAATACGACTCGGTCTTTCTGGCTCTACCCGGAAGTGAAAGTGGTCAAGCAGAAACTCTGGAACTGCTCCTTCAACATCTGGTCGCCTTCTATCCGGAGCGTTTTCGCATCCCGGACGGCCCGGCGGGCTTGGACGGGTCGGGCCATATCGAAAACCTCACGAATGGCGAGCGGTGGGACACTGCCGACTTCGAGGATGCGCCCCTCGATCTCGCGGCTCGGCTGGTTCAGGAGGATCTTTGCCTGATGAGTCCTCGCGGCGGTGACATCTACGTCCTAAGCGCAGGATCGGTGTGCTTTCCACTTAGGTGGGAGCTGAGAGACAAGATCGGACTGCCGTTGGCAGCGATTCATCAACCCGTGCCCGGTTACGACGAAAAGCTGGCCACACCCGCGGACCTCTACATGGCGAGACTCAAGCCGCATAGACCGTCGTGGCGGTGCAACTGGAATGTCGTCGATTCTCCAGACCTTTATTTGAGACAGAGCCTGCATCCCCAAGACGGGATCGACGGGAACATCACGCAGGAGAACGCCGGCACCAGGTTATGGATCAGGTCCGAGCGTCAGACCCTACGCAAACTGCCGAAATCAGGCGATGTACTGTTTACGATAAGAACCTACATCCGCCCGCTATCGGTGCTTGAGGGCTTTCCCGCTCTCGCGAGGGGACTCAGGCAGGCACTGGAAAAAGTTCCGCCCGAGATGCGCCAGTACAAGAACCAACTCGGAATACGCAAGCCACTCCTTGCGTATCTCACGCGTATCGGCGGGTAACCCAACCCGGCGTCGGATCGAGTGTGACCACACCGGTCTGGCTGACTATCAGGTGGACTTTTGAGGTCGGTCCGAGCGTGAGACGCTCGACGAGCCCGTAGATTGCGCCGCTGGCACCGCTGATTCCTACCATTCGTCCGGTCAGAGCCACAGCCTTCGATGTGCGCGCGATTCGGTGGATCGGTCGGTGCGATCGGGCGCGGTTAGAGACAAGAATTCCAATGCCCGCTTTGAGTCTT